>PLBR01000059.1 GCA_003135435.1 Nitrospira sp. | reverse complement strand
GCGTCAGACATCGGCGGGGTGTTTCACTGCTTCTCGGGAGATGCGTGGCTGGCGAAAGATGCGCTCGATTTGGGATTCTACCTCTCGTTCTCCGGTATTCTTACGTTTCAGAACGCGACGATGCTCAGAGACATCGCGAAAACCGCTCCGTTGGACCGCCTCCTGATCGAAACCGACTGCCCCTATCTGACACCCATCCCTCATCGAGGCACACGAAACGAGCCGGCCTACGTGTCCTTCGTCGCGCAAAAGTTGGCGGAGATTCATGCCGATGCGCCAGGCATGTCAGTCGACACCATCGGACGCATCACGACCGAGAACGCGAAACGCCTGTTCAAAATCGCTTGAGCTGCCGGCTTCGCTGCCGTAGTGCCTTGGGCAATTTCCGCGGGTTCCCGCGCTTCTCCGGACCTCGCTTCGGTCGAAGATCCTCTCCCGTATCCAGCTCTTTGTGTGCCGATACACCGGTCGGGTTCGTCCCCTCGCGTAGTTTCCCGACAAACTCCTGGGCCTTCATCACGAAGGCTCCCTGCGCCCTCGCAAAGTCGACAATCTCACGATCGGAACTCACCACCGCGCAGGCGGATCCGAATTCGGCTGCCAGACGTTGAATTACCTGATCGGCTTTTTCTCCCCGTCGAGAGAAGATAATCTCAAGACCAAGCCGATGCTCCCGCTGTTCCGTGCCCCATCCCTGTTGCCACCCGTCGAAGACCACCGTGATCGCATGGGATTTTCGCTGACGATAGGCAGCCAGGTCGCGCAACAAGGCCTCGCGCGCCACTTCGGAATGGAGGCTTGTCCCGCCACCGATCCGGCTCGCCTGAGCCAAGAGATTGTAGCCGTCGACGATCAAGTGGAGTGCCATGACTAGCAGGCTACCAAAAAAATATTTTGGTACGCGAGAACTTCGATCGTCCGCATGTCTGCGTGCGGACTCGCACAGGCAGACACATGAGGGACAAGCCCGGTCTGTCTGATTATCTGGTCTGTCTGGTCCATCTGGTTGGTCAGGTTTGTTTTGTTTATCTGGTTGATTTGGTTCATCTGGTTTCTCCGATTAGTCTGATTCAACCAAATAAACAAGACAAACCAAATAAACGAAACAGACCGAACAGACCAAATGAACAAGACAGGCTGGCGGACTTTTTCAGTATCCTGCTAGAGACCCTACTGCTCACACCGCCTACTGTCAATCGGCTCTGGCATACCGTGGCACGGTCAATCCTCTTGACAACGGCGCGAACATCTGAGAAATACTCTCTATCCCGTCAACGCAGTACACACCCATGCGATCAGCCCTGTGGCGCATTCTTACCCTCACCTTCCTGGTCGGACTCTTCGACCTCCCTGGCCATGCCCTCAGTCCGTTTCACGCCGGCCAGGCATGTGCGGCAACGAGTGAGTCTCATCAGGAGTCTCCAGCCAAGTCCAAGCGGTCTCGCACCTCCCGTGTACACCTGTCTCCCACTGCGCTCGGCCTGACGACGATTCAGAACCTCCGAACTGCCAGCTCGCCGGGTTTGACGAGGCTCGTGCTCGATCTCGACGCGAAGGCCCACCCCAACAAACATCCCCAGCTCCAGGCCGAGGGGGTGACCATCGAAATTCCCAACGCCACCTTGAGCCCATCCGCCAAGACGAAACTTGCAACTGGTAGGATTGCCAAGCCCTTTGTCATCACCCAGAGATCTGAACGATCTGTTGAGGTCTCTCTCCCAACTGGCTCATTTCAAAGCTACAAGTTGCTTACGTTGATAAATCCTTATCGGCTAGTTATCGATGTAGTGCCTCGCCATGAATTTCTGACAGCTCCGCCTGTTGAATCAACACCCGGCCTAGGACTTCCACTCCCGACTCCTCCCCAGCCTGCTCAGCCGCGGGCCAAGTCATTTAAGACCATCGTGATCGATCCAGGGCACGGTGGGAAAGATCCTGGGGCACATGGGCAACGTGGGACGGAAGAAAAAGACATTACGCTGAAGGTCGCGTTGAAATTGCGCGATCTCTTGAGCAAGCAGCCGGGAGTCCGCGTCCTCATGACCCGTGACCGGGACGAGTTCGTCGAGTTAGAAGACCGGGCGAAGTTTGCCAATGCGCAGGAGGCGGATCTCTTCGTGTCGATCCATGTGAATTCACACCCCCAACGCTCCGTGAAGGGAATTGAAATCTACCACTTCGGAGAGGCCAAGGATCAACGGGCGCTCGAAGTAGCGGCCCGTGAAAATGGAACCCCCCTCAACAGCACCGGCGTGGGATGGGAATATCTCGTCGCTGATCTCCTGACGGCGAAGAAGTTCGAAGCATCCCTCGAACTCGCCTGGACCGCCAAGGAAGCCATGCTGACCAACCTGAACGACCACTACGCCCTGGTGGACCATGGGGTGAAGACCGCACCCTTCTATGTGCTCCGCTTCACCAGCATGCCCAGCATCCTGGCTGAAATTGCCTATATCTCGAACTCTGCTGAAGAAGACCTGCTCCGAACCGGCCTTTTCACCACACGCGTGGCAAAAGCACTCATGGAAGGCGTCAACACCTTCCTCGCCTCTTCGAAACTCGCCACGCGATGACCTCCGCACTGTGCTATCCCCCACGTCGATGCCTACGGTCAAGTTAGTCTTGGAATACGATGGGACCTGTTACGCCGGGTGGCAGCGCCAACCCGCTCACCCCACGATCCAAGAGGCCATCGAACGAGCCATCCACCAGGTCAGCGAGGCCACGGTATCCGTCGTCGGCGCAGGCCGTACGGATTCCGGTGTGCATGCGCTCGGACAAGTCGCGAGCTTTCGCACGGACCGGGATTGCGCCGCGTCCAACTGGATGCGGGCGCTCAATGCCGTGCTGCCGAAAGACATTGCCGTTCGTTCTTCTGCCCTCATGGACGCCCGCTTTCATGCCCAACACGATGCACGAGGCAAGCTCTACACCTATCGGATCCTCCACCGTCCGGCCCGCCCTACTGTCGATCGCGCATTCGTGTGGCACATCTACAGGCCGCTGAATGAGGCTGCTATGCAACAGGCGACAGCGACGCTGATCGGATCACAGGATTTTTCCTCCTTCGAAGGAAGCCTCACGGACAACACCAATCCCATCTGCCACCTGCAACGACTCGCTGTCATCCGCCACGACGACCAGATCTACATTGAGGCCTATGCCGACCGGTTTCTGAAGCACATGGTCCGCGCGATGGTCGGAACAGTGGTCGAAGTGGGGCTGGGCAAACGGACTCCCAAGAGTCTCACAGAGGTCCTGATGGCTCGGGATCGGTCTGCAGCAGGCCAGACCGCCCCTCCTCATGGACTCTGTCTCATGCGAGTGGACTACGACTAGCAGGATGCTAAAACAGGCGGGGGGAGTCCTGGTTTTCCAGTTTTTTGCGAAGTTCGATCAACTCCTGCTCGAGTGCCAAGAGCCGGTCACTGATCGGGTCAGGCAGGTTGCTGTGGTCCATCGTGGCATCGGGGAGCCGCTCGCCTTGAGTCTTAATCACGCGGGCCGGCACTCCAATGACAGTGGAATTGGCGGCGACATTCTTGAGCACAACCGAATTGGCGCCGATCTTCACATTGTCGCCGATCGTGATCCCACCGAGAATCTTGGCTCCGGCCCCGACGACCACGTGATTGCCAAGCGTGGGGTGGCGCTTCCCTCGTTCCTTCCCCGTCCCTCCGAGCGTCACGCCCTGGAAGAGGGTCACGTAATCTCCGATCTCTGCTGTCTCGCCGATGACCACCCCCATCCCATGGTCGATGAAGAACCCGGTGCCGATCTTGGCCGAGGGATGAATTTCAATGCCCGTGAACCAGCGAGCAATCTGAGAAATAGCCCGAGGAACGAACGGCACGTTATAGGACTTCAACCAGTGGGAAATGCGGTAGGCCAGCAGCGCATGAAAGCCGGCATAGGTCAGCACGACTTCAAGCCAGCTGGTCGCAGCCGGATCTCGGTCGAACACGGCCCGGAGATCTTCTCTAATGGCTTTCAGGACCATAGTTGAATTATCTTACGCTGTCGAAGACCGTTCGATCAAACAGACCGCCTGGGCGGCGATACCTTCCTCTCGACCGATCATGCCGATTCCCTCTCCGCTCTTTACCTTCACGTTGACGAGGTCCGGATCGACCTCGAGCACCTGCGCCATCTGCTTCTGCATGGCTGCTAAATGCGAACTGAGCCGGGGGGCCTGCGCGATAATGACCGTATCGACGTTCACGACTCGATACCCCTTCCCCCGCATCTTCCCGACCACATCCTCCAACAGCTTCAGGCTCGAAATATCTTTGAACCGCTGATCGGAGCTGGGATAGTGTCGGCCCAAATCCCCTTCGCCCATCGCTCCGAGCAACGCATCGCAGAGGGCATGGACCAAGGCATCGGAATCGGAATGTCCCAACAAACCTTTGCTGTGAGGCACCTCAATCCCGCCGAGAATCAGCTTTCGTCCTGGTCCCAACGGATGGATGTCGTAACCGCAGCCCACTCGCATCGTCATAGGCTCTCCTCATGATTTGCCATGCGTCAGTCAGCGCGACTTGCGAGACTGGCGCGAAGGTCGAGACGTGCCAGTCCCGCTTTTCACGCCTTTCTCGCGCATCCCGCTCCCTGTGATTCGCGACGCCAGAATGGCCTCGCCGATCACCAGGTCTTCAGGCCTCGTCACTTTGATATTCTCTCCGCTTCCCTCAACCACCGCCACCGAATACCCCAGCCATTCCACCAAGAATGCGTCATCGGTGGCCCGCACCCCTTCGGCATGCGCTTTCCTGTGGGCGGTCTCGATCCAGTCCCGTCGAAAGGCCTGCGGAGTTTGGGCGAGCCACAAGGGGGTGCGATCGACCGTTCGCTCAATCATCCCATCCGACCGAACCTGTTTCACGGTATCCCGCATCGGAAGCGCGATAATCGCCGCTCCCTCTTTCCTCGCCGCAGCCACGACCTCGTCGATCATCCGTTGCGTCACAAATGGCCGTACGGCATCGTGTATGAGCACGATGTCTGTGTCTGGGGGAACCTGAGCGAGTGCGTACCGCACCGAATCCTGGCGCTCTGCACCACCAGCCACGACCTTCGTCACTTTGGTGAATCGATGCCGCGAGACGATCTCGCGCTCACAATATTCGACGTCTGCAGACGGAACGGCAAGAATAATCTGGTCGACCACGGGAGCGGCTTGCAACATCCGCAACGACTGAATGATGAGCGGCTCACCACCCAATGAAAGAAATTGTTTGGGGACGGCGCCGCCCATCCGCAGCCCACGGCCGGCAGCCGGCACAAGTGCCACCACCAAAGGAGCCTGACGAGGGATCGGTTCGACGCGAGGTGAGCGAGCCGTGGTCATATGCAAGGCCGCAGGCCTTGAAAAGATTTGAGGCGTATTCCCTGCAATACGTTAAAAATCTCGTCAGGCCGGGAACGAAGCAGAGGGCCGCGGATCGCTCGACGCAGCAGAATCGTATCTCTCGGTAGGTTCTTAGCCACGAGCAACTTGCGACTCCTCTCGTTCGGCCTCTTCCTTCAGGCGCGTAAAGATCATACGCCCCGCGGCGGGTTGCAACACACTGGTCACGACGGCATCCACATTCCGTCCGATAGAGCGCCAGGCGTTTAGGGCCGCAGCGTGAGATAGATCGTTTGGCCCTTCCGTTTGAGCAGCAAGAGGACCGCTTGATCCTTGGCCAGGCTGGAAGCGGCTTGTTCATAGGACTTGAGCGAGCCCACTGCCTTGCGATTGATTTCGAGAATAATATCGCCTTCGCGCACACCCATTTCCTCCACCGTGCTTCCGGGCTTTACCCTGACCACCACTACGCCACGTTCGGTGGCCTTCAATCCGTACCGAGCAGTCAGTTCCTCGTTTAACTCACGGACATCAAGATCCGAGAGGACCCCCGTTGGCACCGCTGATTCCCTGCTCTCCTCTGCGCTGGGCTGTCCTAAGGATTTCGGCTGTTCCACAATCGCGACCTCAATCGTCTTGGACTTCTTGTCTCGAATCAGCTTGACCGAGACCTTCTTCCCGATCGGAGTCTGTGCGACGGCATTCCGCAAATGCGTCGGTGAATCCATCGACTTGCCGTCATATTCGATAATCACATCTGCGCGCTCAAATCCCGCTTTCTTCGCAGGACTGTCGTCCATCACATCGCTGACGAGCACACCCTTCGTGTCGGTGATCCCGAACTGTGTGGCCAACTCAGGAGTCAAATCTTGAATCGCCACCCCGAGCCAGCCACGGACGACCTTCCCCGTCCGTACCAACTGATCCATGATGGCGCGCGACAAGTTGCTGGGCACCGCAAACCCAATACCCATGTTGCCGCCGCTTTGACTGAAGATCGCCGTATTGATCCCGACTAATTCGCCACGCATGTTGACTAACGCGCCTCCGGAATTGCCCGGGTTGATCGCCGCATCGGTTTGGATGAAGTCTTCGTATTCGGCAATTCCCATACTGGCTCGTCCGACTGCACTGACGATCCCCATCGTCACGGTCTGGGTCAGCCCGAACGGACTCCCCACGGCCAACACAAACTCCCCGACCTCCAGTTGGTCGGAATCGGCCCAGGGAATGGTTGAGAGCCCTGTCGCTTCGATTTTCACGACCGCGATATCCGCCTTCGCATCGGTACCAATCAGCTTGCCCTTAAACTCCCGTTTGTCCGACAAAAAGACCCGAATCTCGTCGGCCTTGTTCACCACATGATTATTGGTGATGATCAAACCATTGGCCTCCACAATGACCCCGGACCCCTGGCCACGTTCTTTTGGCTCCCGCTGGGGGGCATCATGCTTAAAAAATTCTTCGCCGAAGAACTTGCGAAAAAACGGGTCATCGAGCGGCGCACTGTGCTGACCTTCTCCAGATTTTCCGCTTCGTGTCGCTGCTATGTTGACGACCGCCGGCTTCACCGATTTTGCGATCTCAACGAAGTTTTTCCCGCTCCCCCCTGTCATTGGAAGCTGCGGTGCGGTAGCCACGGGACGAGCGATTGGGCCGGGAGTCGGCTCAGGCCCGGCCGTGCCGGTCGGCAACCAACCCATGTCAGAAGCCACCACAATCCCGATGACAATCCCTACAGTCAGCAAAGTGGACGGAACCAGCCACGCACGAACGAGTTTCATAGGTGATCCTTGCTCTTCATCCCTCGTGACCCGAACGATTCACACACAATCGGTATATCCCGGCGCCTCACCGGCCCTCGCCGGAATAAATCCCCATGATGGTGTGGAGAAACGTAATCGCCTCTGCTTTGGGACGCTGGAACGAGTTTCGCCCAATGATGGAGCCAAATCCGCCGCCGTCACGAATGGCGCGCGCTTCCTCAAACACATGCTTGTCCTCGCTCTTGGCCCCCCCGGAGAAAATGACGATCCGGCGCCCATCGAACGAGCTCTGCACCACATGCTTGACCCGCTCTGCCAGGGTCGTGATCGAAATCTTGGCCGACTCGTACACCTTCTTCGCCGCGGCCTGTTCAAGATACGCAGTGGGAAGCTTGACCTTAATGACATGGGCGCCGAGTTGGGCCGCAATCTGGGCCGCATACGCCACCACATCAATCGCCGTCTCCCCTTCCTTACTGAGTATCGACCCGCGCGGGTACGACCACACGACGACCGCCAAGCCACAGTCCTTGGCGTCTTCTGCAATCTCGCGCAGCTGTTCATACATGGCGTTGCAGTGCGAAGACCCTGGATAAATCGTGAACCCCACAGCCACACAGCCCAATCGCAGCGCATCGCTCACGCTGCCCGTCACGGAAGGCAACGGATCTTTTTCGTCGTGCAATGTATCGTGGCTATTGAGTTTCAGAATGATCGGGATTTGCCCGGCATACTCACTCGCCCCGGCCTCCAGAAATCCCAACGGCGCGGCGTAGGCATTGCAGCCCGCATCGATCGCCAACTGAAAATGATAGAGGGGATTGTAGCCCCCTGGATTGGAGGCAAAGCTCCTGGCCGGACCATGCTCGAATCCTTGGTCCACAGGCAGAATCACCAGCTTACCAGTCCCCGCCAATTTTCCATGGCGCAACAAACGGGCGATATTCGTTTTTGTTCCCGCGTTGTCGCTGCTGTACCAGCTCAGAATCTCTTGTACTCGATCAGCCATGTCTCTCCTCCCCTGGATTCGTGAAACGTTATTCGTTAGTACCTACTCAGGTGTTCAGGCTGAAGGCTATAAACGATCTCGCAAAGCACGAATCAAGCCATTCAACACCTTCTCGATTTCTACGTCCTTGGGTTCAAGCAGAGATGAATCCTCGTTGCGCAAGAAGCCCAACCCCTAAGATCCTTCAGCCTATCTACCTGAGTAAGTTATATTCGTTTCACGGTTATCGTCTGCCTTGGATGAACGCGTCCGCGTCCAGAACGTCGTCCGCACTCCCAATGAACAACGGTACCCGTTGATGCAGTTGCTTGGCCTCCACGTCGAGGATGCGCATGGTGCCGGTGCTGGCTCTCCCTCCTGCCTGCTCCACGACCCACGCCAACGGATTGGCTTCGTACAGCAACCGAAGCTTGCCCTCTGGCTTGCCCAGCTCACCGGGATAGAGATAGATACCTCCGCCGAGGAGAATCCGGTGTACGTCGGCCACCAGACAGGCGGAATAGCGTCCACTGTAGGGCCGCCCCGTGGCTGTATCCGGGATCTTCAGATAGTCCATGTACTTCTTCATGCCCGTCGTCCATTTATGATAGTTGCCTTCGTTCGCGCCATAGACCTTGCCTCGAGCAGGCATACGGATCTGCTCGTGAGACAGGAGATACTCGCCGATGCCAGGCTCCAACGTAAACCCGTGTACTCCTTGTCCAACGGTATAGACTAGCATGGTGCTTGACCCGAAGAGGAGATAGCCGGCAGCCACCTGCTCTGTTCCCTTGCGGACAAGTTCATCCTCGGTCGGCATCCGGTCTTTGCGCTCGGACCTCAAGACCGAAAAAATCGCACCGAGCGGATTGTTGCAGTCCGTGTTTGATGAGCCATCGAGAGGATCGAAGAGCAGCATGTACTTGGCTTGCGGCCAATTCTCCGGAAGCAGGACCGGTTTTTCCATCTCTTCCGACGCCAGTGCGCATACAAGTCCGCTATGGCGAAATGCCTTCAGAAAGGTCTCGTTCGCAATCTCATCCAGCTTCTTAACTGTCTCCCCCTGCACATTAGTCTCACCGGTCGTTCCCAGGATATTGATGAGCCCTGCACATCTGAGATCCCGCGCAATGAGTTTACCAACCAAGCCGATCTGAGCCAAGAGGCTGGAAAATTCCCCGGTGGCCCCCGGATGTGCCGCCTGCTTCTGAATGATAAATCTGCTTAATGTAAGAGGAAACTGTCCCATGGTCGAGGCAAGTATAACTGTTTTGAACAGGGTGGGCAACGAAAGGCTGCTTCCCTCATTGGGTTGGTGAAGAAGCCTGCAATCCGCTGACGAGATCGGCCACAATCGACCCGATGATGACCTTGGCCTTCATTCGAACCGGAATGCGCCGATCATCATTGGTAAACCACACCCGGATGTTACCCTGGTTGAGGAAGAGACCTTGGAACGGCATGACGACCAACACACGAGCCGTTTCAACCTCCCCCCACGGACCGCTGACAATCTCAATCTCCTCAACGCGCACGTTTACTTTGCGGTTCTTTTTATCGTGATGCACGTTCAACGTCAGAGATGACCCTGGCTGTAGCGACAACTCGCTGCGCGCATAATACAGACAGGAAATGACGTCTTGGGTGCCCGGTGGCATCGCCAATGTTTCAATCGTCCCACCTTTGACAACCGTGACCGTCCCCTCTGTCTGATGAAATGTGTACTCGATATCTTCTTTTTTCTTCCCTTCTCGCCGCTTGAAGGTCAAATGCTCCGGAAGCAGCGTAGCAGGATCTACGATCGACTCTACCCGGTTATCCACGGGAAAGAATGTGGTGATCGCGGGCCTCGACTGGGCCGTGGTGATCAATTTCACCAACGGCCGGTCTCCGTCCGTTCCGGCACCACTGACAGCCATCACCGCTGTGCCGGCTGTGATATTCATCCAAGATATTTCGTAGGTGAGCTGTTCCCCGACTTGGAAGGGTCTCGTTGATGGAGTATTATTGCCAGGTTCAGCCCACGAGATCGCACTGCTCATGGCGCCCAGGACCAGACATGCCAGTGCGAGCCAGGCACGAGACACGCGGGACGGGAGAGACGGACGAAACTGGTTGATCTGGTTTATCTGGTTTGTTTTGTTCATCTGGTTAGTCTAGTCCAACCAAACAAACCAAATAGACCAAATAAACAAGAGAAACCAGCCGGTTCTCACGCCTCACGTTTCAAAGTTCCTGTTCAGCCTCCTGTTAGCAGCCAAGGGCCTGTTTGGCCGCGGTCAGCTCCCCTTCGATGACTGCGCGGATCGTGGCCAATCGCTCCGGCGAGGTAGCTTCAAACCGTAACACGAGGGCCGGCTGGGTATTCGAGGCTCGGATCAGGCCCCACCCATCGTCGAAGATGGCACGTACCCCATCGATGGTGACGACATCGCGGATCACCAGCTTGGCCGGACCAAGCTCCTCGCAGGTCTTCGCACAGTCTGCCAACCGTTTCTGCACATGCCTGACCAACTCGAATTTAATGGAGTCCGACACGTCAACCCGAATTTCCGGGGTGACGGACGTCTTCGGAAGATCCGCCACCAACGCGGAGAGTGAACGAGTGGTCTTGGCCAGGATCTCCACGAGCCGGCACGAGGCATAAATCGCGTCGTCATACCCGAAATACCGATCGGCAAAGAACATATGCCCGGACATTTCGCCGGCCAAGACAGCGTGCTCGCTTTTCATCTTCGCCTTGATCAAGGAGTGACCGGTTTTCCACATGATCGGCCGCCCCCCCTGCTTCGCAATGTCATCATAAAGACTCTGCGACGACTTGACCTCTGAGATGATGGTACTCCCCGGCTTTTCCGCCAAAATATCGCGCGCATAGACCACCATCAGGCGATCGCCCCATAACACATTCCCCTGCTCATCGATGGTCCCAATGCGATCGGCATCGCCATCGTAGCCGATCCCGACATCGGCTTTGTGCTGTTTGACGGCCTGAATCAAATCGTCGAGATTCTCTAAGACCGTGGGATCCGGATGATGGTTCGGGAATCTTCCGTCGAGATCGCAATAGAGCCCTGTGACGCGACAACCCAAGAACTCCAAGGCCTGTTTCGCCACCAAAGCCGCCACACCATTCCCGCAGTCGATAACGACATGCAGGCGCTTGGCATTGACGTGGGTAAAGCTCTTTTTGATATAGGCCAGATAGTCGGGAATGATGGGATGTTCCGACAACTGCCCAGCCCCGGATACAAAAGAACCAGCCTCCATCACCGCTCGAAGCGCCTGGATCTCCTCTCCATGAATCGCGTCTTTCCCGATGCAGATCTTAAATCCGTTATATTCTGCCGCATTGTGGCTCCCGGTGATCATGATGCCGCCGTCAACCGGTAGCTGAAACAGAGAGAAATACACCAGCGGCGAGGGGCAAATACCGATATCCACCACATTCAATCCACCGGTGAGGAGCCCCCGCACAAGGGCCTTGTAGAGACTGGGGGAACTCAGTCGGCCATCTCGCCCGACCGAGATCGTCTTCACCCCACGGTCTATTACATAGCTGCAGTAGGCGCGCCCCACCTGCTCCGCGATCGAATCGGTGAGTTCCTGGCCCACGACACCACGCAAATCGTATTCGCGAAATAGTCCCATTCCTAACTCCTGTGATGAGTAATGCGTGATGAGTGATCAGCCATGCGGGACAGAGAATATCCCAACCCATCACCCATCACTGATCACTCCTCACGGTTTAACACCTCTCCCATAATCATCCTGAAACCGGACAATATCGTCTTCCCCAAGATAGGGCCCATTTTGCACTTCAATAATATGCAGGGTCTCTTGACCGGGGTTTTCCAACCGATGACGGGTTTCAACAGGAATTTCTGTACTATGGCCAATCTTGAGATCGAAGACCTCGTCACCCCTGGTCACCCGCGCCGTCCCGATGATCACCACCCAATGTTCGCTCCGTTGGTGGTGCATCTGTAACGAGAGCCGCCCTCCTGGCTTCACCGTCACGCGCTTCACTTTGTAACCCAGTCCTTCTTCCAGGATCGTATAGGACCCCCAGGGCCGCTGCACGGTCATGTGTTCAAGATATTCCGGCGCATTCTGCCGTTTTAGAATTTCGACCAACTGCTTCACATCCTGCGCGCGGGATTTCGGACAGACTAACGTGGCGTCCGGCGTATCGACCACCACCATATCAGTGAGCCCGATTGTCGCCACGAGACGGCGATCACCGTAGACGATCGATCGACGGCTGTCGACGTCAACCACACGACCGACCATGACATTGCCAGCCTTATCCCTCGACGCCACTTCATCCAGACTCCCCCAACTCCCGACGTCAGACCACTGAAAGGACACAGGCACGATCGCGGCTTTCTTCGACTTCTCCATCACACCCGTATCGATCGAGACCGGCGTGAGTGTCCGGTACGCATCGTCGATGGCCTGCCTAATCGCCCCTGCCTGCATCAATTGGCCGATCCGTTCGATTCCACGAAAGAGGGCGGGTTGATGGCGTCGAATTTCATCAAGAATCGTCGCGGCGCGCCAAATAAACATGCCGCTGTTCCAGTAGTAGTCCCCAGCCTTGAGATATTGTGCAGCCTTGGTGGCATTGGGTTTTTCAACGAATCGGCTGACCGGATGTCCCTTGAGCGTGCCCTGTTTTCCCAGTATTACTTTTCGGTTGGGTCTGATGTAACCGTAGCCGGTTTCTGGACGGATCGGCTGGATACCAAACGTCACCAGATAGTCCTTCTTCGCCAGCGTCGCCGCCAACGCCACCGCCGCATCGAACGCTCGTTGGCCCTTGACGATATGATCGGCCGGAACCACCAACATAACCGCATCAGGATCCCGACGGACCAGTTCTAACGCCACCAAGGCAATGGCCGGAGCGGTATTACGCCCTTCCGGTTCAAGCACGAAATTATCTGTGAGCGCGTCTTTCCATTCACTCAGCTGGACGCGAATGGACTCTGCTTGGGCCGGATTCGTGGAGATCATCACCCGGTTCGGTGCCGAAGCACAGACCACCCGGCGCATGGTCTGCTGAATCAACGTTTCATCTCCCATAATCCGCAGCAGCTGTTTGGGAAACAACTGTCGGCTGAGCGGCCAAAACCTGGTGCCGCTGCCGCCGGCCATGATCACGGGATACAGATGGTTATGCAGTTCGAGGTTCGAGGTTCGTCGTTTGAGAGAAGCCATACACTGAGTCTCCTACCCTATGAGCGTTTTCCGGAGCTTGGAACTTGGAACTTGGAACTTCGACCTTGGGCGTCCAGAATCATCTCAATGATTTCCCGAACCGCCCCCTCCCCACCCTTCTTCTGACAGACATAGTCCACCACCGCAGCAACCTGGGGCATCCCATCGGCCGGTGTGGCGGAAAACCCTACGGCCTTCAGCGTCTCAAGATCGTTGATGTCGTCCCCGATATAGGCGACCTGGCTTAGCGTCAGCCCATAGCGTGCCGCCATTTCGCAAACAAGCGCCAACTTATCCATCACCCCTTGGTGCAGCTCGGGAATCGTGAGCTTCTCGGCACGACGTGCCACCAGCTTCGTCCGCTCCTGCGTGACAATGGCGGTGATGATCCCTGCCCTCTGCAACAGCTTGATCCCCATGCCATCGCGCGTGTTGAACTTCTTCCACTCTTCGCCGGACTCGGCATAGTACATCCCTGCGTCCGTCAAAACGCCGTCGACATCGGTGGCAAAGAGACGGATCCCACGGAGCACAGAGCGCTGTGCCACAGCAGAGCGGGGGCGGTGCTTTCGTTGAGGAGTTAGTCTGGATGCCATGAGGGAGATCGCTTGAAGATGAGGCGATCTTAACAAGCAAGCCGTACAAACACAAGAACAGGTAATAACCGATGTTCTACGAGCAACCGATGAGCAAGAGTCCTCTCGCCAACAGCACTAGGTTAATACGCATGTTTGTGAATGAAGCCTTGCCATATCGTCAGCCACATAATCTTCAAGTCGAGCCAGATAGACCAATGCTCAATGTAATACAGGTCGAACTCAATTCGTTTTTCGAGCGAGGTGTCACCACGCCAGCCACTGACTTGCGCCCACCCTGTAATCCCGGCTTTCATCTTATGCTTGAGCATATACAGGGGAATCTTTTTTCGAACTTCCTCGACCACCCAAGACCGTTCCGGCCGCGGTCCAACGACGCTCATGTCCCCCTTCAGGACGTTCCAGAATTGTGGCAGTTCATCCAAACTGGTCGATCGTAAGAAGCGCCCAATCGATGTCACGCGGGGATCATCCTTCTGAGTCAACAGCGCATGATCACCGGCATGATCCGCGCGCATCGTGCGAAACTTGAGCATCATGAACGTCTTTCCATCCAATCCCATGCGCTCCTGCTTGAAGAGGATGGGCCCGTGTGAAGTCAACTTAATCAGCAACGCGACAACTCCCTGCACAGGCAGTGTAAGGAGAAGAGCGGTCACGCTACCGAATAAATCGCTGCTCCGCTTGAGGATAATATTCCATCCATACAAGGGAGAGCCCTGCAGCGTGATAACCGGCAACCCTTCAAACATCTCCGCCTCGGCACGGAGGGTAATAAACTCATAGATTGACGGAATGACTTTCACTTCGACGGTCGTGCTCGCTAGATACCCCAGCATCTTTTCCGCCTGGGGCTCGGCCTCAGGGGGTAGACAAAGAAAGACAATGTCCAAACCCGGCGCATACTTCTCCACATCTCCGTACAGACCGATGACCGAAACCCCTTCAAAGGTTTGGCCCAACTTTTGCGGACGGCGAGTCAAGTAGCCATGGACTTTAAGACCGAATTCAGGATGAAGCGACAGCGAGCGGGCAATCCTCTGTCCGAGTTTGCCTGCCCCAATAATCAGACAGTGCCGCTGGTTGTAACCCTGCTTTCTGAAAAACCTCAGGCCCTCGCGAAAGACCATTCGCGAGAAGCTGAGCGCCACAAAATTCAGAACCCAGAAATAGAGAAAGACTAGACGTGAATATTCGAACTGACGCATGAAGAACGTCAACCCGATGAGAATCAACACCGACAAGGAATTGGCTATAGCAATATCGAAAACCTCGGCCAGATGGGAGCCCATCCGTCGAGGCCGATACAAATTAAATGCCCGAAACGATACTCCCCATACGAACAGGATAGGCACAAGTAAATAGATGTAAATTTCCAGAGGTGGAGCACCCATCTCAACCGGCCCCCATCCGCCCACGAAACGAATGTAGTAGGCTGCAATCCAGCAGGCAGAGATCAGGGCCAGATCAAACAGAAAGAGGAGGCTCTGAAGAAATTGAGAGTGTCGTTTCAGCATACGAGAAGGAGCATACCCACAAGGCTGACCTGTCAGGAAGGGGCCATCTATCCCCCCTTCTTCACGCTTGTAATTGTACGTTCATCACAAAACCTGTATCAAGAAGCCATGAGGAGGAACCGGACTACACTCTACTCAACCGCCTGCACCCCTTGCTGAACTTCTGAGGGGGCGCATTGCCCCAGCCAAAACAGCAAGGGCCTGCACGAGAGCTCGAGGAACGAGGAACAGGGGACTCGCCAACGTTGCCAACCAGTCCTTTCGGAGGGAGAGAGCAGCAAATGGAAGCATACTAAACCCGATGCTGAGCCAGACCGCAACCGCACCCCACCTCCAAATCATTGATGGGAAAAATGACAGACCAAGACAGACCATGCCAATGGGTACCAACATCAACTGAACCTTCTGTGTAATCGGTGTATAGGAGTCGTTCAGTGCCTTATTCGGGTATCGGCGCATCACCACAGCACCCCAGTAGGCATATTTGAACTTTCGTTTCATATAGTCAATCCAGGAAGCAGGATGCTGATGGTATACATAGGCGCGAGGGTTAAATACCATGCGATACCCTTTCGCCGCCAACCGAAAGGACAGTTCGATGTCTTCAGTAGATGCCACAGGGAATCCTGTGTCGAATCCCCCTGATTCCAGAAATATCTCGCGGCGATATCCTGCCGAATACGTATCGATAAAATAAATCTTCTCTTGCTGCTTCATGCGTTCATACTTGAACTCAAATTCCAGTTGCACAAACCTGGCAGTGAGGTCGCGCTGTCTCGTTCGATACACCCCCTTCACGCCAGTGACGCTTGGGTCATCCTCAAAGCTCCTCACCATGGCTGCTACCCAATTCTCTCCCGGCACACAGTCGGCATCAGTAAACAAGATGATTTCTCCCCTTGCCTCTTGAGCCCCACGGTTTCTCGCGGCTGCCGGGCCCATGTTCCGAGGCTGAGAGACGACCCGGGCATCCTTGTATCGGGATAATACAGACATTGTTTCATCGCAAGAACCGTCATCGACTACGATAATCTCACACTCATACCCTGCCATAGCTTGCGGGAGGAGACTCTCAAGGCACTGACCAATTGTCGCAGCCCCGTTATAGACTGGAATGACGACTGACACTTTCATGCAACTATCCTTCCTGGAAGGCCGCTGTGAACTGACCACAGGTCATACCGACTGTATCGGTCAAGAAGATTATTGAGGATGACCCCATGGTGTCTGAATAAAGGAAGAACGAACCTAGTTGATTGCCCCATCTCTAGGAGCCTATCTGAGTAATCGATGCGCTCAACACAATCGACCTCGTAGAATGCTGAAGAATAGACGATCAGCGACTCAAAAGGGGTTTTGCTAGCCCCCCAAGGACCATTTTGCTATTACACGGACAGGCTCGTAGCTCTCGCAGTGACACTTCCGTTATGCAGAAAAGCAGCACCACCACGTATCGGTGAAGTGACATCTAGTAGAACCTGGCCGGTAAGACAGAGGCTCCGTCTGCGCTAGCGATAGACCTCGAACTCACGCCCGTTGAGAATTCCGTCACAGACTACATCTAGTGCAGAACTGACTCCGGGCATCAACTCCGGAAATGAATGGTAGGCGAGCCTCGGTCTTGCTTCTTGCCGCTCCGTCAATGTAGTGATCGGCAATGTGCGACGGAGAAAGAAAATATGCGCATAACTAAGCGCAAGATCCACTTGTTTTTCTCGTGAGATTTCACGCTGTTCAGCCATCAGTGTCTCAACCTGATGGGCATAGTCATCTCGATGTGCCGGGTCATATGTGAATCCTTTGCCGCTGTAGTGGGCATCACCAGCAACGACGACTGGAGTTCCCGCAACTGCCATCTCTAGCCCAACAGTAGAAGCATAGACCAAGCCGACTTGCGCCATACGGATGAGGACATAAGAATCGATTGGAGCTTCCGGCAAAACCAACCGAACATTCTCCGGAACACTTCCTAGGTCCTGCTGGATCCATTCCGCCACCCTATCATGTGATTCCCGGCCTGGCACCTGGGTCTCGGCTGGATGGATGCGGATAATCAGCGTCCACTGCGGGTTAATACGAAAGAGTTGGATTGTCGTCTGGAGCCAATCCAGCATCCCGTCAAACACAGTGTCCCGATCTTGCATAGCAGTGTCCCAGACTACATTCGTGAAAAGCACCGCCAATGGGCTTTTCAGATCAAGGCGAAGATGTTGGCGAATTTTCTCCTCATCGGACTCTTTGGCCGCCCAGTAAGTTTCGACCATTTGCTCGCCTCGAACACGACGATCCATAAGATTCAGAATAGCTAGTCGCTGCTCTTCATTTAATGGAGTTTGGGCTGCACGGTCCCAGGTCGCACTGATATCGTAGCGAGGAGCAGATGTACCATGAGAGAGAAACACAGTACCGGCGTCACGCCCTTTTTCAAAGAACACGCAACGACAGCCTTGCCGATCAGAAACAGCCCACGTCACCCGCTCCTCCATGAACAGGCCATTCAGCATGACCACGACATCTGGCCGGAAGAGTTTGAAAACCTGTTCGATCGCAATGGCCCAACGCACCCCTCCTCGAATAAATCCTCTCACAACTGACTGTCCTTGTGGATGGTTAGCAAAGTCATGCGACCGCAAACGCCAGCGCGTCGGAGGAATTGCAAAGTTTCCAATAGGGAATTGGTTCCAAACATACCGCGTAAGCGCCTTGATATCGAGCGGTGACAGCTCCGCTTCAATTTTCTCTTCGTTTGTGCGATCTCGATAATCAGAGAGAGAATAGCGCGGGATTCCAGCAAGGTCGGCTAGCTCAGAAATGTATGTCGTACACCGCGCGCACCGAGGAAAGACCTCCTGCTCTGACCATGCTACCTCACAAACCGGCATGATCCCGCCACAGGTCGCGATGGCACAATCGGCGCCTCGCAGAGTAAGTGCTTGCGCGACACTAGCCTGAAATGTCGCATGGGTCCTGAAGTTCCGAGGAATTACAAACAGCACACGCTGTCGTGACGGGCCCTCAGACGTTTGAATCGGGACCACTGGATCAAGTCTGGAAAAATCACTGAGCTCCATCCCCAGCGTACCCTGCAGCCCGATCGTAGCAAGCGCGCGGTGTAACGCGACAATTGGCGCTCCTTGGTAAAGAGCGCGCACCAGACTACTGCCACGAAACCAACGCTCAATTGATCGATTCATTACAGAAAGGGGTGATTCACAGAGAAGAAAAAGAACTAAAGGACGGACGAACTCGCAGTTGGATGCCGCTCCATAACCCATTCACAGAAATCGAAATCGTCTTGCGTATCGATCTGCCAGGCAGCCCAAAATCCCATTTCAAAAAGCGCAATTGTCCCACCAAGCCGGTTGTTAAACTTTTCAAGAACCCACGGCTTGAACACATAGATTGAACCATTCTCAACAAACTCTTCGGGCATATCCTGCGTGCGCCGCCGATTTCTGTAATCATAATTCACCGACTCAGCACCATCAGGTCCGCGCCTCCACAAAAACGTGTGGGTTCGACACACCGATAACAACGAATCGGCCTTTTGGATCGAGAACATCTGAACAGCCATGTCGATGTCAGTCGCGCACCGGATGGGTGACGTACACTGAAGAAAAACGACGAGATCAGGAACGTACCCCTCTGACTCCTTTAATGTCTGCAATGCATGAGCAAGAGCAGACTCCGACGTTGCTGTGTCATCGGCAAGGGTCGCAGGACGACGAACGACCTCTGCGCCAAAGTCCCTCGCGATGGCAGCAATCTCGTCGCTGTCTGTGGTGACGATCGTGCGGGAAACAGACTGGGCCGCTCGCGCTTGTTCAATTGAATGAGCCAGCAGAGGTTTCCCAGCAAGAGGGAGGATATTTTTCTTTGGAAGACGTTTCGAGCCTCCGCGAGCAGGAATGATCGCGATAACCTTCATGCCAATCACTGAACCCGACGCAATTTGGCCATAATGGGCCGTTCACTATCATAGACGCGCTTAACGCCATCACCCAGAGCCGATTCAATCACTCGAATATCTCGCACAAGCCGAGCAAGGCCTGATGGTTCTACCGAAGCCGCTTGGTCAGTCCCCCACATAGCGCGATCCAGCGTGATATGACGTTCAATGAAGGCCGCCCCCATCGCCACTGCAGCAAGTGTGGCCTGAAGTCCCACTTCATGACCCGAGTATCCGATGGGACAGTCGAACTCAGACTTCAGCGTATGGATCATCCGGAGATTCAATTCCTCCGCCTTGCATGGGTAGGTGCTCGTGCAATGTGTCAAAACTAAGGTGTCCTGTCCCAGCGTCTTCACAGCCTTCCGGACTTGATCCATGGAAGACATACCGGTCGATAAAACTACCGGACGACCTGTCTTCCGCACATGACGCAATAGTGCTTCGTCTGTCAACGAAGCAGACGGAATTTTGTAGCACGGTGGGGCAAAATTCTCCAAGAAATCGACCGAGCTTTCATCCCATGGTGAAGCAAACCAGAGCATGTCCTTGCTCTGGCAGTATCGATCGATCTCCGTATAGCCCGCTTCATCGAATTCCACCTTGTATCGATACTCAAAATAGGTCATGGGCCCCCACGGCGTCTCCCGCATAAGGTTTCGCTGCTCAGGCGGAACACAGTGCTCAGGATTCCGTTTTTGAAATTTTACGGCATTGCAACCTGCCTCTTTCGCCACGTCAATGAGCCGCTTTGCAATGGCAAGGTCACCGTTATGATTAATGCCAATTTCCGCAACGATGAAGCAAGGATTACCCTCCCCTACTTCGAATCGCTGAATTTGAACGATCGAACGATTGGTTTTCATTTGCATCCTAGTGCTGATGGTGGAAGGAAATGATCATTGCTCAACTCACAGACATGGCTCCCAACAGATCAAGGTCGGGTCATTCCTTACGGTTGGGGCATAATAAAGCCGCTCAACCATCAAGACCTTCACTTTTCCTTTTCTCTCATATTCTTTTAAAGTACTGAGCAAATTGTCTTGGTAATCCTTCCTGACAATATACAGATACGTGACAACGTCTTTCAGCGAGGAGAGGTGTAGGAGCTCAAAGGTCGGCTCAATATGAATAACCCGACTAGGCCCAGCCTTTAGGATGTTCTCAATCACGATACGAGTATCATGTTTGAGTTGTTCAAGGCAGTAGTAAGTCAAGACCGCTCGCCCGCGCAGGTGACGGAAGGTCAAATCCGACCCCTTAATGATATCGAGCGTGTCGAAGGAAATCTGTTGAGTTAATCCAAAGTGACTTGCGATCTCTCGACCTGCCTGAATTGCATTTTTGGATATATCCAGCCCAATCAGCCGATTCCACTTCTTCTCCCCTAGCGCCAGTGCGAAAAGGTTGGCCCCATAACCACCTCCCAACTCTACAAGCTCTGTACATGCAGGAGTAAGCTTCCCTACCACGTCTTGCAAGACCGCGGTTCGATATCTGTAATACTCTTGATCGCTTGTTCGATAACACTTGTTGCCGACTTTGGCAATGCGCCACTTATCTCCCGGGGGAATCACAAAGTCGCTCAACGTTTTGCAACCCAACCATCTCTTTCCTGAGAGAATCCCCTGCCATCTTCCATCATTATACTCAGCGTCAACTGTTTTCCGATCACGCCGCACTGGGTAGAGGATCAATGCCAAGAGATTTCTTCCGAACTCTTCAACAAGCACGCGGGCCTCTGAAAATACACCAAGCTGATCTCCTCTGGGCAACGGCCGTGATAGCAACCTACTTACCATCTGTGTATTGAGTTACCCTGATACCATGGTTTGCTTGCTTATGGGGGCGTACTGCCAAGGATCTTGGCTAAAATCAACATGTTCAAACGATCCTGTATGGGAAGAACTGATGAAACTTCTCTGCCTTAACGTGCATGGACGAAGTTGCAGAACAATAACATCGCGATATCCACTCTGTGCTACGTTAGCTTTGTGAACTACATTATCATCGAAGAGCAGGAGGGTTCCCCTTGGACCGGTTACCTTTTGAGATTCGGCACCTTCCGCAAGATAGCCCTGCACTTCCCTGCTAGACACTCTTCCATAGCCGCTAAGCGGAGTCGGAGTCCGATATATACCCTCCATCGTTCGGCTCGAACGCAAGTACTCAAAAGGACCGTTTGATTCCGAGACATCTGTAAGATAGATCATCACCTTAAGGATTTCGACCGGATGATTGTCATAGTGCCAGGTCCACGACACCTGTTCTTTCACATGGCTTACGAGATTGCGATAGACATATACCTTGTCCACCAAGACGTAGGAACCGTAAATCTTTTTTTCGATCTCAGGGATCAGGTGTGCACACAACTCATTTAAGCCCTCGACCCCCAAATAATCCTTCAACTGCACCGCAATCACTTCTCCGTTTCGCACTGCTTCTAGATCGGTCACTTTATCATGCGCTGGAGGAACCTTGAGCTTAGGAAAGAACCAGCAATTGCGAACATACCCGAGCTTAGCCTCCACATCATGGCTGATTCGGTCAATGAGTGCGCGATAGTCTCCCTGAAGTCTGATGAATGATTCCCTCCCTTTAGGATCAATCCTTCTCACACGCACATCTTTCAGCGAAGACACTGACAAGCTTGGGATGTGTCCAGCAGCACGATACGTCTGTTGAGCTTCTCGATGTTGTTCAGCATAATCTTGCAAGATTTTTCGAGCGCGTCCTCGGTAACGGACAGCCAGGTAGGAATGATACAACGGACGAAAAACAGACTTGATACCTTCTCGCATTCGGCACTCCGCAACAGATAAATCCGCCTTCTACCGTAGACCGTTCTCAATTTTGAATTGGACGTTTTCACACATATGTCTATGCCTTCACAAGTTGAAGGACACCTCGCGTACGCTGCTTCCACACCTCAACATCCTGATCGCAAATTGAACTGCCTTCGGCATTACGATCTCGCTCTCCTATCACATGAAAACTCAGTAACAAAAATAGTTTCCCGCGGCTCATCGGACAGGCACCCACGAGATCATTCATCTGTATCAATAAATAGCACTAACCCCTTCTTGTCATAGGGGTAGTCGTGACGGAGAATTCTTAATTCCATCCTGGATTAAGCGATACTGAGGAAAACACCAGAGAAGGTAAGCCCCTCCACCAATGGCCGCTATACCAAGGCTTGCTGTTGGGCCAGCATTGACGAGCATACCGACCAATCGAGACAGTCCAAACAGCATCGAGCCTGCCAAGACAAAGCGCATGTTTCCAAACAACATTATTACTGACAGATGAGTTTTCAGAATTTTCGCATTTCTAAAAATCGATAGGATGATAAAAGATACAACATTCAACAATAACCAGCAACTAGCCGCACCCGAAATCCCCCAAATAGTTGTGGCCAGGTATATCACGGGCAGATAGACAATGGATGACACCACCCCGTAGATGAGCAGAAACTTCGTCTGCCCTACCGCCAACAGCAAATTCGAATCCAAATGCGCCATAGCATAAAAAAGATAGCCGAGGGTTAAAAGGGAAAGCGCATCATGTCCATAGAGAGCTGCCTCTGTAGATCGAGTCCACACAATAAGAATGTCATTTGAGAAAAACGCGAGCGCAATCCCGATCGGAGCGACAACTAACCCGACTAAACTGGAATACTTCTGGAAAAGTTTCGCCAACGCAATCGTGTCGCCTCTGGCATAACTCGCAGTCAGTTGTGGGAAAACGGCGGTAATGATCGGACCTGTTAGTCGCCCAAGGGAGGCGGCTAGCGTCGCTGCGACCGTGTAATAGCCAAGCATCTCCAAGGCCAGGAGATTGCTTATTAATAGCGTGTCACATTGAGAAACAACCACTCCAAGCAACGTAATACAACTGACTCCTGAGAGAAACTGCCATATCCCTTTAAACTCAGCATAGTCAATTCTCCGGTCATGAGTGCTGCTGGCACACTTAAGACAGTTCCACGAGGTGACAGCCATCACAGCAACTTCTAAGACACCGATGAGCAGATTCCAGAGAAGGAAGGCCACAACAGACTTTTCAATAAAGAACAACACCGCCACTGCTCCAAATCCTCTTAATATGGAGGCAAGAACAAGAATTACGTTATGGTCTACTTGTCGCTCTAACGCGCGTAAGACTCCGCGGTATAACGCTATCGGCCACGTGACCATCATCGTTACCGCAAATACAGAGGCGGATGTAACGACCGTGTCGGCACTAATTTCAGAAAGTTGAAACCAGCTATGACCAACAAAATAGGCCCATATCAACAAGGCCCCTCCCGATAGTGAACCTATTACCCAATAGGCCACTTCGATAGTTCTGACCAACCGACCAACAGAATTTTGTTCGATCCCAGAGGCTAATCGTTTCGAAACCTCACGGGAAACGACGGTACTCAGGCCGAGGTCCAGCATCCCGGCCATTGCTCGAAAAGCCATGAAAAACCCTACAAGCCCATAGGCTTCGGCACCGAGAATGCCGAGGTACATCGGTACAACAACCACGGCCATCAATGCGGTAACACCAACCCCGACATAATTAGCGACTATGTTCCTATTCAATTTCGACATAAACAATCGCTATTGTTAGATCCACCGCATAATCCAAAAAACTCTCGCTCAGACCACGCGATTACAGAGGAACCAACTGAAGCGTGCTCAACCCCAGTCCGGTTACAGGATGTCGTGCCGGCATGATGTGGAACTTGAGTTGAGACTTATCGCAGTCCACAATCTCCTCTATTCGAGCGCGAAGAACTTGGGGCGAGACATATTTCATATTGCGGTGAAGGTCATTGCGATTGCGGAGGCGGGCCAACCAACGGGATCCGATGAGTTGAGCTAAGCAACCTAAGAGCAGATGGCGACCTTCCGGACTTTCATGGCATGCACCCAGCGCATACAGCCAGCGCGAAGCACTGCTTCGGGATACGTGCAAGGACAAAGCTCTAGAAACAATGGCAGATACCCTCTCAGCTGCCCTGCCATCGACTTCTCGAAACCAGGGATCGATGATATGGCAATAACTTTCCCGTGCTTGATACTGCAAAGAAATTCCATCCGCCGCCTTGACTAAATTATCCAGATCCTCGAAACAATGAACTGGAAAACTAATATCGGAGGGGACGCTTACGTTGTATCTGATCACTTCTGAGTTTAACAATTCCAGAGAAACGGGCACCTTGCCTAACAAACGCGTTTCTACGGATGTTCCACAGTTCAGATGCAAGACCAGATCTGCTGCGTTGATCACACACATTACCTCACCTGCCCCATCCACTCTGACATTTGAGGTACCAACAAAGAAAGCTCTATACACTTCCTGATTCTCAAACGGATGCGGCCTCACAATGAACGTTCTCTCAGGGTTCGAGCTGGCAAGCTGTCGAATCGTCCGCACATACTCATTTAACGTAGAGATCAACTCATCCTGAAAGCGATGCCACTTTTCAAAATCTACAGGAATCACCTTGGAGAAATTATTCATCTCCGCCTTGGCCGATTCACAAATGATGCGATCCTCTTCTAAAGAGTAGCGAGCATTCCCCCACGATGGGTTGACTAATGGAAAATTAAGGTTGATCAGAATGAATCCGGCCAGAGGGTACTGCAGGATCGGTCTCCACTTGGGATGACAGACATCATAGCGTGGAGAGCCAGTAATCTGTAATCTATCTTCCGCGATACCACTATGCTTCTTGAATGCCTCATAGTGCCGCTCCCCCCAAAACATATAATGATCGATGAAACGAGAAGCCCCAATCTCGTGCACACGCTTTGCCCAAAACTCCGGCGATCCCTGACCAAACTCGGGCATCAGTCCCCCCTCCGTATCGAGTACGAAAACCATAAGCCCTAACTTCTTGTAGACTTTGAGAAAGTCGAGGTTGCTGGTACGAGCGTAATTGACGATAATGCCGTCGAGATCAAGGAGAGGAACATCGCAGCCCTGTTCGTACATAGGTACGATAAATGTTGTGTGCCCCTGTGTTAGAAGGTGATATGCAATCAGACTCACACCGGTCAAATCGCGCTTCGGGTTGTCAAGGATGATTCCTATTCGCATAATTTGCCCACACTGGGCGCAATGCTCAGGCGAAACGGAAGCATTATATCCTCTGGTCTTGCGGTTTCGTTCAGTTCGGATAAGGAAAACATCAGTCGCGTGAGTGGGTATGGATACGCATACAACTAACTCAACAAATCCCAGGCAGCGGCTGTGCCACGACGCACATCACGGACGACTTGCTTACCCAGCAATTGGTCAAGAAATTTGGTTGGCAGACCAAGCCCAGGCCTGATCGCGCGTAAATTTTCTCGGGTTAGAATCTCTCCTGACTTCATGTCTTTCACGATGTAGAGCGAACGACGGAACGCCATAGACTTCTTTTCACCATCGGTTGCACCATAGCTTATCTGCCCTAATGCTTGCCAAGCGCGCTCAGTTTCCAGGACCAGTTGTGCCATCTCGCTTGGCTCCATGGAAAAAGTACTGTCCACACCACCATCGTCACGGCTCAGGGTAAAGTGTTTCTCGACGACGGTGGCACCCAGCGCTACGCTGGCTACCGATACACCAACGCCCATGGTGTGGTCGGACAGGCCCACTTCGCAGTCGAACAGCTCGCGCATGTGCGGGATGGTCAGGAGGTTGATGTTTTCTGGCGAGGCCGGGTAGGCGCTGGTGCACTTGAGCAGAATCAGATCCTTACAGCCCGCCTCACGTGCGGCGCGAACAGTTTCGTCCAACTCGGACACGGTGGCCATACCGGTGGAGATGATCAGCGGCTTGCCGGTGGCTGCAACGCGTCGAATCAGCGGCAGGTCGGTGTTCTCAAAGGACGCGATCTTATAACACGGCACATCCAGGTTTTCGAGAAAGTCTACCGCCGTCTCATCGAACGGGGTGCTGAATGGGATTATCCCACGCTCGCGCGCCCGTTCGAAGATTGGCTTGTGCCACTCCCAAGGGGTATGGGCTTCTTGGTAGAGTTTGTACAGCGAAGTACCCTTCCACAAACTGCTGGGGTCAGAGACAAAAAACTCGCCCTCTGAGAGATCCAGTGTCATCGTGTCAGGTGTATAAGTCTGAATTTTCAGCGCATGCACGCCTGACCTGGCAGCGGCCTCGACGATTTCAAGGGCCCGTTCAAGCGATTGGTTATGGTTTCCGGACATCTCCGCGATGATAAATGGGGCCTGATCACGACCTATAAGACAGTCGGCGATACAAATCGGTTCGTTCATAAACGATAAACTTCCTTGGTATATAGAGCAGAACATGGTTGATATCCACATGTACGAAAAAGACGATGCGAAGGCTGGTTGCTCTCAAGAACTTCTGCCTTGAAAGTAAGCACATCGGAGCGATATTCACCCAGCCACTGTTCCCCAGCGAGCAACAGCTCCGAACCAAAACCTTCTCCCTGATGACCTGGAACCAAATACATCGAGACCTCGGCCTCGTCAGCACGCACATCGAAACGCACCACTCCAATTGCTTCGCCTTGACACTCCCCAATCAGCAGTACTCGGCCTGGATCAGAAAGGACCGAACTGAGCCATGCCTCATGAATAGACTTTTCGAGTGGAGCGGCATTGCGAGCTACCGCCCTGATTGAAGAATCATTCCGCCAAGTAAACAAATTTCCTGAGTCTGATTGCGTCGCTTTACGAATCGCAATTGATCTAGGTCCAATAACCTGTAATACACGCTGTACTCCAAGACCATCTACAGCCTCCAAGCCTCTGCGAGAGATCAACTGTAGAAGGTACGGATTATCCAATAACGCTTTGAGATGAAGTTCAATAGATGGTGCGATGCCAGCCCGCAATAGAGGCGCGTACAAGAGTCCTCGCAAGGCAGCTTCCTCAACCAGACGTCGCTGGTTAGTGGCCATAGAGAAAGCCAGTGCCGGCAATCCCAGGCAACATCGTTCCCAACTGGCAGAGCCGCCAGCACCAACTGCCAAATCAGCGAATGCCATTAGCTCGGCCATCCGATTGGTTTGCACATGACATACAAAGTCATGATCGGCGCATGCTGATTCAATTTGCTCGCGATGCGGGTGTTGTGCACCGATCACTACGTCCACATGCAAATCGTGGCTACCGATATTAGCTAGTGCCTCGATGGTTAGAGCTGTGTAATTGTCAGAATCCACGCCACCCCAACATACGAGTATGCGCTTAATCACCCCCGTCCGCGGCATGACCTGCTTGTGAAATTGACGAAACTCCTCGCGTAGCAAGGCATAGTAAGGGCCGAGCAATAACCGGCAATGCGAGGGCACTTTGCCGGTGTAACGGGTGTCCATGTCCGCGTAGAAATTCTGATCCAATAAAACATCACAATCGTGCTCACGATCAGCAAGGTCGTCAATTACTATGATGCTTTTTGCTGTATGACGAAGCATTGACTCCCAGCGAATATCCAATGCATAGTGATCAACAATCAGCCAATCCCAAGTTTGATCAGACAACGTCTGAATGGTATCTCGCGCGTCGGCGCGCTGATTGGTACTGAGCCAGTTAGCATGAGGAAGATCGTCTGCAATCTTCTCGCTTGAGCTACTATTGAGCCGCATGAAATCATGCCCCTTTGCTACCAACATGCCCCGTAAATGCTCTGGCAGGTTCCGGCTGATAAAGCGAGCCCGTGCGCCTCGTTGCTTCAATGCATCCGCCAAGGTCAGGCAACGCATGAAATGGCCGGTGCCGATTTGGCTGGAGGCATCTACGCGGAACGCGGTCTCCATTAGTCAATTCCTCTCGCTATGCCTTCTGCATCAGAAACCAAGTTATATCGTCCTGGGAAAAAGCTGGGTCACGGCGATAGGAAAAACCTTAATCAATCAGCTTTAGGTCAGGATACTTTTCCAGCATTTCACCCGCAAAATCCCTCTTGAACAAACGATCTGCATGCCCTCGATAAAGGATGGCTATGGGTGACGGATTGTAATATTCACACACTAAAATTAGCCGGCTTGACGCCTGATTTAATTTTCGTAAACAGTAGCCAGCATGTCCGGATTGATGTGGATCAGAACACCTTTTACCAATGAGAGATCCACCTTCTCGGCTACCGAATACTCGAAAGCCGAGCCTTCAAATACATTCCTCTCCCCAATCAAGTCCGTGAGTTGCTTTGCGACATCGTGATTGATTTCAACTCCCTTCAGATGAATACCTGGGTAAAGGAGTTGAAGTGCCTTCAGGTTCATCCCTATATTCGCCCAGTAGTGTCCGGTTAAATATGGGCGCACGCCGCTGAAAGCCAATGGCGGCAAGCATTTTCGAAGTTTTAATGGTGGTCACGATTTCAATGCGAGACCAAACACAGCCTCCATACGAATCAATGGGTTACGACTGAATAAACGACCATTTCTGTCTTAACCGGACACTACTGATATTCGCCCCGAACTCAATGCAGGGTGTTACCCGGCCAGCCTGCTTGAGTGCTTTTGAGAAAAAATTCAGGCTGGATGCCAAGAAATGCGCGCTGTTGTTCCGACCAATGTAGTCAGTACCAAACTTGCCCGCCCCCAATTCCTCGTGGGGTGTTTTAAATTTTTCAACCATATTCATCTCCGGCAATTTTTCCCTTAAATGAGCTTTCATGCAGCACGATTCGGGTCATTAAATACCGCATACATCAATTCGGCTCGCTCCCAGTCCTCGTCTGTATCAATATCAACTACGCGCCAACTGGGTATGACCAGACCCGCACAATGCTGGTGAATGGGCTTCTCCTGCATCCATGTTTGTGGAAGCCCCCAATAAAATTGACCGGCATCGTAAAAAGCCGGCTCAAGATCCTGAGTTCGAGTCGTAGCATACTGGCTATAAAATGGTTCCATTAACCCATTCGGCAATCGACGTAGCGCACGCTGGATAGCTGAGGGGAAGGCCGCGACAGGAAATACAAAATCCACGCCATTTGTCTCAAGTATGTGCAGAGCGTTCAGAAGATCAGTTCCCTGCAGAAACGGCACGGCAGGATAGATGCAGCACACCTGATCTACCCACCAACCCAGTGCCTGGCAGGCGCCAATGGCATGAGCGATCACGGGAACCGTAGGCGTGTGATCGTCTGCCAGCTCTGCCGGTCGCACAAACGGAACTTCTGCTCCACATTCTGTTGCGGCTCGGGCAATGTCTTTATCGTCTGTCGAGACCACGATATGATCAAATAAACCGCTACTCTGCGCTATGACTATGGCATGGGCAATCATCGGCCTGCCTGCAAAAGGCCTGATGTTCTTGCGCGGGATGCGCTTGCTGCCGCCACGTGCGGGAATGATGGCGATTTTCATGCGCTTGTCGCTTCACGCAATGCTGTCACCACCTGATCATGCTGCGCTTCCGTCAACGCTGAATACAACGGCAAGCTGATGGCCTCTGAGTAGTATTTCTCAGCCTCAAGACAATGCCCGGGCTTAAACCCTAGCACCTCGTAATAGGGCTGACGGTATACGGGGATATAATGTATGTTCACGCCAATGCTCGTTGCGCGCATGGTCTCGAACACCTCTCGATGGGTCTTGCGGATCTGGTTAAGCTTGAGACGAATCACATACAAATGCAGACCCGAATAACTGTCCGGGTGCTTCGAGGGTATGATCACAGGCAAGTCAGCCAGTAGTTCGTCATAACGCTGGGCAATGGCATGGCGCTTGTTGACAAATTCGTCGAGTCGCCGCATCTGGCTTAGGCCCAGCGCCGCCTGTATATCCGCCATGCGATAGTTAAAACCTAGGTCGATCTGCTGGTAGTACCAGGGGCCGTCCGGCGAGTGGGTCATATCCGCTACATCGCGGGTGATGCCATGACTACGCAGGAGTTGCATGTGCTTGGCAAGGCTTTCATCATTGGTCAATGCCATTCCGCCTTCACCGGTTGTGATGATCTTGACCGGGTGAAAGCTGAATACCGTGATGTCGCTATAGCGGCAGTTGCCGATGGGCTCGCCCTTGTATCGGCCACCTATTGCGTGAGAGGCATCCTCGATGATCTTGAAGCCATAGCGCTGACCGAGCGCACGGATATCTGCCATGCCACAGGGTTGGCCACATAGATGTACCGGGATCACCACTTTGGGCAGGCAGCCTGACTTCTTCGCCTGAGCCAACTTTTCCGCCAAGCGTTCCACGCTTAGGTTATACGTGCACGGATCGATGTCCACAAAATCAACCTGTGCACCACAATACAGAGCGCAGTTGGCACTAGCCACAAAGGTGACCGGACTGGTCCACACCCAGTCGCCCGGACCCACCCCTAGCGCCAAGCAAGCGATGTGCAGGGCACTGGTAGCGCTGTTGACGGCCACCGCATGCTGCGCACCGCAGTAATCAGCAATGGCCTTTTCAAATGCTGGAACGGCAGGGCCTTGTGTCAGGAAATCCGAACGTAGAACATCTACCACCGCCTGGATGTCAGCTTCGGAGATATCTTGGCGGCCGTAAGGAATCATGCCTGTTCAGCTAATGCCACTTGCCCTTCTGCGGACACTACCATTTACTTTCTCCGCTCCTAGTTTCATATGAATACTCCCTCTCGGCATCCCTACAGCAAAATGCCCTACATAATCGGAAACTCTCGAAAGGGTCCATATATATATATATTGGGCGATCGCTATCTTGTCATTTCCGGAGTCGGCTGAGCCTAGCCTGCATTATTCACGAAGGTTCGTGACGAAACCGCCGAGACGCCAAGCGAGACGAGTGCGCGGAGCCGTGAGGACCCGATGCGTACTCGTGCAGTACGTTGAGGGTCCGAGCGGTGAGCCCGCCCGCCGTCAGGCTTGTCGTAGCGGCGTATCGACGGTTGCAGTAGAAGCCTTCGTGAATAATGCGGGCTAGTAGACCCACGTGGTTTAGGTGCATAAATGACCATCTTGAAACGCCACAAATATGTTATCCATTTCCGAAATAGAATTTCAGGGGCTCAGCCATGTTGGTGGAGGCTGCCCTAATAGCACAGTCATCAGCAGAGGAAATAGCCAGCTGACACACGAGCTCTCTCAGAACAGACTCACTCACTCTCACCTTCGTCAATTATCGAGTGTAACTGAGACGGAGTGAACCAATCAGTATTGGTGTCACTCGCATAGCGATAGCCATCCGGAAGCGGTTTTCCACCAGGCCATTTTTCACTCGTCCACCACTGAAAGATAGGAGTGATCACGAACATGTCGTCAAATTCGAACGAATTCCGTGCCTCATCTTCGGCCACCAACACCTCATGAAGCTTTTCTCCTGGACGGATACCAGTCAACTCAATCTGGCAACCTGGAGCTACCGCTTCAGCCAAGTCTGTCATTCTCATGCTGGGGATCTTAGGAACGAACACTTCACCTCCGTGCATCTGCTCAGCACATCGCAGTACAAATCGGATGCCTTGCTCCAGGGTGATCCAGAACCGCGTCATCCGATTGTCCGTAAGAGTGATCTTTCCTGTCTTACGTTGTTCCTTAAATAGAGGAATCACACTTCCTCGACTTCCAACTACATTGCCGTACCGTACGCAGGAGAGGCGAGTTCCCCCTGAACCAACATAGGAATTCCCCTGAACAAACAATTTTTCAGCTACCAATTTAGTCGCACCATAAAGGTTGATTGGACTCACCGCCTTGTCCGTCGACAGGGCGATAACTCTCTTCACCCCACAGCCTATCGCCGCATCGATCACATTCTTTGCTCCAATAACATTCGTTTGCACCGCTTCGAATGGGTTGTACTCACATGCCGGAACTTGCTTCAGCGCTGCGGCATGGATTACCAGATCAATGCCTTGGAACGCCCGATACAGACGATCCTTATCTCGCACATCTCCAATAAAGTATCGAACAGAGGATGAACCGTTGTCTGGAAACTTTTGCCGCATCTCATGCTGCTTGAGCTCATCACGGCTGAAAACTACAAGTTTTTCTGGATGATTCTCACGAAGAAGCGTCTCCATACACTTCTTCCCAAATGAACCTGTTCCACCAGTAATTAAGACTCTCGATCTTGACCAGTCAAGCCGTTCCACGCTTTACTCCTTCCACGCTCTCAACAGATTCTTTATCCTGCATTGTTTACTCGCATAAATTGACAGCGCATTGGGATAGCAATTAAACCTAATCGAGTCAAGGAAAAATTCCACGTCGGATTACTGAATCTCATACAATAAACTAACTGTGCACCTCACTGTCTGATCTGCCGAGAGGCTGTACGTTCCGAAGAGCAAAACCGTAGGCGACTAGAATCCAGAACAGGTAAGACATGCTGCCTGCAAACATGTAATCAAAGCCGTTACGTACCGCAAACCCAAGAACGGCCATGCCTATTGCCAATGAAAGCACACCAATATCTGTGTGGAGGTCAATTTTCTTGATCACAACCAGGCGCCTAATGATTGCAACAAAGATCCAGACAAAGGTGGCAAAGGCGGGTAGTCCACTACCTAATGCGACCATAAGAAAGGTGCTATGCATCGAGGGCAAGACTCGCGCCTGCTCATCTTTGAAGAGTTGCGCCTCGTGAACATATTCTTGGTGACGCTTTACAAATGTGTCATTTCCATACCCCACACCAACAAACGGATGATCACGAATATCAGCCAGACCTAATTTCCAGACTGAAAATCGAGCCTCGAGTGTCCAAGGATTCAGTGTATCGGTCTCACGCCATCCAGGAATATTTATTTGGGTGAATAATCCTATCAGCAAACAGATGCCGATCAGTACGAACATGAACTGACGACGTCTGTGGACGAACCCAAACCCAAACCCCTGCGCGGCGTGTGCCAACCAACCTGCACGAGTATATGATGCCATCTGTGCCATAGCACCCAGGACCAACGAGAGAGCAATAACCAATCGCACCCACCAATCACGATAGACGAACCAACCCGCAATGAAAAGAGGCAACACGAGAACGAGGTAGGTACTCAACCAATTATAGTCAGAGGATGGAGCCCCGGCACGAAATCCACGACTATATCGCCAGGATCCGCCCTGTAGGAAAAAATCGGACATCGCATAGAAAGTCAAACAAAGCCCCCCTGCTAACACAGCCCCAAACATCAAGGATTGCCAATGACTTTGGGTCTGCTTTTGAAACACCACGCTGGCCCAATAGAATGCTAAGACATGTGTGATGAACTTGCGCCACTCGACAAAGCTGTATGAAACATCTGTTGCAAATGGAACGGTGCAAAGGACCCACATAACAAAGCAACCTATAGGAATATCTATGGAGGTTTTAACCCATGGAATTACTCTATCGACGCCACTTATGCCCACGACTGCCGCAAGTAAAAACAGAAATATATATTCCTGCAAATGGACCAACGCAGGGGAAAAACTGAAAAACGTAATGACCGCAACCCCATAAACCTGAATTTTCCAAAACAGTAAATGAATGGAAGTCTTAGCGTCCACTGTGGCGGTGGATAACTGTGGCGGGAATGCTCCTGGCCCACTTTCTTTGCTCATTCTAATTAGGGGGCTCCATCAATTGTGACTATTGAATCTAATTCTGCATTAGAAGATTTAAACTGACTGTCATGACCGTGTTCTCCAACAAATCGAATTAAACTGTATTGCCAAGGCGGAAGCGTAATTCCCGACTGCTTCAGGACGCAATTCGCTAGCACAGAATAACTAGGCCGGGCAGCTCGCCGTCCTGCTTCAGCGGTTGTAATGGGATGTACGGGATTCTGTCGCCCCATCGCCGATACGATGGCAGACGCCAGTTCGTACCAGGTACAGTCACCTGTCCCCGTCGCGTGGACAATTCCCCGGATGTCGAGCGTAAGCATCTTGGCTAACGACTGCGCCAGATCAGCCGCGTTCGTCGGACATCCACGTTGATCTACCACCACACGCAGTTCCGGCTGCTCTATTGCCAATCGCATCATCGTCTTTACAAAATTCTTGCCATGGGCACCGTAGAGCCAAGACGTTCGAACGACGAGCGAATCGTGACAGAGGTCGAGCGCCCGTCGCTCGCCTTCCAGTTTTGATTTGCCGTACTGATTGAGCGGATTCGCCAGATCACTTTCAAGATAAGGAGTCTTCTTCAATCCATCGAACACATAGTCGGTCGAGATATAGATCAGCCGAGCTTTGGCTCTCGTCGTTCCCCTGGCTACCCATTCTGTCCCTTGGGCATTGACTGCCATAGCCAGATCAGGCTGGTGCTCGGCCCCATCGACATCCGTGTAGGCTGCAGCATGGATCACCAAGTCAGGTCGGGCACTGGCTACCTGTTCCTCACATGAAGACTTGGTCAGATCGAAGGTCGGGAGGTCCATCAAGATTAATTCGTGCGACGCAAAAGTGCGTTGGAGATCGCAGCCAAACTGACCATTCGCTCCAGTAATTAAGATCCGCACGCCCGTCCTTCTTGCAGACGCCGGCCATACATTTCATCGTAGTAGGTGCGAAACTCCCCGGACTTGATCTTCTTCCACCAACCTTCGTGCGTGCGATACCACTCCACTGCCGTCCGGATCCCTTCTTCAAAAGACACCTTCGGCTGCCAACCAAGACCACGAGTTTTTTGCCGCGGGTGATGCCGGTGTAGAGGAGGTTCCTCTGCAGCATGGCGTAGTGCTGGGTCATGATCGGGATAACCACGGCGGGATACTCCGAGCCCTGGCTCTTGTGGATGGTGGCGGCGTAGGCCGGTACCAGCGTGTCGAGTTCGCCGAAGCC
>PLBR01000234.1 GCA_003135435.1 Nitrospira sp. | reverse complement strand
TATCCCGGTCTTCGGGGCAGGTTTCTCACGTGTTCCTCACCCGTTCGCCGCTGTCCACCCGGGGCAAGCCCCGAGTTTCTCGCTCGACTTGCATGTATTAGGCGCGCCGCCAGCGTTCATTCTGAGCCAGGATCAAACTCTCATAAAGGTGTTCTTAGAATTTGGACCAAGGGCCACCACTTCAATACACTTACACCATTGCTCAACATTCTCTATTCAGTTGTCAAAGAACAAATGCGCTCGTCACGCGAGCCGTGCACTATACTCCGTGCACAGAAAGCGTGTCAAGGGACCCTTTTACCAAACCTATGGCCGGGTATTCCCTAAAACCGCATGCCCTCACCGCACTCTCGCACGCGGTCAACAGGCAGGAAGCACAAGCACCATAGAACAGGCGGCAAGATAACAAAGCTTCAGTTGGGAGTCAAGTACCAATTGCATGTATAATGAAAAATGATGTTGCCCTACGATTCACCCCTGTCCATGCGGCGCCGAACCATTCTGAAGGCCCTCGGCCTCGGCACTCTCGCCGGAATGACCGGTGGCTGCGACGCGGTAGGGTCGGTGTTCGGGCGCATGTTTGCCATTCCTGCACGCGATACGACCTATTTCACACCGAACGCAAAGTTCTATGTGGTGAACTACGCCGACTCCGCTGTGTCGATGTCTCGCGACGTCAACATCGAACAGTGGAAAGTCCACGTCAAAGGCGAAGTGAAAACGCCGCTGTCGCTCGGCTGGCGCGACATTCTGAATCGCGATTCGTACGATCAAGTCTCCACCCTCATGTGTATCGATACGCTCCCTGGCGGAGACAGCATGGGCAACGCCACCTGGCGCGGGATCTCGCTCAGGAAACTTCTTCTAGAATGCGGCGCCGATGAAGAGACCGCGCGCGATGTGGTGTTCCGCGGCATCGATGGCTATGACGACAGCATACCATTCAAGCGGGCCATGCAAGACGACGTGATGCTCGCCTTCCTGATGAACGGCGAAAAACTGCCGAAGGAACATGGCTTCCCAATTCGCCTCATCGTCCCAGGCCTCTATGGGATCAAGAACGTCAAGTGGATCGTCGAGATCGAAGTCTATCCCGGTGACTATCAAGGTTACTGGCAGCGTAAAGGCTGGACTGACGACGGCACCATCAAAATCTTTTCACGCATCGACAGCCCCGGCCATTACCAAACGCTCCGCGGACAAGAGCAACTCTTCCGTGGCATCGCCTTCGGCGGGCCAAACAGTATCAGCAAAGTTGAACTGAGCTTCGATGCGGGCCGGACATGGAACGAATGCGAGATCGAAAAGCCCATGTCGCCCTACTCCTGGGTCATCTGGAACTATACATGGCAGTTGCCCAAACGGGGCAAGTTCCAAACAGTTGTGCGCGCGACGGACACCAAGGGGCAGCTACAGATCGCTGAGATTGTCCGGCCACAGCCAACCGGGGCGAGCGGGTTACACACCATTATTGCGGATGTAGAGCAGATCTAGCGGCTGCTGAAAACGCCCGGAACTTCGTTCTCCCCTCGAAAAAATCCTCAACCGTACCCCGGAGGGTACGCCTCCGGTGTTCTCCTCGGCTGCGGCCTTGTTGGTCAACCGTTTTGAGCAGCCTGGAAATCGAGAAAAGGCACCTCCAACCAATCTCTAGCCCCCCCTGAGAAGATTGATGGAGTCGTTAGCGAGGCCACCGTCAAGTTGACTGCGTATTACCCTCAGAATCACCGGTGAGGACCTGGCAGTACCGTAACTCTTGGTTCGCTAACGACAAATTCATAGCCTAGAACTCCGTCTCATCTCTGCTTGAATATGGCGTAAAGAGCCCAAAAGTTATTGTATTTGCCATCTATTTCTCCATAGCCCGGGAGCATTAGTGCCCCACAGATTGCTTTATAATCATCAAGACGCCTTCCCAACGGCTTCCAACCCACTCCGCGACATCCATCTGGAACTAAAGAATGTGTCCCACTCCTCCACCATCTTTGAACCTCAGGGGACCATGTGAAAGCCAATAATACGCCATAGCTGTTAGCCCGTCTGGGACAATACCAGGCGTTATCTTCATCCAAGCGAAATCTTTTAATTCGTTTTGCGTCATCAGATAGTTCTTTGGCCTTTACCGCTGACTCCAACCTCTTACCCTCTATTGCAACCATGGCTCTGAATTTCCTGTTGAGAGCAAGCATGTCAAGCCTAGACCCCGCGTTCTTGGATCAGCTTCACCGCCTCACACTTGAACTCTCGCGTAAACTTTCGTCGCTCCATAATCCACCTCCGGTTTCATTCATACACCTAACTCGGTGTCTTTGAAACCGGCAGCAGCCCATACCGCTTGGGAAAATCGCTGAACACCTTCTGAAGCTCGCGCTGGTTGATGGCAGCATCGAACACTTCGGCAAGGAGGAGCACTTACTTTCTTGGTCGTTTCTTGGCCAGACTCCAGAAGCCGCGCGGATCGGTGATCACCAAGTCGGCTACCTGGCTAGCCACATCCAGCAAGTCTTTGTCGCCCGTGACGAACACTTCGGCCTTGGCAGCTAATGCGGAAGCGAGAACCCACTCATCGTCTTCATCGCGAACTTGAATTGAGGGTGGGGATATTGGCTTGGGCTGAACGGTCTGGCTTTCGAGGAAGGTCAAGATCTCCTGAATCTGTTCGCCTGGGAGTTGGATCTTATGCTTGAGAACTCGCTTGAGTTCGTTCAGAACAACGTCTGCTGTGATGAGCTCGTGCTCTGCGAGGACGAGTCGAATGACATCGGCACAGAGCCCGCGCGTCGCAAACCCGCTGACGAGAATATTGGTATCGAGAAAGACCTTCACGACACGACTTTGAAGACGTCCTCATCCGTGAGGAAGCCGCGCGCCTCCGCAAAAGGCATGGCCTTGTGGCGAAGCTGCTCAAACGTCATCAACGAGAGCTGCCGACGAAGCGCATCTCGCACGACCTCGCTTCGCTTCCGTTTGGAGCGACGGCAAAACTGGTCGAGCGTCCGTTCAAGGTCCTGGTCGAGCCGAATGGTGATCGCGTTTCTCATGTCACACAATGTATTACAAATCACCTGCAAGCGCAAGTGAGAGACCTTCAATCTTTCCCTGATCCGGACTCACCAGTCTGAGCCCCACCCCGAAGTTTGCCTCTCTCACCTTGATTTCGCCTGCGCCTCCGTCTACAGTCCTTTTCCTTCTCAGAGCAGATTCACGGAGTGATACATGGGCGAGACCCGCGTCGATCTTGAACATCTGTTGGAAGACTTGCGGGATGCCTATCCCTCCAGTATCGCGGAAACTATCCTCACCGAGATCATTGCCAACTCTCTGGACTCTGGGGCCAGCCGAATCGCGATGACAGCTGACCCCGCACAGTCTATGCTGACCGTCGTGGACAACGGGTCCGGCATGCAGCGGAAGGCGATGCGGCAGTATCACGACATCGCTGCCAGCACGAAAGTACGCGGCCAAGGCATCGGGTTTGCCGGAGTCGGCATCAAACTGGGGCTACTGGTATGCAAAGAGGTGCTCACCGAAACCAGGCGCGGCAGCACGCACGTGGCTACGCGATGGCACTTGGCCTCGCGCCATCGCGCGCCGTGGCAATGGATAACTCCACCGGGACTAGTCAGCGAGCAGGGCACTGCGGTTCGGCTAAAGCTCCAAACCCCACTCTCTCCTCTTCTAGACCCTGGGTTTCTCGAAGGAGTGATGCGTCGGCATTTTCAGCCGTTACTTGAACCCCCATTTGATTCCTTTCTGGCCTGCCATTACCCAGCCGGGATTGCATTCGAAGTCAATGGGCGAACGTTGGAACGCCATCCCCTGTCGGCGCCTGACCAAGCCCCATTGGCCATTCGATTGGCCCGGAGGCGCAAGCTATCGGCGTTGGGATATTTGTCCCGCCATCCCACACCATTACCAGAGGATCAACGTGGCGTCGCGATCAGCACGCTGGGGAAAGTCATCAAACGCGGATGGGATTGGTTGGGCGTGACACCGTTACAGTCGGAACGGATCAACGGCTTGATCGAAGTCCCCGACCTCGCTGCCTCGCTCACGCTCAACAAAGGAGATTTCATCCGTACAGGCACTCGAGGGGCCGTCTATCTTGCCTACCGTAAGGCGATCCAGGAAGCCGTCTCTCGGCAATTGGAAGCCTGGGGCGATACGCGCACAGGAACACTGGACGCCTCATCACGCATGATGCGCCCATTGGAGCGAGATCTGGATCGAGTACTGGAAGAATTGTCCGACGACTTTCCGCTGCTCGCCTCACTCGTCGAACGACGGGCCGGCGGCCAAAAGCGATTACCGATTGATGGCAAGCTAACCGACAGAGCAGCGGGAACAGAAACCCTTGCAGTTCTGGCCACCCCATCGACATCCGAAGTACCGCGTCCGAATGAGACCGAACTAGCTCAGCCAGAAACTCCCCCTCCGCCTACTGACCAGGACACAGCCATGACCGAGCCTGCGGCGTCCACGATCCCTGCGTCAGCATCTGCCATGTTCCCGGGTCATGGGCATTCCCGGGCTCCGATGCGGTACGGTCTTGGGGTTCAGTTTGAGGACCGTCCCGATACCTCGGAACTGGGCCGGCTCGTCGAATCCACCGTCTGGATTAATCAAGCCCATCCCGCCTATCGGCGAGCACTGGCATCCCGTTCTGTGGGCTATCACATTTCGCTCGCCGTCGCCCTGGCACTGGCTCCGTTGGCCGTGGAGCCTGATCAGGAACATACCTTCATCACCAAGTTTCTGTCTCACTGGGGTCAAGCACTCGATCAACCCCAAGGCCGCCGTCGCCGTCTGCGAAGATGAGCGAGCCGCGCAAAGAGTGGAATCTGCCCCTGACAGACTGGCGACAGAGGGTCTGCCAATACCACTTGCTTCCTTCCATGCGACGTCTAGTTGGGACGCTTACAGTTTGGCAAGATCGTTGAACACCTTCTGAAGCGCGCGCCGCGCGGTTCGCATGAGACAAGGGCACTTTCTTGCTGACCTCACCTTGGGGTAACATGGCCACGCCCGGAGGCGTGGAATGACCGAACAGACTTTTTCAGATCCGATTGCTCAAGGCTATTACCGGCAGGGCGAGAGCGAAATAGCCACGACACAGTCCGCCGATGAAGTCCTGCGGAAAGCCGACGCGCTCGTACGACACGATTCGCGTGCGAACCTAATACACGCCGCTTGCTATTACCTGGCCGCCGCGCATTTTCTCGAAGCCCATGACCAGGCAAAATCCGCCCACGCGTACCATCGGGCCGGCCACCAACTGCAGCACTTGGACCAATTTATTCATGCGGCGCGCGCCTTCTCACAAGCAGGCGCATGGGGTGAACAGGCCGCGCGCGATGAAGCCGCCGCCTCAACGCAACAGCATCTTCAGCATGCCGCTGTCCGTGCCTACTCGAGAGCGAACCATTGTTTCGCGGAGGCGGGCGAACTGGACGAGTCTGAATCCGCCTATCTCAAAGAACGCGATGCGAGAGTCGCCTGGGCCAAGATGCAGGGGAAGCATCCCTTGGCGCTCTTAGCCTGGAAAACGACAAGTAACTACGGCACCAGTATTCCTCGGTGGACCGCGTGGATACTGGGGACGATCGGGCTATTCAGCCTGCTCTACGAAGTCTTTTTCCGCGTGCAGTGGCTGCAACCAATGAGCAATACCAATCCGTCTGGCTGGATTCCCTTCTGGTCCGGCCTCTATTACGCGATTAATATCACGTCCTCGCTCGCATTGGTCGAATACCAGCCGACACATCCGATCGCCCAGGCCATCGTCATGCTCAATGTCATCGCCGGCTATCTCTTCCTCGGTATCGGCATTGGCATTGTCGGCCAGCTCATCAAGAACCGTTAACTCATGATCTCGTGGGATCGGTCATAGCGCGAGTCGCTCATACCCGGCATGGCAAGGCTCTGGCCGTAGTTCTCCACCGTGAAAAAGGAGCGATGGGTCCAGTGCCGAAGCACGCCCCCCGCATCGGAAGTCAGTCGATAGTCATCGCACCAAAATCCTGTCGGCGGCCCTTGATGTGTGGGCTGCTCTCCAGCACTTCATAGCGCCACAACGCTTCGCCGGTCGGCACCGAGGTTCTCTCAATCGGCATCCCAAGCTGCCGTTGCACCTCATCGCTAGATGCCTGGCCCTGACCGACTTTCAGGTAACGACTCTCTTTCGGAATGAACAGGAAACAGCATACTGCCACGCAGAGAAGAGCAAGCACAAACGTGAGTGTGTATTTCATGGCTCCCTCCATCATGTCGTGATGGAGCTGGAACCTTTAGCGCGTATCCTGCTGCTTTCTTATGCCTGATTCCAACCGGACCGTTCCAGGCTCGACGATGAGGGATTGCGTCTTCACAACACTCAGGAAGGGGAGGGACTAGATTGAATCGTTCCGACGAATCGAGTGAGCCGTGCGCGATTTTCTTCCCGCAGGTCAAGAAACTGCGCTCCAAATTCATGGCCCCGCGACCAACGGACGATGCAGGACTCAACTGTCAGCGGTGGAAGGTCGTCTGGCAATATCAATCGGACTTCCAAACTGGTTCCTTGAGGCACCTGAACCAACGTCGCAATGCGACAACCGGTGTGAGACAGATCCTCCACCGTCCCCTCTCCTCCCACCATCTTCGGCGAAGAAAAGGAACTTCGGAACTGAGCCTTCAATCGGAGAGTTTGACGTCGTTCCATACGAGCATATCTCCAATATCGATCCTACACTGACTGGCATAAGTCGGCGCACTGATTCGTTGATTACAGACCACCTAACCTAGCACCGTGCAATAGGCATTCCAAGGCCGACAGAGTAAAGACGAATGTCAGTTTCACCCGTACTTTCAAGAATATTTGCAGTGGAGAGGATGCTCACCCGCACGCACGACTGCCTGCTGGAGAATCAAATTAGATTCTGATGGCATCAATAATGATACGGGAGGACTGTTGAAACAGTGGAAGGTTCAATGCGGGTAACGGGCACAGGTCTAGCAGGTCTCGACTGAACCGACCGCGGCGCCATACTCCTTGGCGGAATCGCTGAGCAGCTTCTTGAAGCGCGCTAGCGGATTACTCCTATAGAAGCCGCTGAACAGCAGTTACAGGTTTTGCCAAGCAGGGCTCCAGCTCAGGCTTTGAGGCCCTGGTCACCACAAACGCTGCCGGTACATGCTCCCAGTGCCGCAGGTCCGGTCGGAGCGCGCCTTCCAGCACCGTCGGCGCGGTGCGCATCAAGGCTACCCCCCCGATCACCGAAAGCTGGCAGAGCGCCCCTTTACCATTGCCCGCCGCATCGAGCATGCAGCCTCCGACCATGACGCCGGCTCCTGCCGCCAATGGAACCAGGCTGTACGTCAGACCGAACGGCAATCGGATCCATGCCTGCACGTTCAGGAGCGGGTGGTACCCATGGCTATGGCGAATCGCCACCTTGTCGAACCAACTTCGAGTGGACAGCCGCACGCCAGTGTCGGACTGGCAGGCGGGAAGAAATTCTCCGTTCGCCTTCACAGAAAAGTATCCGTTCGTGGATCCAAAGAATTGCAGGTCCCACGTGAGTTCAGGAAATCGACCGATACCATAGACGTGCCACGGCTCGCTGAAACCCTGTCCTTCATCGATCCGATCCACCTGCCGAGCTGCAAATACCCGGACTGCGTCCTGCTGGCCTTTCCACATCAGGCCCAGGTCTCTCAGCCGAAGCCAATCGACGCGCGACTCATTCACCTCCCCCACTCGCTCCCATAACACAGCGGACAGCAAAAGATTTACCGGGTCTTCGCCGTAATTATAGAGCGGCGTAAACAGCTCATGATCCGGTTGCCTGAGTTCGACCTTCGCCTCCTCCGGTTTCTGCACGTTCGCATAGCTCGCCGCCAGTAAGAGGCTGAGATAGCCGCGCTCATAACTTTCCAACACGTAATCGAGGAAGGAACCCTCCGGAATGAAGACGTTGGTGGTCTCCTTCAGGAAGGAAAAGGTCTTGTGCCGGAATTCCGACCGGGCCTTCTCGCCATGAACGATCACGGTATCATAGCACCGCTCCGCAAAAGCATCGGCCAGTCGGTTGAGGGTGTCGATCCTGTCTGAAAGATTGATCTGCTGTTCGATCTCCGAACAGGACAGCCCATGTAAGGTCCGCCCGCCTCTCGTCTGACAGCCGACGAGACCAATCAACAGGCCTATGACTAAAGCGATCACACACCGAGAGTCGTGTCGGATCATCAGACCTCACACCTCCGACGCATCAATAAAAGGCAATCTGGTGCATCCGTCGGGTCAACTTGCTCAACAGAGTTCGGGAAAAGTCTCGTGGATGCCTCCGGATTTATCGACGAGGGACAGCAGAATAGATCTGCGCAATCTCACTACTTGTCAAATCCCGCCATTGGCCGGGCTGGAGGTCGCCCAGCACAATCGGCCCGATCGCAACCCGAATAAGTCGCAGCGTCGGATACCCCACTGCGGCGGTCATGCGTCGGACCTGTCGATTCAGCCCCTCGCGCAGCGTGATCTCCACCCAGGCAGTCGGCACGTTTTTGCGGAAGCGGATGGGCACGGGGCGATTAGGCAACTGCGGATCGTCCGGCAGTAGACATACTTCAGTAGGCCTGGTCTTCTTGCCGTTCAGCACCACTCCCTTTCGCAACTGCACCAAGGCCTCCTCGTTCGGGATGCGCTCGACCTGCGCGAGATATACTTTCGTCAGCTTATGCTGCGGGTCCGTGATGTGATGTGCCAACGTACCGTCCGACGTCAGAAGCAGGAGCCCCTCGCTATCCAAATCGAGCCGCCCAGCCGCATAGACGCCAGGAATCGCCATGTAGTCAGCCAATGTCGGCCGTCCCTCTGGGTCGGTAAAGCATGGCAGGACCCCATAGGGTTTGTTGAAGGCAATTGTTTGAACTCTGAAGAGTGAGCGATTCACGAGTGGAAGGACGAGGGAAGATCGTCTCTACTTCAGAACCCGATTCCGAATCCCCCGCCGCCGCGAGACCCTCCGCCAACGCCCATCCCGCCGTAGACGCCAAAATAAGGTCCGCCTCGCCGGTCGTCAAAGGTGGCAGGAGGCCAGACATGCCAGTGTTTCACCGTCAGGGTGGGATAGCGATAGTCGACTTCGTCCAGCTTCTCGATGATGACCCCGCTGACCTCGCCGACGAACGTCACCAGCATCCCCGGCGGCAATGTTGCCGGATCGAGGAACTCCTGGTGAAGGACCAACACTCGCCCTTGCGACTGCGTGAGGTCCGTCGTCGGCTCTTGATCCTTGTTGAGCGGGAGTTGCAACAGTTCAACCTGCGTCCCCTCTTTGAGCCGCTTCGCCTTGATGATTCCACCGCCGAGCAGAATGAGACGTCCTTTATACGACTCGGGTGAGGCGAGCACTTCCGTGAATGTCACATTCTTATCAATTTGAAGTTCAAGAGTTTCAGGGATCCCGACCGGAGAGGAGGAGCAGCCCACGGCGACAAGCGAGAGAATCACAACCCATACGTTCAGAAACCTAGCAGGCTGTGGAACAACTATTGTGGCACGATGAAAAATCCATGGTCCGCGCGTATGAGGCAATGGGAGAATCCCTGGCAGGATGCTCAAAAAGTTCGTCCAGCAAGGCCGCAGGGAGCGAAGAGGCGACGCGTACTCTGTCCCGTACGTTGAGCCTCTGAGCGATGCGAGAACGCCGCTGGCGGACTTTTTCAGCATCCTGCTGGACCACATGTGCGTACTATATCCAACCCCTACAACAAGCACAATGAGCGACCTCGACATTCCACGCTGTTCCCTCAACCGTTTCGCTCATGGCGACTGTATGGTTGTAGACATCCCCCTACAGGTCACACCACCCTCAATGATATACATAGTTTCCTCCAACGCCTCCCATCCTCTCCAGCATCTTCCCAGTCACTGAAAAAACCTGGAATTTGTGCGAGGGAGTTTGGGTTGATGGTGCATTTGAAGCAATTTACATCCCGGCACCACACTTGCTCACTTCCCTTACTAGCTGCCTCGCACAGCGAGAGTTTAATCAGGTGGCGTGTCGGAGGTGACACCCATTTTTACTCACCAAGGAGGTTTCATCATGACTCGTTTTGCACACATGGTAGTCTTAGCCGCATTTCTCGCCGTTGGATTCGGCGTGCCCATGACCTTCGCCAGTGAACCAGCCCCTGCCGAGCAGAAGGACAAGAAGGACCAGAAGGAGAAGAAGGATACGACCAGCGGCAAGGCGGATGACGAAAAGAAGAAGGATGAGAAGAAGGACATGGGCGGCAAGTAAGCCCCTGCTTCGGGGCACAGCATCTGCTGTGCCCCGTCT
>PLBR01000007.1 GCA_003135435.1 Nitrospira sp. | reverse complement strand
GAAATAGCTCGAAAGGGGGCCGGTGATGGCGATATTGAACTCCTGCTTGGCGCTCTCTGCTTCACGTCCGATACGCGCGATACCGCCGAACACAAAAAGAGTGATCGAGGCCACCGGGATGCGGTAACGAAGAGCAACGGCGCTGTGGGCCAATTCGTGAAACACCACTGAACCAAAAAACAGGAGGCTGGTCAGAATGCCCAGGCTCCAATGCTGCGCGTGAGACCAGCTGGGGTGCTGCTGCGTGAATTGCGTAGCCAAGGAGNNCTCGGATGAATGTAGATGGGAATGCCAAAGACCCGGCCGATCCGCAAACCAGAGGCGCGTGGCATGCTTACCCCTTTGCCAGCCCGGCGTGTGTCAAAGGAGAATCACTGTCATTGCTTGCTTCCCGTCCTTCGGGATGTCCCTCCACGTAGAGGTTGGCACGCGTTGAAGGAATCCGCTGACAAGAGGTTCGGGCGAAGACAATTTGAAATAGTTGCAGCGTGCCAACTCGAAATCCCGCGATGGCTCCAGCGAGGTAGAGTCGCCAAGCCCTCACGAATTCAGGACCGAACATCGCGGTTACCTCTCCTGCCGAATCTTCAAATCGCTCCAACCAGTGCTCCAAGGTTCTCGCGTAGTGGGGGCCCAGGTTCTCGACATCCAGAATGGAGAGTTCCCACGGCTCGAAGATATCCATTACCTGACGAAGCGTAGGTGCATACGCGCCGGAGAATATGCGTTTCCTGGTCCAATTGCTGAAGGGGCGCGGCCGATTGCGCCCGACGGACTGGATCAGCCCGCGTCCGGCGTGGTCGAGAGAACGGTGGATAACACGTCCCATCTCCGCGTAGTGTTCCGGTCCAACGTGTTCGAGCATTCCTACGGACACAAGCGCGTCACACTTTCCGGAGATGTTCCGATAATCGTCCTCGATGAATTCCACGCGGTGGGTTAGGTCCATTTCTTGCGCGCGGCGGCGCGCCCAGCAGACCTGCTCATGGGAGATGCTGAAACCCCGGACGGAGACGCCATAGTGCTTCGCCATGTGGAGAGCAAGCGCGCCCCACCCGGAGCCTACGTCCACAACACGCTCCCCAGGCTGGAGGTTCAGCTTGCGGCAGATGTAATCCATCTTAGCGACTTGCGCTTCGTCCAGGCTCATGGAGGCAGAAGGAAAATATGCGCAGGAATACACAAGTAGCGGGTCGAGCCAGAGCCGAAAGAAATCGTTGTTCAAATCGTAGTGCCGATGGATATTGTTGCGGGCCCCTCGCAAGGAGTTTCGCTGCACGTATCCCAGGCAACGCGAAACGATCCTGGTGTACCAGTTCTGATGATCGAGTTCCGACATCGAAAGGTACACGGCTTCAAGAGCCGCGATGAGATCCCCTTCGACAGTGATGCGCCCGTCGCTGTACGCCTCACCAAAGCCGACCTCTGGATCGAGGATGAGGTTGAGCAGAGTTCTGTGATCCCGCACCACGATTTTGGCAACGGGCAGGGCATCTGCGGGCGAAACCTCAACGCCGTTCCCAAGCGTGAGCCGGATTGGCGGGCGGCCCACGGAATTATGGATCTTCTGCAACAGCCACTGATCGATTCGGGAGAACCCGTGCTGAACTGATGTGGAGAATTTCCCTTCCTTGAGCTGTCGACCTTTGATGGGTTTAAGAATCATTGACGTCGATCTCCAAGAACTCTGCTCGTTCGCTCGTCATCCCTCAGGGGAGGTGAAAACACCTCAGCGGTCTGAGGGTGTTCGCACAATCAGAACAGAGCAGTGTGCGTGGCGAGCGACGAACTCAGCGACGCTTCCCAATAGGAATTTCCGCAAGGCTTTCTCTCCATGGGAGCCGAGGACGATCAGATCCGCGTGCCAGTCTCCGGCGATGTCGAGGATTCCCGTTCGTATCTCACTCTCTGCTACACGCGAATCCACCTTGAATCCGGCCTTGCGTAGGATTTCCGCCGTGCGTGCAACCGACTCTTTGGCCTGCTTCAACTTATCCTGGAGTCTCGCAGCCATTTCCGGGGCGTAGCCGTGTGCCATTTGTGGAGGCGTGGAGAACACAAGCGGCTCTACGACCTGCAGGACAAGCACTTCTGTACCTTGCGTGCGAAATCCTGAGCCCACCGACTGGGTTGCCGCTTCTGAGTACTTGGAACCATCGGTCGCCAGCAGGATCTTCATAAATTTCTCCCCCTTGGCTAAGACTTTTAGCATCGATCGTTCTGGACGGCTGTGAGCAAGATCATATGTGGCTATGCCTGACATCACATCCCACAGGGCCCGTTTGTACTAATAACAGATCGCGTTCCAAGAGAGACGGATCCGGCAAAAGGTGAAACCCATGAGAGTTCTGATCGCGCTCGATGCGACACCGTCCTGTGCAAAGATCATCGAGGAAGCGGTGAACCGACCTTGGCCCTCCGGTTCGACGTTTTTGCTGCTGCATGTTTTGGATCCCTTTCCTTTTGTCAAGGCGCCGATCTCGCTTCAAAGAGCCAAAGAC
>PLBR01000042.1 GCA_003135435.1 Nitrospira sp. | reverse complement strand
CCCTCCAACGCGTCCTGGCCCAGGCGCGCCAGTCCCGCCTTCGAGCACAGCCCGCCCCGCGCCGGCACGACATCCATCCGCTCCCGACAGGCCGTGGCGATCCGCCATGACGCGTAGGGCCCGTGGCTGTCCGCATCCAGCAGCCAGACAGTTATCCTGGTGGGTTCCTACGGGAGGAACCCCGCGGTCATCCGCGTCGATGGCCCGGATCGCCGACACATCCAGCGAATCTCGACCCAGGTCGCGCACACCATGAGCCAGAGGCCCCGCGGGCACCCGCTCATGCACCGACGGGGGGAGTCGCATCAGTGGCTCAACGTCCCACGATGTACAGGGGTTAGCCCTGCGGCAGAGGAACCCCAACTCCCACGGACTGTCCTGTTACAACTGGTGGATGACTCGAACAGGCGCCTAGCCCCTGCCGCCGGTCGCATAGGCGCGCCAACACGCTGGCTTCTCACTCACGCCAGCGACGCCTCACAAAGCAACAGAGCCCGGGACTTTCGGGTTGATACCGTAGGTCCTTTGGACGCTTGCTATCCCCGTAATCCAGAGTCTAATATTCCGCTCTCATTGGATCTCAAGGTGTTGAAAGGTCAGCCCTATGAGCGGTTTTGAGTTACTCCTTGAGTACCTGACCCGATACTTTCCGATTCTGCTGTATATTTTCGTGGCGCTGGTGTTCGGCGTGCTGACGCTGCTCCTCAGTTATTGGGTCCACCCGAAATACCCAGAAACGGAGAAGCTCACCACCTATGAGTGCGGATCGGAACCGTTCTCGGATGCTCGGATGCCCTTCCCGGTTCGGTATTACATCTTTGCGATGCTCTTCGTTATTTTCGATATCGAGGTCATCTTTCTGTATCCCTGGGCAGTGGTCTTCACCAAGGTCGGGTTGATCGGGTTGATTGAAATGCTGGTCTTCATCGCGTTGTTTTTGGTGGCCTATGTCTATGCCTGGCGCAAAGGAGCACTGGAGTGGGACTGATCCAAATTGGTCGTCATGATAAGGACAGCACGCCCGACGTCGTAACCACGACAGTGGAAAATGTCGTCAACTGGGCTCGCAAGGGGTCACTGTGGCCCATGACGTTTGGCCTGGCCTGCTGCGCGATCGAGATGATCGCTGCAGTTTCGTCACGGTACGATTTGGACCGCTATGGTGCCGGCGTCTTCCGGGCCTCACCGCGCCAGTCCGATCTGATGATCGTGGCCGGTACCGTCTGCCGGCGGATGGCCCCCGTCATCCGGAAACTTTACGATCAGATGCCCGAGCCGAAATATGTCATTGCAATGGGATCTTGCGCCACGTCAGGGAATATCTACGACAGTTATAGCGTCGTCCAAGGCGTCGATCGCTTTGTGCCGGTCGATATCTATGTGCCGGGTTGCCCTCCAACGCCGGAGGCACTCTTTGACGGCATCCTCAAGTTACAAGAACGAATCATGCTTAAGCGCGTGTTTCTGAAACAACCGGATCAGGTTAAGCCCGGCATTAAAGTATAGGTCTCAATCAATGTCCTTGCAGCAACTGGCCAGCCGGCTCCAAGAAACCTTTGCCATCGGCTTCGTCAAAGCCGTCGAATGGCGTGGCGATCTTGCGGTGACTGTGACGCGGGAGCGACTCCATGAGGTCGCACAATTTCTTCACGACGACCCGGCCATGGATTTCGACTACATCGTGCATGTGAGTTCGGTCGACTGGCCCGACGACGAAGAACGGTTTGAAGTCGTGTACGAGTTCTACTCGATCAAGAAACACCAGCGCATCCGGCTCAAGACCAGGGTGCCGGAGTCGGATTGTATCGTGGATTCCCTGACGGATCTCTGGAAAGGCGCAGACTTCATGGAGCGCGAAGTCTACGACATGATGGGAATCCGCTTCCGGCACCATCCGGATCTCCGCCGGATCCTCCTGCCGGACGATTACACCGAAGGCTATCCATTGCGAAAAGATTTTCCGCTCCGTGGCAAGGGCTGGCGCGACACGTTCGAGTTCCTGGACGAAACGGCTCGGTAGGACAGACGATGGCCTTTGAAGATCAACGAACAACCGTCTACAAGGTCGACCCGGCCCATCCGGGAAGCGAGACTCTCCCGACCCTGCGCACGGAGGAGCTCCTGCTTAACATGGGTCCCCAGCACCCCGCCACCCATGGGGTACTGAAAGTGATCCTCGAATTGGAAGGAGAACGCCTCGTCAAGTCTACCCCTGTGTTGGGATATCTGCACCGCGGTGTGGAGAAGCTCGCGGAAGACGGCACCTATCACCAATTTATTCCCCATACCGACCGGCTCGATTATGTCTGCGCGATGTACAACAATTTTGCGTACTGCCGCGCAGTCGAAAAACTCATGGATATCACCGTGCCGGACCGCGCAGACTATCTGCGCACGATCGTGGCAGAGATCCAACGGATCCTCGGCCATCAGTTCTGGCTCGGCACCCAGGCTCTCGACATCGGAGCCATGGGGGTCTTTTTCTATGCTTTTCGGGATCGGGAAATTCTGTTGGATTGGTTCGACGAACTCTGCGGGGCGCGTCTCACGACCAGTTGGTATCGCATCGGCGGCGTCGAGCGGGACTTCACCCCTTCGCTGCTCGACAAGCTCAAGCAATTCCTGGATTACTTTCCGCCAAAAATCGATGAGTACGTGGTCTTCCTGGAGAAGAACCGGATTTGGGTCGCGCGGACCAAGGGAGTGGGTGTCATCTCGGCGGACGACGCTGTAAGTTTCGGTCTCAGTGGGCCGACGCTCCGCGGCTCGGGCGTCGACTACGACCTCCGTAAAGCCGAGCCCTATTCGGCCTATCCGAAATGCGAATTCAGCGTGCCGCTCGGCAAGAACGGCGACACCTACGATCGGTACTGGATCCGCGTCCAGGAACTCTATGAGAGCGTGAAAATCATCCGGCAATGCCTGGAGCAGATGCAGGACGGCCCCATCATGGCCGATGTGCCCAGCGTCACGTTGCCGCCGAAGCAACGAGTCTTTACGAATCTGGAATCCATGATCCAGCAATTCAAGCTCTTCTCGCAGGGCTTCGACGCCCCTCCGGGAGAGATCTATTGCGGGACCGAAGCGCACAAGGGGGAGTTGGGGTTCTACATCGTCAGCACAGGCGGGGGAAAACCCTACCGCTTGAAAATTCGCGCCCCCTCGTTTGTTCACATGGGCGCATTCGACCATATGACCAGAGGCTACATGATCTCCGATGCGATCACGCTCTTCGGGTCCTACGACATTGTGATGGGGGAGTGTGACAGGTAGACGTGAGATGTGAACGGTAAAAGATAGAGCAGCGAGTTCGTGTTACGTTTCACTTTTCACGAGAAAGAACTATGGGACTGAAGCCGGCAACAAATCCTGACGTGGAAGCGGTCGCGATCGAGCTATCGATCGACGGGAAGTCCGTGACGGCAAAGGACGGGGTCTCACTCTACGACGTGATCTCAAGCACGGGCAAGATTATCCCAGCCATGTGCTACCACTACACCTTCGATCCCTTCGGCTCCTGCGGCATGTGTTTGGTCATGCAGGAAGGCAAGAAAGCGCCGGTCCGTTCCTGCACCGCTAAAGCGACGGCCGGCATGATCATCAGAACCGAGGGGGACGATCTCTTCCAAGCCCGGAAGAAAGCAGTGGAAAAACATCTCTCGGTCCATCCACTCGACTGCCCGGTCTGCGACGCCGACGGCCATTGCGAACTGCAAGACATGGCCTTCCGGCACGGGGTCACGAACCTAGCCAACGCGAAACAGAAATTTATTCCGGAAGATACGCGCAGCCCGGTGCTCGACTTTAATATGAACCGCTGCATTGCCTGCGCGGAATGCATCAACGTGTGTAAAGACGTGTTGATGATCGACGCGCTTCAGTTCATGAAGAAGGGCGGATTCAATCAAGTGGTGCCGAAGGGAGATCTCGCACTGTCCTGCGAGTTTTGCGGCGACTGCCTCGCCGTCTGCCCGGTCGGTGCCATCACGAACAAGTTTTCTAAATATTTATACAAGCCATGGCAGATGAAGAAAACCACGACGACGTGTAACTACTGCGGGGACGGCTGTCAGATGTACCTTGAGACCAAGGACGCTGAAGTCGTCCGCGTAACCTCGCCGCTGTCCTGGAAGAACAAATGGGGGGACCGGACCGACACGGCCAAGGGGCACGGCGGGCTCTGTGTGCGAGGACGTTTTGGGTTCGAGTACATCGATAGCGCCGCACGTATGAAACAACCGCTCCTTCGCAAAGGTAATCAGCTCGTCGAAGCCCCCTGGCTCGAAACCATGCACCAGGTGGTTGAGCGGTTTTCCGAAATCCGACGTAAGCACGGGCCCGACGCAATTGCCGGTCTGATCACCGCCCGCTGCACCAACGAAGAACTGTATCTCTTCCAGAAACTCATGCGCGTCGGGTTCCGAACCAACCAGCTCGACAGCAGTGCCCGCTACGGTCACCTCAACTTCGTGCATGCCTCCCGGCACGCCTTGGGGATCGGGCGGAGCCCGAACGACTGGGAAGACCTGACGAAAGCCAAGGCCGTGATCCTCATTGGCTCCAACATCACGGAGACAAACCCGCTCACGGCCGTGCGCATCAAAGAAGCGATTCGCGTCTATAAAGCCCAAGTGGTGGTCATCGATTCGGCCGTCACGAATATGGCCAAGCTCGCATCCCATCCCGTCCTGATCAAACCCGGAACGGAAGGGCTCGTGATCGACGGACTCGTGAAGGCCACCCTGGAGCAGGACTTGATCGACCAGGACAGTACCAAGAGGCACCCACAAGCCTTTAAGGCCCTGAAGGCCGCCGTGGCCCACGTATCGTTGGAGCAGGTGGCTGCGCACACCGGCATGTCAGTCGAAGCGTTGAAAGAGACCTCGGCGATTTTCGCCGAAGCGCCCCGATCCATCATTCTCTGCGCTGAAGGCATCGTCCGCCAGCCCGATGGGTATCGGAACGTCTTGAAACTGATTGACCTCGCCTGGGTCACTGGCAAGTTGGGCCAGCCTGGCTGCGGGGTGAATACGCTTACGGAAGAGCCGAACGAGCAGGGTGCCGTGGACATGGGTGCCGCGCCTGAATTCCTCCCTGGTCAAGCTTCGTTCGACGATCAGGTGGCTCGCGACCGTTTTGCCAAGGCCTGGGACGTCACGCTCCCGGCGGCTGGATCCGGCGCGAATCTCGTTGAGATTCTCAAACGTTGCAAGAGCGGCCAGATCCGTGCACTCTATGTGATTGGAGAAAATCCACTCGCCACGTTGCCCGCATCGATGGAAGTCCGTGCCGCGTTGGATCGACTGGAGTTGCTCGTCGTCCAGGATCCGTTCCTAACCGACACTGCGCGCATGGCCCATGCGGTGCTGCCGGCTTGTACCTCTGCGGAAAAGGATGGCACCTTCACCAATCTGGAAGGCCGAGTCCTGCGCGTCCGCGAGGCCATGGATCCGGTCGGGGAAAGTTTACCAGATTGGCATATTATGACGGCGATGGCCAACGCGCTGGGCTGTCAATGGGAGTACGAATCCTCGAACGATATTCAAGCCGAGATCATGAAGTTGCTGCCCGGGTACTACAACCTTGGACAGCCACGCAAGGTTGTGCCAACGGTGGACTGCTACCTCTCAAGCGATTACGCCACCGATGTGTCGGCGCGCTATCGAGCCTCCGCTCCATCAGATCTCAAGAACCAGCGACCTTTCGCATTGCTGATGGGACAGGTTCTGTATCATTCCGGTAAGATGTCCACCAAGGCCCCCGGGCTCATCAAGATCGCCCCCAATACCGGTCGGCTCAGGATGAACCCCCAAGATATGGAACGGCTCGCAGTGGGTGAGGGGACGACGGTGCGCCTCACGTCGGACCGCGGTTCGATGCAATTGGCGGTGCAGCCCGATCAATCCATCGCCCCGCAAACCTGTTTCTTCCCGGAGCATTTCAATGAGCCGCCTGTGAAGGATTTGATGTCGGTCCAGGTTGATCCGACGACTGGAGTTCCCTCGTTCAAGCAGACCCGCGTGACGATCGAAAAAGCGTAAGAGGGAACAGGAAGCGCACATGCGTGTTACCGCACTGATAAAGCAAATTCTCGAGGCCGCGTTGTTCTATGAGATCTGGGCTGCGCTAAAGGTCACGTTCAAGCACATGTTCCATAAACCCATCACCTTCCAGTATCCACGGGAACAACGGACCCTCCCCGATACCCACCGAGGGGCACTCGCGCTCTTACGCTATGACGACCACCAAGAACGTTGTGTCGGCTGTGACCTCTGTGAGGCCGCCTGTCCATCGCGCTGTATCAAGGTCATCAGCTCGGAAGATGTGGAGCGTCCGCTCCAGCGATTCGCCAGCGAGTTTTACATCGACATTACAAAATGCGTCTTTTGCGGCTACTGTGTCGAGGCCTGTCCCGTCAACGCATTGGCCATGACGAAGATGTATGAGTTCTCAACCCATGATAAACGCACCTTGTTATTCGATAAGAAACGGCTGTACGAAATCGGCGAGCGGCATCTTGACGATGCAAAAAAATACTTATACGCGCATAATCAGGAAAAGAACGTTGAGGAAAGCCGGGGATATCGGTATTACTTCCCGCAATCGGTACTGAAGCCGACTCAACCACCACCAAAGCATCTGGGCTGAGTCGATCGATGGTATCGGTCTTTTTTACTTATTTCGCACTAGCCAGTATTGCGGCGGGCGTCTTGACTGTTACGCTCAAGCACCCGGTGCATTGCGGGTTGGCGCTCCTGACCCTGTTGCTCCACGTATCCGGACTCTTCATTCTCCTCAACGCCGAGTTCCTCTGGGCTGTGCAACTCATCGTCTACGCCGGTGCGATCCTCGTCTTGTACCTCTTCGTACTGATGCTCTTGAACTTGAAAACCGACGATCGGTATTTCCACTCCACGTACCTGTATTTTCTGCCTCCGGCGGCCATCGGGTCGTTGTATGTGCTGATCCTCCTGTTCCGTTCACCCTTCGCAGGAGCCAAAGGCGATGCGCCCACGGTGGCGGTGCTCCAGGACGGCGATACCTACGCGGTCGGGATCAAGATGTTCAGTGATTATCTGTTGCAGTTCGAAATTGTCGGGGTGTTCCTGTTAGGCGCCGTCATCGGAGCGATCGTGCTGGCAAAAACGCCAAAGCCGATCACTGACAAACGCGCGCGGTAAGGGGTTCTACGGAAACGACAGGATCGCCCCCCCCCTCGTTTCACGATTTAAGGTTCATATTCCACGAGGCCTATGGTTCCTCTAAGCGCATATGTCGCCGTCAGCGCCGTACTCTTTATCACCGGCCTGCTTGGCGTATTAATCAGACGGAACTTCATCATCGTGCTGATGTCTGTCGAGATCATGTTGAACGCGGCGAACATCAATCTCGTGGCCTTTTCCTATTACCTGGAATCAATGGCGGGCCAACTGGTGGCCCTCTTCGTCATTGCCATTGCGGCCGGGGAAGCGGCGATCGGGCTGGCCATCATCATCGTCGTATTCCGTGGAAAGATCTCCACGAACGTGGACGAGATGAACCTCTTGAAGTGGTAACGTGACCGACCTATTGATAAAACTCATTCCGCTGTTCCCCCTGCTGGCCGTGATCCTGAATGGACTCGTGGGCAGGCGGTATTCCCACGACGTCGCGCACCGGCTTGCCTGGGGATCGGTGGGGTTGTCATTTCTCTGCACGATCGGTGTGTTTGCCGATATTCTGCGGACCGGCACGCCCCATGAAGTCATGGCCTATCAATGGATCTTCGGCGGCGACCTCACCATCAATCTGGCCTATCTCGTCGATCCGCTCACGTGCATCATGCTGCTCGTGATCACGGGAGTCGGGTTCCTGATTCACGTCTACTCCGTCGGCTACATGCATGGGGAAGACGGATTCACACGATTCTTCACCTACATGAACCTCTTCATGGTCTCCATGTTGCTCCTCGTCATGGGGAACAACTATGTTGTACTCTTCATTGGCTGGGAAGGGGTAGGGCTCTGCTCCTATCTATTGATCGGCTACTACTATAACAAGGTCTCCGCCGCGAAGGCCGCCTCGAAAGCCTTTGTGGTGAACCGCATCGGCGACGCGGGCTTCCTTCTGGCCATCTTCCTCATCTTCATCAATTTCAAGACGCTCGACTATACGAAGGTCTTTGCCCAGGTCAGCCAGCTCTCGCCGGAAATGGCCACAGCAATTGCTCTCTGCCTACTCGTCGGCGCAGTCGGCAAATCAGCCCAACTCCCCCTCTACACCTGGCTCCCGGATGCGATGGAAGGTCCAACACCCGTCAGCGCGCTCATCCATGCGGCGACGATGGTGACGGCCGGGGTCTACATGATCGTGCGGAACCATGCCATTTTCGACTTATCGCCGACGGCCATGACGATCGTCGGCGTCATCGGCGGACTCACGGCTTTGTTTGCCGCCACCATCGGCCTCGTGCAAACGGACATCAAGCGCGTCTTGGCCTATTCGACGGTGAGCCAGCTCGGTTACATGATTCTCGGGTGCGGGATCGGAGCCTATACGGCTGCCGTGTTCCACCTCATGACCCATGCCTTCTTCAAGGCCCTTTTGTTCCTTTCAGCCGGATCGGTGATCCATGCGCTCTCGGGCGAGCAAGACATTCGAAAGATGGGCGGCCTCAGCTCGAAAATTCCATGGACCTATCGACTGTTTCTGATTGGTACGGTCGCCATTGCGGGGATTCCGCCGCTGGCAGGCTTCTGGAGCAAAGATGAAATCCTGGCCCATGCCTTCACGCATCACTACTATCTGCTGTATAGCATGGCTGCCATCGGCGCTCTATTGACCTCCTTCTACATGTTCCGCCTGATCTATCTGACCTTTTATGGCACCTCTCGCATGGACCATCATACCGAGGAACATGTACATGAGTCCCCAATGGTGATGGTCGTTCCATTAATGGCGTTAGGTGTACTGTCCATTTTCGGTGGGTTCCTGGGGTTTCCCCCTGAACATGGCTGGCTCCATCAATTCCTTGCACCGGTCGCGGGCACGGGAGGGGAACATGACGTGAGCACCGGACTCGTACTCACACTCATGATGATTGCCACAGGGATTGCCTTGCTGGGTTGGGGCCTCGCGCACTATTTTTATAGCGTGAATCTCTCGGCGTCGGATCGCCTGGCCACAAAGTTTCAGGCGGCCTACAGGGTCTTGCTCAATAAGTACTACGTCGATGAACTGTATGACCTGTTACTGGTGGAGCCGACCAAGAAGTTGGGACTCCTGCTCGACTGGTTCGACCGCACCGTGATCGACGGCCTCGTGCGCGCCGTCGCGCAGCTAGCCGAATTGAGCGCGGCCGGTTCGACCTGGATGGAGAAATACGTGATCTACAGCGGCCTTAACGTGATCGGGTATGGCAACCATCTCGTCTCTAAACAATGGCGGCAACTGCAGACCGGGATGGTGCATCATTATGCCGCCATCATTGTGGCAGGGCTATTCCTATTGGCGGTCATTATCCAGCTCATCATGCAACTATAAAGTACTGTGATGTTAGAAGAACTGGCGTCAACTTTTCCGATTCTCACCTGTATTCTTTTTCTCCCTGTCATCGGGGCCGTCGTCCTGTGGCTGTTCGACGACAAGGATATGGTCCGGACCTCCGCCTTGACGATTGCGCTAGTGGAGTTGGCCCTCTCCGTATTCGTACTCTTTCGATTCATTCCCGAATCGGCTGCCATGCAGTTTTCCGAACACGTCTCGTGGATTCCCGCCCTCGGAGTCAGCTACCACCTCGCAGTCGATGGGATTAGTGTCCTCTTCGTTGGGCTCACAGCATTTCTCACTGTCCTGATCGTCATCTATTCCTGGGACACCGTCCGCCATCAAGTGAAGCTCTACATGATGGCGCTCCTCGCGCTCGAAACGACCACGATGGGGGTCTTCCTCTCCATCGACTTGATCCTGTTCTTCGTCTTTTGGGAACTCATGCTCATCCCCAGTTACTTTCTGATCAAACTTTGGGGTGGAGGAGCGGAGCGGCACTATGCATCACTGAAATACGTGCTCTATACCTTGCTTGGTAGCGTCTTCATGCTGGTGGGCATCGCCCTGCTAGACCTCAATTATCATCAGTGGGCGACGTTGCGCCATATGGAGCCGACCTACTCATTTGACTTGTTGGAACTGCTCTCCGCCCCGATCCCCCTCAGCCAACAAATTCTCATTTTCTGGCTGCTGTTCCTCGGCTTCGCGTTCAAGGCCCCGGTCTTCCCATTCCACACCTGGCTCCCGAACGCCCTGGTCGAAGGCCCGATTGGCATGGCGGTGGTGCTGGCGGGGCTGAAGCTCGGGACATTCGGCTTCATCCGGTTTAGCATTCCGTTACTCCCGGACGCATCGAAAAGCCAGACCGTCGTCACGGTCATCATGGTGCTGGGATTGGCGGCGATTCTCTATGGGGCCATCATGGCGCTGATCCAGCAAGATTTCCGCCGGCTCCTCGCATTCAGCAGCATCAGCCACCTCGGGTTCGTGGTAATCGGCCTGTTCGCCCTGAACTATCAGGGGCTTCAGGGCAGCCTGCTCACCATGATCAACTTGGGGTTCAGTACAACGGGTTTGTTTTTTATCGCGGGCTTTCTTTACTCACGGCAGCAGAGTACCCAACTGAGTTCATTCGGCGGCATGGCCAAACAGACCCCTCTGCTCGCAAGCTTTTTCTTGTTCATCGGGCTGGCGGCGATCGGTTTGCCAGGTACCAATGGCTTCGTCGGTGAATTCCTCATTCTCTTAGGAACCTTCAAGGCCAATTGGCTGTATGGTGGGATCGCGGTCACCGGCATCATCTTCGGTGCGGCGTATTTTCTCTGGTACTACGAGCGGTCGATGCTGGGACCGATCGGCAAGGCCGTCAAAGACTCCATCAGCGATCTGCATCCCCGCGAAGCGCTCATCGCGTCGGCCTTGTCAGTGATGATTCTTTGGATTGGCCTCTATCCCGCTCCCTTCTTGAAAATGATGAACGGATCGGTGCAGGCGTTGGTCGATCGACTGGAACGGGGAACCGTGGCATCGATCGAGTCCAAGCCGCAGGTAAAGGTGGATTAATTCGTATGGGCGACTACGCACTACTCTATATCCTGTTTGCCCCCTTCGTGGGAGCCATCGCGCTGATATTCGTCTCCAACCGGCAGGCGATGCTCGTGCGGGGGATCGCTGCGGGATCGGCCCTTGTATCTCTGCTTGCCTCACTCTACCTCTTCTACTCCTACGATCACGCGAAGGGGGGATTCCAATTCGTCCAGCGATTCGAATGGTCTCGTCAGCTGGGCATCTCGCTCCACCTCGGAGTGGATGGGATCGGCACCCCGCTGGTGCTGGCCTCCAGCATCTTGTTGTTCGCAGGAATTTTCGTGTCCTGGCACATCAAGGATCGGACGAAAGAATTCTATATCTGGCTGCTCATCCTCGCCGCCGCCACGATCGGCGTCTTCATGTCGTTGGATCTGTTTTTTCTCTTCTTCTTCTACGAATTGTCCGTGATCCCCATGTATCTCCTGTTGGGCATGTGGGGAAGTCACACGAAAAAGTACAACGAGATGACCGATCCGGAAGGCCTCAAACAGCGGGATTCGGTCGGGTTCATCTTCAACTTCGGATCCAACAGTAAAGAATATGCCGCGATGAAACTGGTGCTCTTCCTCTCGGCCTTTGCCGTCGCGGCGTTGATGGGCATCTTGCTGATCTACAAGTACTCGGGGCTCAATACCTTCGACATTCTGGTCCTGCGTGAACAGGCCAAGTTGATGAACATCCCGGTCTTGGGCACGACACTGGACAAGATCATTTGGCTACTGATTTTCTTCGGCTTTGCCTCGATCGCTCCGCTATGGCCGCTGCACTCCTGGTCTCCTGTAGGCCACGCAGCCGCGCCGGCCGCCACGAGCATGTTGCACGCGGGTGTGCTGATGAAGCTCGGCCATTTTTCCATCATCCGGGTGGCCTTTGAGATCCTGCCGGAGACCACAAGAGAACTCATGCCCATCGCGGCCGTGCTCTGCATGTTCAGTATGGTGTATGGCGGGTTGGTGGCGTTCTACGCCAAAGATACAAAGTACGTCATCGGGTATTCCAGTTCGAGTCACATGGGCTATGTCTTCTTAGGCATGGCCGCCTTGGACTACATCAGCTTGACCGGCGCGGTGATGTATATGTTCGCCCACGCCATGGCCACGGGCATGCTCTTTGCCATGGCCGGGTGGGTATACGATCAGACGCACAGCCGCGACATTCCCTCACTCGGTGGGCTCTCGAATCGCATGCCATTCATCTCCGGCTGTTTCGTGGTGGCTTGCATGGCTTCGATCGGCGTGCCCGGCACCCTGAACTTCATCGCCGAAGTCATGATCATCGTCGGCAGTTGGAACAAGTATCCGTTCCAAGTCATCGTGGCCGTGGTCGGCATCGTCTTGACCTTGGCCTACTTGTTCAAGATGATGCGCGGGCTTTTCTACGGACCCATGGACCAGAAGTACAGTCACTCGCACGATGCCGTTTCCTTGGTTGATCGTCTTCCGCTCTTGATCATGATCACCGTCAGCATCGGGTTCTTTTTCTTCCCCATGCACCTCTATAATGTGGTGC
>PLBR01000133.1:24074-25101 GCA_003135435.1 Nitrospira sp. | reverse complement strand
TTAAACGTGAGGCGGTGCAGTTGTTAGAGAGCGGCAACCGGCTTTGGTCGAGCAGCCCTACTGCGCCGTCTCTCCATTCGACGGCAGGAACCATGGAGGAATCTTGTAGCGGGAACTGGGATGCAGTGCCAGCCCCTAGGCGGTCAGCTCACCGGAAACCAGATAAACATCCAGTTCCCTAACCGCCCTCGCAAGAGGACGTGGCCTTCCTTCTACCTTTCACCGAGGGGCGAACCCTCCTCGCCACTCAACGAATGTTTTGGCACCGATTGACTCATCCTTCAGGTCTCGCGTAGTATCTACACCGTAGATACTCAGGGAGGTCTTGACAATGAAAACGACCGCTCAGAAATGGGGCAATAGCCTGGCCGTCAGAGTTCCGAAGGGTATCGCTCAACAGGCGGGCCTCAAGGTCAACGATGACTTGGAGATTGAAGTCAAAAAGGGCGCGCTTATCCTGAAACCCCACCTCCGGCGCGTGTATAGGCTGGAGGACTTACTCAAACGTATGACTCCTCAGAATGTCCATGACGAAATCGAGTTCGGCGGCCCCGTCGGTCATGAGGCCCTCTGATGGCAGGCCGCAGATATGTCCCTGACCGAGGAGATGTCGTCTGGCTCCAATTCATCCCTCAAGCCGGACATGAACAAGCGGGGCATCGCCCGGCTCTTGTCCTCTCGCCGGCAAGTTATAATCAGCGGAGCGGATTGATGCTCTGCTGCCCGATCACCAGTCGTGTGAAGGGCTATCCGTTTGAAGTGGCATTGGGAGAGGGACAGGAACTGGCAGGAGTTATCCTCGCCGACCAGGTCAAGAGTCTTGACTGGAAGGCCAGGCAGGCCAGCAAGAAAGGGAGAGCCTCCTCGCAGGTGATGACAGAGACCTTGAGCAAATTGCAGACACTTCTCTGATCGGACTATCCCTTCGCGTCCCCATCGCTTCTCCTTCGATTCGCAATTACCTCACAGTGAATCCCGCTACGGGAACTAGCCCACAGGAGGGTCAGAGAGTCGGCCATGAAGAGGA
>PLBR01000133.1:0-24060 GCA_003135435.1 Nitrospira sp. | reverse complement strand
CCAGAGAAACCAGATGGACCAGAGAGAGCATCAGCTCGTGGCCTGAGAATTCATGGCGTCGGATAAACGATGAAGGTTTTTGAACACAACGACCCCGGCTCCTTGAGCCCTCGGTCTCACCCTTGGATAGACGGTAAATCCGATCCGACACACAGGTATTACGATTTTCGCACCAGCCCTGAACTCATCCGGTCGGCGATTGAGGATATGCAGGAGTGGCGCACCTACCCTGCGACTGAAACCTTCTATCGGCTCCTTGGATGGCTCAATGGCTCCGAGTCGGTATTTGAGTCCAATGACTGTGCCTTTAGTGGCGCGGTAGCCAATACGAGTACTCAGTTCTCCAAGCGCCTGCAGTGTTCCGGCCGCCTGATGATTCTCTACCGGGACCTGGCATTGAATACATCGCTGGAGCAGATTCACTGGTTAACCAACGCCGCCGCTCATGCCTTGAGACGAACCGATCCAGCATTCGAATGGGGTGCCATCGGCGCCACGATCATGCCGGTCAGATTTACGACCCTGCCAGGGCCACCGGAACTGCAGCGGGGTCAGCAGCTCATGTTGTCGTTTTGGGCTTGGGGAGAACATGAGCTTGAGGTCATGACCAACCTTGATCGCACATTTCGCAACGTGACGGTGGCACTTCGAGAGCTATCCGATGAGATCCGCCACTCATCGCCAGCCACCACATCGGACGATTAACCCCGCAGCCGCACGTCCCACAGTTTCGTATAGACCGACCCGGTCGGCGTCAATTCACTCTTCATCAACACGACCGACTCCACTGCCAACGACCCCAATAAAAAAAGCGGCCGATCCAGCGCGCCAGCGGCAACCCCTTGCGAATATATACGCCATTGGCGTATGATCCTGCNNCGCTTTGTCGAGACTCCGGTCTTAACCGCAGCGCTTCGGCGCGACCTCGACGATGACACATATCGCCCACTCCAGTTGGCACTCGCCCTCCGCCCCGAGCAAGGTCCGATTATCCCAGGCGGGAACGGACTGCGGAAGCTACGCTAGTCCGCGCAGGGGCAGGGGAAACCGGGGCGGCTTGCGTCTGGTCTACTATTAGGATCCGGCAAGCCATACGTTCTATATGCTCTACCTCTACGCAAAGAACGAGCAAGGCGACCTGACGTCGGCTCAGACAAACGCGCTGGCGCGGCTCGTTCGGGAGCAATTTACATGAAAGACGCAGCATTCCAAGAACTGCTCAAGAATATCCGCGAGGCTGGAAGGATTCGCCGGGGCACGCCCAAGCCGGCGCGGGCCATGACCTTTCGACTAGCCGATGTGAAGGCCGTCCGCGATGAACTCAAGGCGTCACAGACCGAGTTTGCCCTCATGATCGGCGTGAGCGTAGCGACGTTGCGTAACTGGGAGCAGGGACGCAGGACACCGGATGGCCCTGCCCTTGCCCTCTTGCGCGTTGCCGCTCGCAATCCGCGAGCAGTCGCCGAAGCGCTCCACCGTGAACCTCGTAAAGGCGCGGCCTGATAACTTTTTAGAGGGTTGAGAGGAAGTTTAGCGGCCAGCTCGTGCCGCGACGGCAAAGGGGTAGAAATAACGATCGAGGCTGGCGAAGTCGCTTCCATATTCTTTCCCGCCCAGCATCGCATCACAGAGGAATTCCCGCACACGTGTGAGTTCTTTCCTGCGACCTTTCCAGCGAGGATCGCCGATTGTCATATCGAGCAGTTCCAACGCACGGACGAACGCCTTATCGCACTGTTGAGGATCCTTCTCTTGCCAGCGATGCGCGCGAGCGACATCACTGCCGACATTGGCCAGTTGTTCTATAAGCGGCAACGTCTGCCAGCGTCCTGCCGCCAAGCTTGCGTGTTGATGAGACATTCCCTTAACCCCTTGCCAACCGGTTGACGATTCCCGTGATGACTTCCCGTGTTTTCTGGCTTTCCACGTATCGTGACCGGTTCCCACCGGATGGACGCACGTTGATCATCGAGTCAAATTCCATCCACTCATTGAGCGGCTTGTCGGGGTATAGGTTAATTCCCCACAGATGTCGTTGTGCAGACCCTTGGTCTAAAAGTATCGCCTCTTCGTCTGAGTGAAGCTCTCCACCGATCGCCATAATGCCCTGTTCCACATCCACGACAGCCTTGACCATATCGCCAAACTGCTGCTTCGCGATCTCCGTCAGTTCATCTCGCAAAATTGTATCCCGAATCACTCTGATTACCATATTCTCCACCGTATATTAGCCAGGATTATTCATACATGCCGTCGCGAGGCGTTCGAGACCGAAGCCCGCCGGGGCTTCTCGCAAGTACGGCCGACGTAGGCGTACTGGCAGTCCGTCGAGGAGGCCGAAGAGAAAAGCCCCGCCGGGCGAGAGGATCGGACGACGTAGCAGGTATGCATGAATAGTCCGGGCTAGCCCAACCAACAACTTCGGCCCCTGTCGGGAACTTGCAAGTGCCGCACGATATCCCGATTGAGTGAGGTCCTGTCAATAGAAATACCGGGAACTTAGCCCGCATGATTCATAAAGCTTCTGCTGCAAGCGCGGATGCCTGACTCAAGCGAGACGGGCGAGACTAGCGGGGAAAGCTCGACAGGTAGGGACAGTGCTCACATGTCGCGCGAGTCGCGCGCCACTCCGCCATTTCGCGACGAACCTTCATGAATAATGTGGACTACTTCCCACTCAGCCGCACCTCCCACAATTTTGTATAGACTGAACCCGTTGGCTTCAACTCACTCTTTATCAGCCCGACCGACTCCACTGCCACCGACCCCAAGGAAAGCGGCCGATCCAGCACGCCGCTCTTGGCCAATGCATCTCCAACTTGGCGTTCCCCCACCTTGACTCGTGCCAAGGTCAGATGAGGACTGAACGGTTTCGTCTCACGGAGAAATCGTAAGCCTTCACAAGCCTGTTCGATCGCGTCATGGATCTCCGCGACTCGCTTCGCCTCTGCTCCCTTCTCCCAATTCTCCGACGGCCCGACCCACAGCACGCGCGGACTTTGTGGACGAGGAAAGCCCCCGAGTCGTTCAAGCGGCACGTTCACAACTATTTGACTTCCAATCGCCTGTTCAAGCGCAGCACGTAGTGGATCGATCACCTGTTCATCCATGTCTCCAAGGAACTTGAGCGTCAGATGAATCGAAGCCGGCCGCGCCCAGGAAATGCGCAGGTCTCGCTTCATCTCCGGCTCAATTCTATGCTTCAACTCCTGTTGGACCGTGGCAAGCTCGGCCCGCAGCTCTTGCGATAGTTCGACGGCAAGGAACGCCCGGATCACCTCGACGCCTTACCGAGCAACCAACGGCGGAGGAGGTCGAGCGCGGCTTGCGAGGACCGTTGTTTGATGACATTCCGGTCACCGTGAAACCGGAATTCCTGTGTGATCGGCTGGCCAGTTCCATCATCCAACCCGATATAGACCAGCCCGACCGGCTTGGTTTCAGTCCCGCCGCCTGGCCCGGCAATGCCGGTGACGCTGAGTCCCACCGATACGTTGGCGCGCTGCCGAATGCCGCAGGCCATCGCCGCTGCGACCTCCTTGCTCACCGCGCCATTGTGGGCAATCAGTTCCGCCGGTACGCCAAGCATCTCCGTCTTCGCCCGATTGCTGTAGCAGACGGCGCCACGATCCACATAGGCGGATGAACCAGCCACCTGTGTGAGCCGATGGCCGATCAACCCACCGGTGCAGGATTCCGCTACCGCCAGCATGAGCCCCTGTTTGCTGAGTTCCCGCCCGACGACCTCTTCCATCGTGTCTCGCCCCTCGGCGAAGAGCCAATCACTAAGTCGTGAACGAACGTCGTTCGTCAGCTCCTCCAGCAGATCACGATTCTTCTCCGGGGTAGATTGGTTCCCTTTCGTCGTCAGCGAGACCAGCACGCCCATCGGCGATGCGAGCATCCCTAAGTCGACGGGTGCTCCTTTTGGAATGAGTCCTTTTAATTTGGCATCGACATCCGCCTCTGCCAGGCCGAACGTATGAAACACCTGACGGACGATCGGCTCTCGAGGAGACCAGCCCGCTGCGCCACTCTCTGCGCGCAGCAATGGCAGGACTTCCTGCCGCATCATCTCTTCCATTTCCCGCGGCACGCCGGGCAACGAGATGATCAGCGCCTTCTTCCATGTCAGGCAAAACCCCGGCGCAGAGCCGACCGGATTGTTCAGCACCGTGGCACCGGACGGGATCATCCCCTGGCGCAACTGTGCTGTGTTTGGTATGCGGCCCCATTGCGCGAGTCTGGCGGTCATACCTTCCAACGCTTCCTTGCGACGACCAAGTCGGTGACCGGTCGCGCGGGCCACCGCCTCTCTCGTGCAATCGTCCACGGTGGGACCGAGTCCGCCGGTCATGATGATCACCTGGGCTCGCGTCACGGCTGTGTGAATGGCCGTGACGATATCCCGACGTTCATCACCGACGACTGATTTGAAGCGAACTGCGATCCCAAGCTTGCCGAGTTCGTCGGCCAGGAAAAGTGAGTTGGAATCAGATCGGCCCCCGATCAACAGTTCGGTGCCGATCGCGATGGTTTCTGCGTCAAGTGGTGGAACCATACTCACCTCAGCAGGCTACTGAAAAAATTCGCCAGCGGCATTCTCGATACCCGTGAAGCGTATCTCGTTATTCGCGCGAGACTCGCGAGACTTGCGAGAAAAGCGGAACGGGTGAGACGGACGACGGTTCGAGGTCCGACGTTCGAGGTTTTCGGAACTTCGAACCCAGAACTTCGAACTTCGAGTCTCGCCCGTCTCGCTCATCCTGCCTGTCTCGCGCGGCTATCCTGCTAATGGATCCCGGAAAAATCTACACTGAAGTTCGACTCTCCTCCGTTCGCTGGAAAGACCGTGATGGTCGTTTTGGCCCTCGGGTCGAAGTCAGCATAGTTGAACGACGCGATGACTTTCGCTTTGAATCGTGGGCTCTCCGGCCAGGCAGCGCTGCGATTGGCGAACCCATCGAAGCGGACCGTTACGGGCTTGATGGTTATTCCTCCCTGATCGAACACCATATAACTGTCCGCCGCGAAGTTAGGAACATTCCCGAAGATGACGGTGCTGACCAGCATCGTCTGGCCTTCCAGTACTTGCGTCACATCGGTCTCGCTCAGCTGGAGCCCCCGCAGGGCCATATGCGTCGCCATGACCGACAGCCCGCCGAGCTTCGTGATCAAAAACCCGCCGGGGTGCAGCTCGTCGGTTGCTCCGAATCGAACATAAAACGTATCCGGAGGGCTTCGCTTCTGGGCCGCCTCTTTCCCCTGATCGAGTGCAGTCTGAATCTGCTCCGCGGTGGGATGCACGTCGATGGCATGGGCCGACACATGAGGGAGACAACTCAGCGCAACAACGCCCAGACACAGCAATATGCTCCTCAGCCCATGAACCGGTGCGACCCACATGGGCATGCCAGTACCAGATCACTTTTCTCCTGTCAACGAATGGCCCAGCCCCGGTAGTGGGCTATTTTGATTTTCATGCGAGTAATTCTTCCAATTCCCAAATCCGATCTGTGATACCTGCCGCCATTGCCGGTGTAGTCCGGAGCGACCTATGAATCAAGCAGAAATTATAGGACCAGAAGTACAGAGCCACAGCAGCTTTCAGATTGGCCAGCTTGCGCGAGAAAGCCAACGTCAGCCTGTGAAATCGAGCAATCTTCATGCGAAGTGTCAAATTTTGCCGTTCAACGTAGGACGTACAGACCTTGCTGTAATCGGGAACACCAAGAACCTCGGTGATTTGTGTTCCAGACACGCGAGGCGGTGCATAGAGGCCTGGGCCAGGGTTCTGCGTGGCATACAACTTGGTGATGGTCGCATAGGTGGCGCGATTATCAAAAAAAGCGTCGAATGGCTGGGCTGTACGGCCTCCACGCATCAGTACTCACTTGCATAAAGCCTTCAATTCTTCGGCTCAGATCCTCGATGAACTGATGCGTGTTGATCGAATCCCGCTTGCCCACATGAAATGCAGGAATAACCTTAGAAATTGGATCAAGCGCAATATAGGTATATTGGTCGCCAAGCTCAGGATTGGCTTTTCGCTCGTCGGCCTTCATCATGCCATCTTTCTTGCCGACGAATATCCAGATTTCGTCACATTCAACCGCCTCACAACGAATGCCGCGCATCCGTTCATCCATCATCTGTTGGCAACGGGTCCCCACTTCCACCAAGAGTTTCATAATTGTTTTTTTATGGACCCCAGTCATGCTGACAATGGAGCGGATCGAACAACCTTCGGCGAGAGTCGAGATAACAGCGAGCTTCTTTTCGGCCTTCAGTACGTTCATGGGACCTCCTTGGATGGAGATCCGGGAAGGTGTATACTGCAGATTACCTTTGCGGGTGTAATCCGGTTCGACCTTCACGGGATTGTCCGGGTTGCGGCTGCCCGGTGTTGCAAGCACTGGGCAGCCAATCTACAAACGATGTTGCCGGGGGTCAGTTTCGAACTGACAACTTACGGAGTAGCAATCGCATCGCTCTCTCCGTTTCAGCTACCCCGGCATTCATCTTCCACCACAAACTTTATAATAATAGTATATAACTTAATAATACTATACTTGACACTTAACAATATGTCAAGTATTGTTAATAATAATGGAACAAAAACCAAACACAATGTTCGTGAATATCGTGGATAAGCTTGCGAAAGCCATTGAGATTCGCACGTTTATAATCGCAAATGTGGAAGATCATCCGGGTAATATCGCTCGTTTGGTTATAGAAAAGTTCAACATTTCAAGAGTCACAGCGCTTAGGCATATAGGCGATTTGATTAAAGAAGGGATTCTTGAAGTAACCGGAAAGACAAAGGATAGAAGTTATACGCTGCGAGAAATAATAGACCGAGACATTGTCCTAGATATAACTCCTGATCTCCAAGAAGATGTCGTCTGGACGGAACAAATCAAGCCTTTGCTGACAGATACCAAAGAAAATGTTCTTGGTATTTGTGCGCATGGATTTACGGAAATGCTCAACAATGTCATGGATCATTCACAGTCCCCGACCGCAAAGATAAGTGTTTGCCGGAACGCTGCTCGAATTTCAATAATGGTGATAGACAAGGGAATCGGTATCTTTAGACATATTCAAGAAGAGTGCAGGCTTGAGGATATACATCACGCTATCTTAGAGCTCGCAAAAGGAAAACTTACCACTGACCCAGAGAAACATAGCGGTGAAGGCATTTTCTTCACATCCCGCATGTTCGATTCGTTCAGCATTATTGCAGATGGCATACACTTCATGAGGTCTGGAGTACATGACTGGCTATTCGAGACGACGACTAGAAAAGAAGGAGAGCACGGCACAACCATTATGATGAAAATTTCGACCAAGGCCACGCAGACCGCGAAGGAGATATTTGATACATACAGATCTGAATTTGATGAAATTGGATTTTCCAAAACGATTATTCCACTAAAATTGATGGAATATGAGGGGGAAAAACTTATCTCCCGATCCCAAGCAAAGCGGCTGCTCAGGAGAGCAGACAGATTTAGAGAAGTGTTTTTGAACTTTAACGGCATTACCGAAATTGGACAAGCATTTGCAGATGAGATTTTCCGGGTCTATCGGAAGTCGAATCCTCAAGTGCATCTATATCCTGTCAATGCCGGCGACGATGTATGGACAATGATTAATCGAGCATTGGGATCGGATGTTCTCAGTGAAGGATCATTATTCAAAGATGAAGATAAGGCCTAGCGGGAAATATCTAAAAATCAAAATAGCCCACTACCCCAGCCCCTCTTCGAGGTTGACAACAGCAAAGATGAAGTGATAAACAACGGAACCGCTACTTACTGCGCCTTTTCAAGACGTTATACGGAGGAGTTTTCGATGTCGACCCCTGAACAAACCCCAGCACCCCAAGCACCTAAACGCCAATATGTGAACTTCGCCTTCTATAAAGTCGACCCGGCCTGGCGGCGCCTCCCCGAGAGTGAACGCACCAAAGGCAAACAAGAATTCATGCGTGCGGTCGAGGACTATACCGGCAAGGTCCTCGTGGTTGCGTACTCCTCGGTCGGGATCAGGGGCGATTGCGACATCATGCTGTGGCGAATCAGCTACGAGCTGGAACTGTTCCAGGACATGACCACGAAGATATTGGCGTCGGGGTTGGGACAGTACCTGTCCACTCCCTACTCCTATCTCTCGATCACCAAGCGCTCGGTCTACGTGGATCATCACACCCACGAAAATCAGGAGAGCAAGCGTCTGACCGTCGTTCCAGGCAAAGCCAAGTATATTTTCGTCTACCCGTTCCTCAAGACGCGCGAATGGTTCCTGCTCACGAAAGCGGCGCGGCAGGGCATGATGGACGAACACATCGAAGTCGGGCATCGCTTCCCCTCGGTGAAGCTGAACACGTCCTATTCCTTCGGGTTGGATGACCAGGAATGGGTGGTGGCGTTTGAAAGCGATAAGCCGGAAGACTTCCTGGATCTCGTGATGGCGCTCCGCGAAACCGAAGGCTCACGCTTCACGCTGCGCGATACGCCGATTTTCACCAGCATTCGCAAGAGCCTCAAGGAAACGCTCGACACGCTCGGCGGCTGATACAGCGTCGCAGAGGAGCATTTGGACCCGGCCTTCGGTCTCACGATCGAAGGCCGTTCTTTTTTTAGAGGACTCCCCCAAGAGGATTTTGCCGCTGATATCTTGGAACAGCGACGCTACTTTTGCGTAAACACTGTCCCAGAACGGTTTTCCCGCTTTGACAGCTAAATCACCCGTATGATACCTGTATCTGTGGGTACGCCGTGATTTCAATGGTCTGCCTGTCTGCGTATGGACCCACCTGCAGGGCCGCGGGTAGGCACTTCTGGGATATCAGGAGTATATCACGCAGGATGTTCAAAAAGGCCGTCCAGCAAGGCCGCAGCGAGCGAAGAGGCGAGGCGTACGCTTCGGTACGTTGAGCCTCTGAGCGACGCGAGAACGACGCTGGCGGACTTTTTCAGCATCCTGCTAGACACGTTCAATGGCTGATAACAACGCACTCTACGCGATCCGCTTTCCCGACGGATCGTTGAGCTTGTACATCGACGAAGACTACGCAATTGAACGCGGGGTAGATCCGGCCACTCTCACGCGCGTGGAGATCCCACGGGACATGTTCGTCAGCGGGACCATTCAAGAGATTCGTGAATACGTCGCCCTCTATCTGGAGTCGCGTCATTCCGGCACCGCTTAGCAGGCTGCGGAAAAACTATGTTGGCACGGTCGTTCGTGAAAGGTGAAACGTAAAACGTGAAACGTAGTGCGTGGGAGGTATGGCCTATGCCCCGGACGAGATACGGTGATCTTCGTGATACGTTTCACCTTTCACGTCTCACGCGTACCGATCTTTGGATGCTGGCGGACGTTTTCAGCATCCTGCTAGGGGGCTCCTCGACCCAATGACCACACTAGCATCACCATCTTCACTCCTGACCGTTGAAAAGATCCGATCCGTCATTGAGGCCATGCCCATGCAAGGGCGGATCATGCTTCGACTGATTCTGCTTCAGTACTTCGATGTGACGGACGAAGAAATCCTGTACATCGTGGCAGACCGACCGGATCCCCGCTGCGTTGCCGGGACCAAGCCCACCAACACCACCATGACCAAAGAATCGATTAAGGTCGTCACGGACCGGCGCGACCAATACCGCCGGCAAGTGCGACTCAAGCGGGAACGGACGTGGCTACAATGCGACAGTCTTCGGAAGCTCGCGCAGCTCCGTGAGGCTTTCGCCGACCGTGCCCGCACCCTTCTGAGCGGGCATTTCTCCGTCTCCGCTGAAACGCTTGACGCCTTGCGCGCTTCCGCAAGAACCGTGCTGCCCAAGCCGGCAATCCGTCTGCTGGAACAGCGTTGGGAAGCCAATGAGGTCACGGCTGAAGACTATCAGCAGCAACGGCTCAGCATCGAATTCCAAACCCAACTCCGCATGGCCGGAAAATATCGCACACGACTCAACCTGGCGGAACGCGAGCGGCAGAGCACGATCGCTGCGCCGCTACAAGATCATGAAATTGCACATGTCTGGGGCATCCCCGCCGGCACTCTCGCCGCCCGCAAAGTGAAGTACCTGACGCAGTACCTGCACGCTCTCCAGGCCACGTTACAGATCGACGCTGCGGCCACGGAGACAGCACCATTGGATTTGTGGAAGGAAACCTTTTCGGTGCTCGCGGAGCAGCCTATCGAACGTTCGCTCTCGACCTACGATGGGTTGGAGAAGACAGAGTCTGCGCTCATCGACAAACTGACCGCCATGATCTGGGGCAACCTGGCCGAAGAGATCGAAGTCAAATTCTGGACCTCGCTCGTCTTCGGAGCCAGCTCCAATGCCATGCATTCAGAAATCACCAGGAACCTGTTTGGGCTACAGCGACTCACCACCATCCTGAACGACATGGACCGCTCTCCCGAGGCAGTGGATGAAGAATTGCTCAAGCGGACCGCACCCATACCAAAGCTAGACGTGGGAGCGCTTGAATCCCCTGCTGAGCCTCCCGTGAAGGAGTTGAGCGAAATGCAGGGTCAGATCCTCAACAGTATGCGAGGGGAGGATGCGAGCGGCAGAGCCTCCGATAAGTGGTAGGAAGAATCCGTGATTGCACTTTGCCCCCGGTGAGGTAGTATAATACACTCACATCATGGCCAGACTATCGAGCATCCAGCCACCGCTTCAGCGTAATCGAACCGTACTCTTCCTGATTCTTGTACTCCCCCTGTTCGCCTTCATCTCTGTACCATGGCTTGCCCACGCAGCCGGTCTCCTGGAGATCACTGAACTCCTCACCCATCCCGAGCAATACGACCGCCAAGAAGTGGTGGTAACCGGCCAGGTCACCAACGTCCAGCTCGCGACGAATCGGCAAGGTCAACCGGCCTATGGGTTTCTTTTGAAGGATCAGGCGGGCACGCTGAAAGTCATCACGCTCGGTCAGATCGAAGTTCGGGAAGGCGACCAGGTGATTGTGGAAGGAGTCTTCTCACGCCTTCGCCAAGCAGGACGCACGATCATCTACAACGAAATCAAAGCCCTCTCGATCAAGCCGATGAATCGACTCAACCCCGATCTGGTCGGCTGAGCTGGTCACTCTGGTTGGTCTGGTTTATCTGGTTGATCCGGTCAGTCCGGTTCAACCAAATTAACAATACAAACCAGACAAACCAAATAACGATCTTCCTAGCGCGGATATTTCAGAGCCCACGCCAGCAGCCTATCCTGAACTCGATCCGGTAACCATTTCACCATCCACGCACGCAGCTTGGCATCGGCGCCCACCAGATAGCGGGTGTGCGGGCGAGACGCCGTCAGCGCATGATGCACCGCTCGAACCACCGCATCCGTCGGAATGGCTCGTTGGGCCGCTTGGGCAATCGCTTCACGAATTCGAACCACCGCCTCGCCATAGAGGGCCTTCGCCTCTTCGCTGGCCGACGCTTCGAGGTCCCCTGCCGACATGTCTGATTTCTCCCAAATCGGCGTCGCGATTGCCCCCGGTTCGATAATCGAAACCTGAATCCCCCAGGGTTGTAGCTCCATTCTCAACGCATCTGTCAGCGCCTCCAAGGCAAACTTCGATGCAGAATAGGGCCCCAACAATGGAATGGTGCCGCGACCGGCAATCGATCCCATGTTCACAATCCGACCGCGTCCGCGGCGCAGCAACGGGAGAAATGCCTGCGTGACCGCGATCTGCCCGATCACGTTGACCTCAAGTTGTTTCCGGAGTTGCGACAATGCAATCACTTCGAGAGGACTACCGATGGCGATCCCGGCATTATTGACGAGCCCTCTAAGACCGGCCTCACCCACAACCCGTTGCACCACCTCGACGGATCGCGCGATCGACGGCTCATCGGTGACGTCGAGCGTGATGGGAATAAGTGACGGACCACCCTTCGCGGCAAGCGCCTCCCCTGCCCGAGGGTCACGCACGCCGGCAAACACTGTCATCCCACGGCCGGCACAATCGAGTGCCCAAGCCGCACCAATGCCGGTCGAGGCACCGGTCACAACAACAGCCATTTGGTCTCTCTGGTTCATCTGGTTGATCTAGTTTGTTTGGTCTATCTGGTCTGACTGGTCCTTCTGGTCGGTCTCGTCGGTCTGGTTAGTCTCATGTAACCAGACAGACCGAATAGACCGAATAGACCGAACAGACCAGACAGACCGACCGACTCTTTCAGCATCGTGAGAGGCGAGAGTACCACGGCAGCGCGCGCGAGAGCAGCCTGCATGGATGTCATCAAGAATTAACCCTGCCGACCTTGACAAGGCCAAGGTAATTTCCTTATGGTTTCACGGGAATTGAAGCCGCTGGCTCCCTCCATCGACTAACAGGATGCTGAAAAAGTTCGCTAGCGCCACGCACCGTGGCGCGTGAAGCGCGAGACTTGCGAGAAAGGCGCGACGTGGACAGATTGGATTTCCACCTCGTCTCGCCAGTCCCGCCCCTCTCGCGCGGCTTAAGCTCATGAATCAAGTTTTGTATCGCTCATAAACATCTGATAATAGAGCACTACTTTATGGCAAAGATCGCCGTCATCGACATCGGAACGAACTCCATCCATATGGTGCTGGCTGAGATCCAGCCGGACGCAGGCTACAAGATTCTCGATCGCTTCAAAGACATGACGAGACTCGGAAACGGCGCATTTGCGACCCACTGCCTCTCCGAAGAGGCGATCACACGTGGACTCGACGTCATTCGCAATCTCGTCACCCTGGCCAAGAACAAGGGCTACGATCGCATCATCGCCGTCGCCACCAGTGCCGTGCGCGAGGCAAAAAACGGAGGAGACTTTATCGATCTCGTAGCCGAACACACGGGGCTGACCGTTCGGGTCATCAGCGGCACCGAGGAGGCCAGGCTGATTTTCCTGGGCGTCAAAAACAACGTGCCGATGACAGAACAGCCGACGCTCTCGGTGGATGTCGGCGGTGGATCAGTCGAACTGATGGTCGGGAATCGTGACCAGCTCCTCCACACGAAGAGCCTGAAGCTGGGTGCCATCCGACTGGCGGATGAATTCCTCAAGCGCACGCCCCCTTCCGACGGAATGCTCCGCTCACTCGAAGACCGCGTGACAGCCCAGTTACAGGGCGCCCTCGATTCGTTCAAGACGAAACGATTCGATTCGCTGATCGCCACCTCCGGCATGGCGGGCAACTTGGCAGAAGTCATTCATCTGCGCCGAACGAATCGCCCGCTCCCCCAAATCAATCTCGCCACCATTTCACTGAAGGACGTCAAAGAGATCGAGCAGGACCTCCGTCAATCCACCATTAAAGCCCGGCTGGCGATCCCCGGAATAGATCCTAAACGCGTCGATACCCTGTTTCCTGCCACGGTGGTCCTTCGCCGTCTGATGGAACTCTCAGGGCGAGACGAACTCATCCTATGCGACAAAGCCATTCGTGAAGGCATCATCTACGACTTTATCCAGCGCCACCGTGAACGGCTCAAAGCGGAAGCGGAAATTCCTGACTTGCGGCGGCGCAACGTCATGGCGTTGGCCCGTCGCTGTCAGGCTCCGGAAACCCATAGCCTTCACGTCGCCGGTTTAGCCCTGCGCCTCTTCGACCAGACGACACGCCTCCATCGCTTGGGGCCCACCGAGCGGAACTGGCTTGAATACGCCGCGATTCTGCACGACGTCGGCTACCTCATCAACGAGCGCCAGCACCACAAGCACGCCTACTACCTGATCACCAATAGCGACGTCGGAGGATTATCCGGCGAGGAGATTCAGATGGTCGCGAACGTGGCACGCTACCACCGGCGCGCAATCCCTCAACTGAAGCATGAGGGATTCGATGCCCTCTCCCCCAAGTACAAACGCATCGTGCGGATACTATCGGCGCTGCTTCGGATCGCCGATGGCCTGGATCGGACGCATTTCTCGGTCGTCCGTACCCTCGATGTGAGACTCGGCGCCACCATTACTATTAGCCTGCACGTGACGGGCGATGCGGAGCTGGAAACCTGGGCCGCCGCAGGCCGGGCGGATCTTTTTGAACGCGTGTTCCGCCGCCGTATAAAATTTTCCGTCATCTCGCAGGACGATCCCACATGAGCGAGCAGCCCCTTCTACCCATGACTCCCCATCCCTACCCCGGAAAACTGATCATTGTCGAGGGCATCGACGGGTCCGGGAAGAGCACGCAACTGCTGTTGCTGCACAAGTGGCTGGAGTCGAAAGGCCATAGAGTCTTCTTCACGGAGTGGAACTCCTCGGAGCTGGTCAAAGACACGACCAAACGGGGGAAAAAGAACAAAAGCCTGACGCCGACGACCTTCAGCTTGTTGCACGCGACTGACTTTGCCAGCCGGCTCTATCATGAAATTTTGCCCCCGCTCAAAGCCGGCATGATCGTCTTGGCCGACCGCTACATGTATACCGCCTTCGCGCGTGACGTGGCCCGCGGCGTGTCGCCTGAATGGGTTCGCAAGCTCTACAGCTTCGCCATCACACCGGACATGGCCTTCTACTTCAAGGTCCCGATCGAGGTGGCCATCTCGCGGCTCCTCGGAGGCACGCGCGGACAATTCAAGCACTACGAAGCCGGCATGGACATGAACCTGAACCCGGACGTCACCGAAAGCTTCCGCATCTTCCAATCAAGCATCCTGGCCCAGTACGAGAAGATCGTCGATGAGTTTCAGCTCATCACGATTGATGCGACGAAAGACATCGAAGCCCAGCAGAACGACATGCGCCGGCTCGTGGGAGAGGCGCTCAAAGATTACAAACCAAGACGGGGTACCCATGGTCGACGCACAGTATTTTGGCGACGGTTTGACGTACCTAAATCCGAGTAGCCTCAAAGGGAAACTCATCGCCATCGAAGGCACCGACGGGGTCGGCCGCTCCACGCACATCGAAATGTTGCAGGAGTGGCTGGAGGTGCAGGGCTATGGCGTGCTCACGACCGGTTGGACCCGTTCCAATCTCATGTCGAAAACGATCGAAATGGCCAAAGAAGGCAACATTCTCGACCGGTGGTCGTTCAGCCTGCTGTACGCCACCGACTTTGCGGATCGCTTAGAACACGAGATCATTCCCGCACTTCGCTCGGGCTTCATCGTCCTGGCCGACCGGTATATCTATACGGCCCTCGCGCGAGATTTTGTGCGCAGCGGGAACCGCCAATGGGTGAGAGACGTCTTCGGCTTTGCCCTAGTACCTGATCTCGTTTGTTACATGCGCATCGACATCGAAACACTCGTACTGCGCGTCATTGAAACCAAAGGGATGAACTTCTGGGAATCAGGAATGGATCTTCGTCTCGGCAACGATCTCTACGATAGCTTTAAGAAGTACCAGTCACTCCTGATCGAGGAGTTCGACAAAATGGCGGAGGAGTTTCACTTCGAAGTGATCGATGCCAGAAAATCGCCTGATGAGATTCAGAACGAACTGCGCAGCAAGATTCAGCCGCTGCTCACCCCCCACCTGCAAAGCCCGAAGCTGCCCTCCGACCGCCTCATACAGCCGGTATCCTAAGCGCGCGACGAGCGAGAGGGGCGAGGGTTCGAGGTCCGAAGTTCGAGGTTTTTGGAACTTCGAACCACGAACTTTGAATCGTGCATGGTTTGTCTGGTTCATCTGGTTCAACCAAATAAACAAGACAGACCAGACCGACAAGACAGACCAAACAGACCAAAGGAACAAGACAGACGCGCCTGAGATGCTGGTGGACTGCGTAGCGGGTTACGTGAGGGCGACGTGATGAACGAGCACTTGGACGACGTGCTTGAAATGAGCGTCAGTCGTCAGAATAGTCAGGCCATACTGCATGGCGGTGGCAGCGATCCAGAGGTCGTTGGTGGGAATCGGCCGACCGACGGTCCAGAGAGCATTCAAAATGACGGCATAGCGCTCGGCCGTTTCTTCATCCATAGCCACCACGCGAACACGCGGCGAAGCAAGAAATTGCTTGAGCGTTTTCCTGTTCTGATCGGAATGCCGACCAAGTTGAAACCCGGCCTGCAATTCACCCAAGACGATCGGATTGACAGCAATCGAGTCCGCCGATTGAATGGCTTCTTTTATGCCCTGATGTCCGCGCATGAACGAGGAATAGGCGGACGTGTCCAGAAGGATGCGCATTATTTCTTAACTGCTCAGGTGTTCAGGCTGAAGGCTATACATTATCTCGCAAGGCACGAATCAAGCCATTCAAGACCTTCTCGGTTTCTACGACCTTGAGTTCAAGCAGAGATGAATCCTTCGATAGCAGGCTGGAGGCTGAAGACTAAAGGCCTTCAGCCTTCAGCCGATCTACCTGAGTAGTTACATTATTTCCACACGTCCTGGTCAATCGCCCGTTGCTTCGCGAGCGCCTGGTCGAACGCGGCGGCGGTGTCCTTGGTCCACGACCCACAGAGGTCGTCGAGATCGTGATACAGGTCGGTCCGCTTCGTCGTGGCCTGAGTCAGATGTTCTTCGAGCAAGCCGATGACAGCTTTATTCACACTCATGCGTTTGCCCCGTGCTCGCTGGCGGATCGTCTTGTCGAGATCGGAGGGAAGGTTCCTGAGAGTAATGGCTTTCACGGTTGCTCCTTCTGCATCGTGGAGTGCATCATCATGATGCATGAATTGTAGCATGGAGAAGAGGGGTTCGCAACATGGCGGCAGCGAGGGTCTGGTTTATCTAGTCTCTCTGGTTGGTCTGGTCGATCTCGTTCAACCAAATAAACAAGACAGGCCCCGTGCTCGGAGGCACCGCGTCCTGACCCTTCACGTATTCATGTGAACCGCGTGTTTCACGCATGAACGGGTTCGGCCAGCTCAGCCACACGCTTCACCTTCATTGTTCCGGATTTCTTCTCGGCCTGCGCAAGATCATAGGCCGCCTGCATCCGCAACCACGTTTCTGCGCCGCCGCCAAAGGCCTTCTCTAGGCGAATCGCCATCTCTGCGGAAATCCCGGCCCTGCCACTCACAAGGTTGTTCAGCGCCTGCCGCGTCACATCCAGCACCTTTGCCCCTTCCGCCACCGATAGCCCCAGTGGTTCGAGGCAGTCATATCGCACCGACAATCCAGGATGGGGAGGGTTTTTCATACGCATCGCTGTTCTCCTAATGGTAATCGATCAAGTCCACATCATGCGCCATGCCGTCTTCAAACTGGAAGACAATCCGCCAGTTTCCTGACACCGACACCGACCAAAAGCCCCCAAGCTTTCCCTTCAGCGGATGAAGTCCATATCCCGGCAGAGCCATGTCCTGCACCGTACACGCTTCATTCAGCCAGCATAAGAAGCTCTGAAAGCAGTGGTGAGTTCTGAGTTCTGGGTTCTGAGTTGGCCGGAAACGCTGAACGAGGAGTGCTGAGCTCTGAGTGAGAACCCAAAACTCAGAACTCAGAACTCAAAACTTCTTCCCTATCCCCCTCCCCGCTTCCCGATAGCCCGCAACTGATCGGGGGGCAACCACCAACGAAGGACGCCTCGACCTGGCTTTGTCGGGATCGACAGCTCGATCAAACAGGCCCCGGCTTTCTTCAGGGGGAACGACGCAGTGGCCCGCCCGGACAGAAGGACACTTGCGGCCATGCCCAACTGCGGTTCATGCCCGACACAGAGCACGCAGGACTCCGGCGGAAGATCGCGAAGGATCGATAGGAGCCGATCGGGAAGCGCATCCGGCAAGAGTTCATCGACGATGTGCACCGCAGAGCGGACTCGCAGCGAGCTGTGCGCTATCTTCGCCGTCTCGATCGCCCGGATCAAGGGACTCGACAAGACATGAGTCGGCTGCACGTCGAGCCGGCTCAACCCGGCCGCCACCTCACGCACTCGCCGCTTGCCCTTCTCCGTCAGCGGACGATCCGCATCCGGCCCTTCCCATTCATTCCGCTCCACCGCAATGCCATGCCGCAACAACACACAATCCATCGTCCCCCCCCTCTGCCGTAATGGTCGGTCGCACCCAGTCTACCGGAACGTGATCAGAACCAATCGCCCTCAACCTAGCAGGCTGCGGGAAAACCATTTCGGCACAATAGCCCCGCGAGACACACGAGACTGGCGGGACGGGCGAGACATGCGGAATCATGGTTTGCGCGTCGCGCCTGTCGCGCGAACCGTGCCCGTCGCGCCGCATACTGCATCCATTCTGATTCCATCCTAATCAAATCCGATTCAATTCCGGGTGGATTGCCGAGGCACTCTGAGCGGCATCCTTCGCGACAATCGCGCGAAATAAATCCAACAATTCAACGGATCAACATACAAGAGCCTCGAACAGGAACTCCTGGCACGTTGATTGCTGAAGAGCATAGCCAGAAAAGGGAAACGTAAGCAACCATAAGGAGGTTCATGATGTATAAGAATTCTGCTCTGCTCTCAATCGGCGCTGCACTGTTATTCTCACTGTTCTTTATCGATGTCGGCCATGCGGTCCAGATCGAGAAGAGACAGGGTGCCCGCATCCAGATGGCAGGGGAAATGAAAGGCACAGCGAACCCAGCAACCACACAAGTATCGACGACGCCAAATCCTTGCACTGAGGGCGGAAAAGGCAGGGCTGGAGCGCCAGGTAAGAAGCAGTGCCCGTCTGGATCAGGAGAACAGGCGACAGATGGGTCTCGATACACAAGCCAAGTATCGAGTACGTCAAATCCTTGCACTGAGGGCGGAAAGGGACTGATTGGAGCGCCAGGTATGAAGCGTTGCCCGTCCAGATCAGGAGAACAGGCGGCAGATGGGTCTCGATACACAACGACAACAATGCTTCGGTAAAGGGCCTACGTCAATCTCTCCTCGTGTGGGCAGGGGCGACGAGCATCGTGAAGGGCTCGCCGCCCCTTCTGGTCTGTCTGGTTGGCTCGTCTATCTCGTCTATCTCGTCTGTCTGATTGGTCTAGTTACTTGACCCAGAGAAACCAGACAGACCTAACAGGCGAGACAAACAAGAGAAACCAAACAAACAAGACAAACCAGATAGACCAGACAAACCAAATAACGGTTCGCTCACTGGTGATCGGGCCACGTCACGATCCGGCACGAAGGAAAGAGAAACGGGAGCAGCGCCTCGTCGAGTTGAGCGACGGTGTCTTCCGTGAACGCGATGGCGGGCGGCAGCGGGTCAGTCCACTTGATTTGTAGGCAGTTGCTGCCCCCCCTCTTCTCCATGGGAAGTTGCCCTCCCACGAGAAGTAGCTATATTTGCAGCTACCAATCACAGGAAGGGGATGCCATGAAACTGGCGAGCGTCAAGGACGTCAAGAACAATCTGTCGGAGTACCTCAAGAAAGCTGAGCGGGAGGATGTCATCATTACCAAGAACGGACGGCCCACGGCGGTCCTTCACCATCTTGGAGAGGACGATCTCGAGGACTATCTACTCGAGCATGATCCCAAGTTTCGCAAGTTGATCGAGAAGCGCTGGAAGGATTACGTCACCCACGGGGGCTCCCTCTGGAGCAGATTCTCAAGCGGATCCCGCAATGAGTCAGGAGTCACCCCGACTCTCCATCGAGGTCTCTGAATCACGCAGGACGATAGATCTCCAAACTCCCTCATGCCATCGCCCGCCTCATCCTGGAGCAAATTCGCGCGCACCTCAGCACTGACCCCATTCGTGAGATCAAGACGCGGATCAAACGCCTCACCGGATTCTCACCACCGCTCTATCGCCTGCGGGTCGGCGATTATCGAATCTACTATCGGATCGCGGCTCCGCGCGTCGTGATCCTCGGCATCTTCCACAAGAAAGACAGCGACCGGTGGCTGAAGAGGCAGGTCTAACAGGTTGCGGAAAAACTATTGTGGCACCCTCGAACTTCTATGGTTCGCACGTGTGGCACAACAGAAGCACACTCCCGCAGGATAGCCGAGCGAGACTGGCGGGAAAAGCGCGACAGGCAGGACAGGGCTCCGCACGCCGGTCTCGCACCCCCTCCCGCACCCTCCCCCATAATGAGCCAGAAACGGTTCCTGACACCGTTTTCATGCTCCATCGGCTTTCGATTGCGGGTCGGACGCGATGGTGATGGGTGGTTCTGCACAGGTAGTGAGATTTTCATGCGGCTTGGGTACAATAGGATTCATCGAGACCCAAATCAAGGGAATGAGTGGAGAGTTGAGGAGGGACCCACGATGCGACAAACGATCAAAGCCCGCTACCATGACGGAGTCTTACAACCGTTGGAGCCCTTAGCGCTTGCGGACGACGCGGAAGTGCAGGTCACGGTGGACACCGAGATGGCTGTCAGTGCCGAGGAAATTTTGCGGCGTGCCGCACGGGTCTACCAGGGGCTCACCGCCGAAGACATTGCACATGTGGAGGCCATCGCCTTGGACCGGCAGCACTTCTTCCGTGAACCGGCCGCCTAATGCCTCAACCCGCAGTCCTGCTTGACACCGATATTCTCTCTGAACTCCTCAAACAACATCCGCTCGTCCTGCAATGGGTACGGACCTATCTCGCCGAACACGAGCGGCTCGCCTTCTCAATCATCACCCGCTATGAACTGCTCCGCGGGCTGAAGGCCAAATAGGCGCGGACCCAGGAGGCGGCATTTACGCTCCTGTGTCAAGCCAGCCTCATCCTCCCGCTCACCGACCAGGTGGTGGACGGCGCCGCCACGTTGTATGGCGAACTCCATCGGCAGGGCGCCCTGCTCCCCGATGCGGATCTACTCATTGCCGCAACGACGCTGGAAGCCCAGCGCATGTTGGTCACAAACAACCTCGCTCACTTTCAGCGCGTACCCAATTTAATCAACGAGACCTGGAAGCGGTAACGCGAGCCACACCCGCCTGCCCGATGCGAACCTGGCTTTTCCGGATCCTGACGCGGTGTCTTCCGGTGCTCCGACAGCTCCTGTCATGGCTGCATCGGCGTGCACGACGGCGATGGCCACATACCGGTAGGCCTCACCACCCCATCGAGTCTTTGCCCAGCCGAAGCCACAGCAGGAGCCGCCCGGTGGCGGATCGAGCAATCACTCCCCACCCCGCTGTTTCCTTCTTCTGCTTCGAAGTGCCAAGTCAAGCAATGACTCCAGTGAGTTCTTTTATCTATCTGGTCTATCCAGTCTGTCTGGTTAATCTGGTCTATCTGATTGGTCTGGGTGCTTGACCCAGAGAATCCAAACAACCAAATAAACGAGACAGACCAGACAGACCAAACAAACCGAACAGACCAAATGAACAAGACAGGCTGGCGGACTGTTTCCGCGGTCTGCTGTGCGCGGGGAAACCGGCACGGTGTCGTGGAGGCACGCGCCACACCGAGCAGTTCGAAACCCAGAACCCTATTCCCATTCGGGGGTGTCTACGGAATCGGGGGTAGCTCAGCCCGTGGGAGGATCACGGGCACTAATGTCGCATCTTCGGCTCAGGCATTGGATCATCGGCGCAGGCATTCTCCTGCGCTTGTTCGCGCCGAACATCTCTTTTAGCGGCGGGAACCAGGAGGTGGTTTACGAGTTTCCTCCACACTTTAAAGGGTGGGTTCTCATTCAGTACGAAGATCCCACATACGATGCTTTACCATCTGGAACGGGGAGTATTCATGTACCTATCCCAGAATCCGGCTGTGCCTGTACGAGCGATGCTCTTCCCCTTGGATTTCGTCCGCATCGATTGGAGCGTGTACATCCAGACGGCACAAGAGAAGTTATACCGTTTCGATTTCATGACGACAGCTCAGAGGTCTGGAATTGGGGCACAGGGATGGGACCTTCCAGGTCAGTCCATAAGCCACTCCTTCGCGAAGCATTTTTCGTGGGTAGCAAGAAGGAGTACCTGAGCCAATACAAGCTGGATCCTATCGGCCCTCAGTTTCCCGAGCAGAAGATTTGTACGGAATTAGATGGCCACGCCCGCCTGAAATAAGGGGGGGAGACGGAAAGGGAACAGGTTACTTTTCTGGGGGTTTCCGGGGCCGACCGCGTCTCCCAGCGTGGACTCCACAGCCCCAACGTGAGAAGAAAAGGTGACAGGCTGAGCAAGCGGGATTATGTCGTGAGCCTCCCTTTCTTCAGAGGCTGCTCAAAAAGGCTTCGCAACTAGGCCGCAGGCGAAGCAGACACCGGAGGCATACCCTCTGGGGTACGTTGAGGATGTCTGTGAGCCGAGAACGACGTTGAGAGCCTTTTTTAGCAGCCGATCTAGTAGCTGTCCATCGGCGGGCACGTGCAGATAAAATGGCGATCTCCATAGGCTTCGTCGATGCGGCTCACGCTGGGCCAGAATTTATGGTCGCGTACCCAGGGCGCGGGGTAAGTGGCCTGTTCACGGCTGTAGGGTCGGTTCCATTCGTTGGCCGTCACGACCAGTGCCGTGTGAGGAGCATTCTTTAGCAGATTATTTGTGCGTGGCTGGCGGCCCTCGACGACGTCTTGCATCTCGGCATGAATCAAGATCAACGCCTCGCAGAACCGATCCATTTCGGCTTTCGACTCGCTCTCCGTCGGTTCGATCATCAGCGCGCCCGGTACGATCAACGGAAAAGCGGTTGTATAGGGATGGAATCCGTAGTCAATCAGGCGCTTGGCGATGTCCATTGTCTTCACGCCTTTTTTGGCTTGCAGCTTATCGCTGAAAACCACTTCGTGCATGGAAGGCGATGAATAGGGCAGGTCGAAGACGTCTTCGAGCAGCTTGCGGATGTAATTCGCATTCACCACGGCGTCTTCGGTAGCCTGACGCATGCCGGGACCGTACGCCAGCGTGTACGCCAGAGCCCGCACCAGAACCCCGAAATTTCCGACGAACGCGCGCACGCGGCCGATGGACTTCGGCCGATGGGTCTCGAGCGCGAACCGGCCGTCCCTTTCCACCAAAACGGGCACGGGAAGAAATGCTTCGAGTTCCTTTTTTACCAGCACGGGTCCCGCGCCCGGGCCGCCGCCGCCGTGAGGCGTGGAAAACGTTTTGTGCAGGTTAAGGTGCATCACATCGACTCCGAAATCGCCGGGACGCGCGACCCCCGCGAGCGCGTTCATATTGGCGCCATCCATATAGAGCAGGGCGCCGCGCTCGTGAAGCAGTTCGGAAACCTCCGCGATGCGCGGCTCGAACGTTCCGAGCGTCGAGGGGTTCGTAATCATCAGCGCGGCGACATCTTCGGTGACCAGGGTTTGGAGATGCTCCAGATCCATCTGCCCGCGCGCGTCGGAGCGGATATTTTGCACTTCGTAGCCGGCAATCACCGCGGTGGCGGGATTGGTCCCGTGCGCCGAATCCGGAATCAGCACTTTTTTGCGGGCGTTGCCGCGGCTCGCGAGACAAGCGCGAATCAGCAGCAGCCCGGTCAACTCGCCCTGGGCGCCGGCGGCGGGCTGCATGGTGATGGCGTCCATGCCCGTGATTTCGAGCAGGCATTGTTGCAGCGCGGCCAGAATCTTGAAGCAACCTTGCGAAAGCTCCTGCGGCTGGAACGGGTGCTCGGTGGCCAGGCCGTCTAGCCGCGCCACGAATTCGTTTACGCGCGGGTTGTACTTCATGGTGCACGATCCCAGCGGATACATCCCCAGGTCGATGGCGTAATTCCAGGTGGAAAGCCGCGTGAAGTGGCGAATGATNNCCTTCAACGGTATCGCGGGCGTACTCGGCGCCCAGCACGCGTTGCGCATCCACCGCTGGCACGTCCAGGGGAGGCAACTCGATGCCGCGCTTTCCCGGAGCGGATTTCTCGAAGATTAGCCCCTCGTTCTGGCTGGGATGACGGCGCGCTTTTTTGATCCTGTCGGGCAAGTGCTCTCCCCTAAACCGGCGTCGCCAGTATGCGTTTCACGGCAGCCGCGAAGCGCTCGATTTCCGCCCGCGGTGTGGTTTCCGTCACGCACACCACGCCGCACTTGGTGAGGTGCGGGTACCACCCGCCCAGCGGCAGCGGCCCGATAATTTTTTCGCGCAGCAGTTGCGCGTTGACCATGCGCACCGAACGCGGCAGCCGTATCACGAATTCATTGAACACCGGTCCTGTGAACGCGCGCGTAACACCGGGAATTTTCGTAAGCTCCGCGGCGGCAAAATGCGCCTTGGAAAGATTTTGTTCCGCCAACTCGCGCAG
>PLBR01000174.1 GCA_003135435.1 Nitrospira sp. | reverse complement strand
ACCACGGCCCTGGTCAAACGGTATGCCCACCTGAGTCCATCGCACCTGAAGGCCGCAGTTGAGGGGGTCGCGGGGTTCGGGAGGCTCCGGCAGCGGTGCGAGAGAGTCAGATTCCAGCAGGGGAATCCGAGCCGGTTTCCAATGGAACCGTGACAGGAACCGGAACAGTGGGTTCTATTGGAGAAGCGAGTGGTATTGAAGTGGTTGAAAAAATTGGTGCCCCCGATACGAATTGAACGTACGACAAACGGTTTAGGAAACCGTTGCTCTATCCAACTGAGCTACGGGGGCATGGAGGTACGATACTGAATGGGAGCTGAAAAGTCCAGGAGCCTGTCCGGCATTGCCGTTCGTGACGAGGCGAAGAAGATGCGACCAGATGCGAGGCCGCAGGCCCGGGAAAACCGGAGGCGTATTCGCTGGAATACGTTGAGGATTTTTTCGGGCCGAGAACGACGCAGATGGTCGTGGATTGTTCGTCGCAGTAGAATGGTCAATGTCGGACAGGCTCCTAGTCAGCGGCAGTATCTCTTGCCGCGGCTAGTGCGAAGAGGGTGTCTGTTCGGATGAGGCAGCCAGCAGGTCTTTCTTCGCAGGGATCTGCGTGAGCAGGTCGGCGCGAATCTGGAAGATGCCTTGGATCCGCTGCCCCATGGCGTAGGCCAGTCCGTCGGCATGGCTCCCAATAGAAAGCTTTCCCGCGAGCTTCCCGTCCCTTCCCGTAGCGATAAATTCTGCTGCTGGTGTCACGAGGCCGTAGGGCGACAACGGCCCGGCCTGTTTGATCACCCGTTCCTCGGCGGGGACATTGGCGACACGGCTGACAAACAAGTCGGTGGCTTGTTGGTCCAATTTCTCAGTCGGCTGATCTTCCAAGACCCATTCGTTCTGCTGGTTGATCAGGACATATTGTTCGGTCGGCGTCTTGATGGAGAGCATGGCGATGTCGGTGTAATCGATGCCGAGCAACCGCTTGTCCTGGAACGTAAATAATTCCTTGGTCAAGTCTCTGATCGCTGCGGGATTGATGCGATAGAGCGGGCCCTCGGGACTCGATTCCGCGATGGCTTCGCCGCTGGCCTGGTCTGGTTGGTACAGTTTGACTGTCTGGTCACCATCGGCCGTATGGATGGCGATTTTCACTTTCGGCACGGTAAGTGTTTTGGCCAGGGCGTCGCGTTCGGGCCCCGGGTCGATGATGCCCAGCGCTTTTAAGTCTTCGAGCCTGAACAGAAGGGCCCGCACCTCCGTTTGATCGGCTTCGCCTTCAATCGGGTAGCGAAGCTTCCATTTGCTTTTGGGCTTTTCCTGTCCTTGATAGAGCACAATTTCGGTGGTCGAGTAGGTGAGACGGATACGGTCGACGTCGCTTTGCGACACGTGCAAGAGGTCTTTGCGACGAAAGGTCATCAAGGTCTTGTTCACGAAATCTTTGGGGGCCAGATTGGTGAGCAGGACTTTGCGATCTGATTCACGAAGGACATAGAGGGTGGAGGAGAGAGGACCGCTATCCCCGATGGAGAAAGTCTCCCGTGCGGCACCGGCTGCAACGGTGATGGTCGTCACCGGGTTGTCGAGTCCAAAGGGAGTCAGGTTGGTCGGGTGGTCTTCGACGACGCGGGTCACATTGCCTGTGACCAAGGCTCGGATCAGATTCTGTACTTCCCGCTGATCGGCCTCGGTGCTGAGAGGCACGGTCATCATCCAGCCCTTCTCCGGAGTCCGAGCGAAAACGAGTTCGTGCCGGTCGGTTTTGATGGTGAGCCCGGAGAGGGTTTCCTGGTCGAAGAGCAGCACCTTCTTGTCGATGGTGTCTTGTCGATCGTGCGACTCTTTCTGCGGAAGTTCGATGGCATAGAGGTACAGGCCGAGTCCAACCAGTACGAGTGCCATGACGAGTGTGGGCCAGTAACGCATCGGTCTATAGGCTTCGGCGCTTGCGCCAGACCATGATGCCGGAGATAAGCATGGAGGCCGGCAGGAGGATGACTTGCAGGTAGAGTAGTGCTCGTTCCTGTAAGGGGTTGGGAGTAAATGGGCGAAGCGCGGAATCCTTCGGGACGATCGCCATCATGTTCCGTTCTTCAGCGAGCCAAGCAGCCGTGTGGAGAAAAAAGTCACTGTTGCCGGGAAAGTTCACGAAGGCATTGGTCGCGAACGTGGAATTGCCAATAACCACGATCGCCGGCCGAGGCTTGCCTTCCTCCGGTGCGATCTTCGGCGTGAGGGCTGCGGCCATCGGCAGGGGGCCTTTGACGTCTTCCTTTTCATTGAGGTTCACTACGCGGCCTTTCAGGTCGGTTTCAGCCCAACTGTTCGGCGATGTTCGGGCGAGCGGCACGTAGTCCCATGCGTTGCCGACCTGTTCATCGAAGGTGATATGTCGCGCGAGGGGAAACATCACGGCGGCGGAGAGGTCCTGCGTAATTTCATGTTCTGTGAATGTGCGGACAAGCAGAGACGTTAAATCGCCTTGGGCTAATCGATCTTGCAAATCGACCAGGGCTCCAGGGCCGACTCCCAGGCCCCACCGCTTGAGCAGGGGATTCAGGTCGGCCTGCGTATCCGGGTCGATGAGCAGCAGGAGATGGCCGCCCTTTTCCACATAGGCGTGAATCCGTTCTTGCTCCTCGGTGGTCACCGGGCGACGGGGCCCGGCCACGACGAGGATGGCGGTGAGATCCGGCACAGCGTCCTCTTTGAGCAAGCTGAGGGTGCCGACGTCGTAGCCCTGCTTGATCAAGATTTCTCTGGCGGCAGACAGTCCGGTTCGCTCCCGATCGTCGAGACTTGGTTCACCGTGCCCTTCGAGAAAAAGCACGCGTTTCTTGCTGTCTTGAGACACGCGGATCAGCGCCCCTGTCAGTTCTACTTCCGAGGGAGCGGTGACCCGAACGGTGTGGCCAGCGCTTTCGAAAATGGCCGTATCGGTTCTGGAAATGCCGTAGTTTTGGGCGATTTTCGGCTGCCGTTCCGGGTCGACGAACTCCACAGAAATCTTCNNTCTTTGGGCTTGCTTGCCGATAACTATCGAGCCGTTCTTTGTAGGATTGGTAGCCGGGGTCCTTTTCTCTGGTGAAGACGGTGACGAGCACCTCGCGCGGGAGGCTCCGCAGCACGCGATATGTTTGCGGGGCGAGGGAGAAGTTCTGGTTCTCCGACAGATCCCAACGAATGGAGTGGCGGGCGGCGAGAAAGTTGACGATCGCGAGAATGCCGACGAAGAGGAGGATCATCAGCAGGCTGTTTGCACCCATGCGCGTAGAGCGGCGGGTGGAGAAGGCTTTCAGGCTGATGAAATGGACGACAAAAAAAAGGATGAGGCAGAGGAGCGCCGATCCTCCCATGAGGGCGACCAGCCAGAGTTTTTCCGGGGCGAGGCTATAGCCGATCGCTCCGGCCACGGCCAAAGCTACTCCCATCACGCCAAGTGGAATTGTCTTGAGGTTCATTTCCACCGTGCCGAGTCCACAACTCGGTGAGACAAAAAGAGCATCAAGGCCAGACCGCTGAAAAAATATACGAGGTCTTTCGTGTCGACCAGCCCACGCACTAAGTGGTCGTAGTGTTCCATGAATGACAGGTACGAGACGGCCTGTCCGATGGCCGTATCCCCGAGCAGTGCCCCCAAGCCGGCGAGGAGCCACAGAACCAGTAACAGGCCAATGCTCACAAAGGCCGCGACGATCTGGTTTTCGGTCAGCGCCGAGGCCAGCACACCGACGGAGAGAAAGAGGGCGCCGAGCAAGACTAGTCCAAGGTAGCCGGTCAGCACGGGATACCAATCGAAATCACTGAAGAGGGCGAGCATGAGCGGCATGAGACCGGTCAGTCCGAGTAAGCCCAGAAAGACGAGGAACACGCTCATGAACTTGCCGACCACGATTTCGTTGATGCCGATCGGAGAGGTCAGCAAGAATTCAAAGGTGCGGAGTTTGCGTTCTTCGGCGAATAGCCGCATTGTCAGGATCGGCAGGATAATCAGGAGGATAAATCGTATGCTGGCAAACAGATTCCGGAAGACCAGATCGTTCAGATTGATCTGGGCGCTTCCCTGCGTCTGCATCAGCTGAATCGCCTGGGCTCCGGCAAAGACAACGTAGAGATAGGCGAGCAGTCCCACGATCAGGAGAAACACGGATCCCACGACATACACCACGGGCGAGACGAAGTACGAACGCAGCTCCTTTGCGATGATGGCTTGGACTGGTGTCATGTTGGCTGGCCGGCCGGTACTTCTGAGGCAACCACGGCGTTCGGCGCAAGGCCTTCCTCATGTCTGGTCAGTTGGAGGAACACGTCTTCCAACGTCATGGAAATGGCTTTTAGTTCGAGCAGCCCCCATCCACTGGTGACCGCCAGGCGAGCCACCTCCTCCCGCACGTCCCGGCCAAGTTCGCATTCCAGGAGAAAGGTGCCGGGAGCGCCGCTTGTGAAGACGTTCTGGACCCCCTGCACCGTCTTTAAGCGACTGTCGGTGTCTGCGGCGGGAGATTTGAGGGTGAGCGAGATCTTTTCGGACTGGCGCAGCCGTGCCGAGAGTTGTTCGGGCGTGTCTTCGGCCACGATGCGCCCGCCGCTGATGATCACGACGCGCTGGCACACGGCGGTGGCTTCGGGAAGAATGTGGGTGCTCAGGATGACGGAATGGGATCCAGCCAGATTCTTGATCAACTCTCGAATTTCGAGAATCTGTTTCGGATCGAGGCCGACCGTCGGTTCATCCAGGATTAAGACTTGGGGGTCGTGCAGCAGCGCTTGGGCCAGGCCGACGCGCTGGCGATATCCGCGCGACAGATTTCCAATCAGCCGGTGTTGCACCGTGCCAAGTCCGAGCCGCTCGATTTCGCGGTGCATGGACGTGGTGAGCATTTTTCCGCTCAGACCGTGGAGACGGCCCACGAATCGAAGGTATTCTGTGACCGTCAATTCCTGGTAGACCGGCGGAGTTTCTGGCAAGTAGCCGATCCGGCGTTTCACCTCGATCGGCTGGTCCGCACAATCGAATCCCGCCACTCGTGCGGTGCCTTCGGTGGCCGGCATGAAGCAGGTCAGGATGCGCATGGTGGTGGTCTTACCCGCCCCATTCGGGCCCAGGAACGCCAACACCTCGCCCTTGGCGACGGAGAAACTGACGCGATCGAGGGCAGTATATTGTCCATACCGCTTCGTGATCTGTTGGACTTCAATCATATGAGGTGATTTGGGTCAATAGAGTGGGGGAGTGCTGCCGGCGGGTTGGTCATTGCACCCTAACAGGCAACAGGTCGGCATCTTACTCAGTCAGATTGGGGCAGTCAATATCGTGTTCAGTTGCGTACAACTTTACACGTTTTCTCTATCCTGCTAGAGTCCGCCCGCGCGTGGACAGGCCTGTCTGAGGGAACCGATCATCATGACCAGGGTGCGTCAAGGGAGGAGGACACTATTCGCAGTCGCTGCGTTGGTGATACTGCTCTGTATTCCGCCTGACAGTGGGGCAGTCGACGGGCGGACCTATCGGGTTCATGGCCAGGTAATGGCGGTGAACGTCGTCCAAACTCCCCACATGATTGTTGTGAATACACCGTTGACTAAGCAGAACGATATGACCGTGGGGGCCAAGGTGACAGCCCAAACTAGAATTGTGCGGAAGGGAAAGCGGATCGCGCTTCAGACCATCAGAGTGGGCGAGACGGTGTGGCTGACCTATGTCAAACAGCGGGACGGGGTATTTGCTCGAATCATTCAGGTTCAATAGCCCCTCTGGTTCAGGCACCAAGACCACAATGGGTGGGATGGTATGGGGTCCGATTCAGGCATGGCACCATCAAGCCGTCCTCGCTCGTACCGATCATGGGTTGACTGGCACAAGTACTTTCTTCTATATATAGACACAGTCCTCTAGGTTGCCAGCCAAGATTGTCGGTTCGTTGTTGTACAGTTCCGTATCGCTCTCTCTTTCTTCCTTCATCCCAACGTAGGGGTTAGGGCTACGCTCTCGGTATTGTTGGACTGTCCGGTTGGACCGTACTGTGAGGGTACACAGGCCAGGATCCTGTGTGGCAGTTGGTTTAACCCGGAACAAGGGGTGGTAGATGATCAATCGAACTCGTGGAAGCAGCCGTCAGCTGTTGTGGGCGATGAGTCTCAGCCTGGGAATGCTCCTGAGTGCCTGTTCGTGGGTCCCTAAGGGGACGTCTCAATTGGACGTGGGGATTGAGGATCGTGGGGTGGCCTCCTGGTATGGCGAGTCGTTCCATGGCAAGCAAGCGGCCAACGGGGAACTGTTCGACATGGAGGCATTGACCGCGGCCCATCGGACCCTCCCACTCGGCAGCGTAGTCCGGGTCGTGAACTTAGCGAACGGGAAATACCTCCACGTACAGATCACTGACCGGGGTCCCTATGTTAACGGCCGAATTCTCGATCTTTCCCGTGGCGCCGCGGCTCGGTTAGGCATGGTGGCAGGGGGCCTATCCGTCGTGCGGGTTCAGTTGGTTGGGGAACGCCGGCCAGCGGCCCTTCTCTCTTCTGAGGCCAGGAAGACGGTATCGGTCGCCCTCATTCTCGGTCTAGAGCACGTTCCTTCAGGGGCCATCGAGCCCATCCCGTCAGATTGGGGAAAGTCGGATCCTCTGCTGGTCTATCCCCTTCGACTGCCTCCTGGCGATATCTGGCTCCAGCAACGCGCGCGACGTTTGACAGGGATGCAGGCGGCAGATCATACCGACCGTACCGAAGTTGCAACCGTTCTTTTTACCTAGTTCCGCGGCGTATCAGCCTGGCCGCCGGGTTCTATCCCGCATCCACCCGGCAAGGTTTCTCTTGATGGGGAATCGACATGACCTACTATTGGCTGAGGCTGATGGAAGGGCTAGCGCTGGTGCGAGATATCAAGAATGTGCCGGTCTGTGTGCGTGAGGGGAAGAGCAAGTAGGACGCGATCGCTGTGTAGTTTTTGATCATCGTTCGTCCCTCGCGTGAGGGCCGAAGCCTGGTCCGATTCGAGATACGCTTCACGAGGAACGAGAGACGGTTTCTAGTCCGCTACACCCAATCAGTGGGTTCCCGAGTCGGTCGTTCAGTCACCCGCCCAGCGAGCGCCTCACGAATCGTTCGACTCGCCCGATCGATCTCTTCCACCTTCGATGCGGGAACGATCCAGGCATCTGCCGGCTCCAATTCGATGCGGTAGTGATTCTTTCTCGTCGAGAACCATTCGATATACGGATGAGGCATAAGGTTCGGATGGGGGTCGAACGAGATCAAGTTCACATCCCCAATCTGCGGATTTTCCATGTCACCAATCACCTGTCCGGCGAGATCCTCGTCCTCAAACCGACGATTCCGAAACTGAATGACCTGCCCCGCGATATCGGCCTTAAAGTTTCCACGTAAATACACATCGACAGGACCGACCACCGCAAACACGATCCGCCCTACGATCGTTCCGTCGACACGATTATCCAGAAACCCTTCCTGCACCCAACGTCCATTGGCAAATTTTTGTGCCATCTGACTCCTTGTAACGAGTTAGCCCACATGATTCATGACGGTTCGTCGCGAAATTGCCCGAGAGTGCGTTCCTCGTGAAGCGTACCTCGTATCTCGCATGCGACGACACAGACACACTCATTCCGCCCTGCGATTCACGCTTCATGAGCGACAAAGCATGTAGCAGTTGATCTGCGATTGCAGAAGAAGCGTTCATGAATAAGGCGGGCTAAGCCGGCTGGACCGTGCCGACCGCGGGCGCTGACGACTGAGGGCCGCCCCCCAAAGCGCCCACCACCACCGCCAACAAAATGAGCCCACTTCCAATCCACCCCTGAAGATCCAATGTTTCCCCAAGAAAGTACCAGGAAAGCCAGGCCGCGTAGGCCGGCTCCGATGCAAAGATCAATGCCACCTGCTGCGCGGGCATAATGCGCTGCACCCACATTTGAACGGCAAAGGCCCCGGTCGCAAGTCCTCCGGTCACCCCAAGCCCGATCAGCAACAACGCCGTCGGCGCAAACGCCTGAGCCGGCGCCTGTTCAACCAGCATGGTGGGGAGCAACAAGACGACCATCGCCATCATTTGCCAGGCAAACAAGGACGGCGCATCGACCTCGCGGGTAAACCGTTCAAGACAGGCGATATGCGCGGCAAACGCAATCGCAGAGCCGAGTGTCAAGAGATCGCCAAGATTCCCGGATGCGCTTGGCCTCACCAACAACCAGAGCCCTGCCATCGCAATTCCCGTGGCCAACCACACGCGCCGGTCAAATCGGCGCAGGATCAACGGCACGATGACGACATACAGCGCCGTGATGAAGGCGGAATTCGATGCGGTGGTATAGTGGAGCCCGACCGTTTGGAGAGTGTATCCTAGAAACAGCCAACAGGTGGCGATCGCACTCGCCCGCAAGACCGCCGGCTCGCGGTGCAAGCGAAGTCTCCACCGCAGAAGCCCACCCCCGACCAACAGTGCTCCCAGGAGAAATCGGAGAAACAGAAACGAGAGCGGTGGAATTTGCTCCAATACCGCTTTGGTGGCGGGGAACGTCGCGCCCCAGATAAACGTTGTCAACAGGAGTGCGAATCGTGGCATGGAGTCGAGTGATGGGTGATCAGTGATGAGTGATGGGTTGTTGTGAGTCGATCATGAACCCGACGTACTCGCCCATCACGCGTCACTCATCACTCATCACCGTTTAGGCTTTGCACAGCGAACAACGGCGCTGATCGGTCGTCCCGGCCTGCTCCATCGCTGCTAACGCTCGCTCCTTGTCCGGGTAATCGAACCACCCGCCTTCCCAAAAATCGCTTGAAGAACCGATCGATGTAGACGGCACCTCAGAACAACGATCCTTGTGGAGTGTGACCCGATCGATCGACCGCGCGATGTGAATCCAATAGATCATAAAAACAGCACCTCGCAGACAGACCGCAGCACGGCCATTTTCTCACCGTGCAGAGCTCATCCGCACTCACGACCAGCGATCAGATTCCGATCCAATCTGCGATGGGGTCTTGTTGACGATTGAGACGGGTGACACAGCTTAGGGCAGGAGTTGCCACTCATCCTTCTCAATGAAGACCTTTACCCCGGTCTCGAGCTTCTTCAAGTCGTCCTTCTCAAAGAGTCGAAAATACCGCTCGATCCGATCCGGATCGTCGATCCGCTCTTCTTGCATCATCCCACCAACACTCTTGTACTTCCGAATCAACAGGGGCATCGAAATCCTCCTCGTAAACCACTAGAAGTCATATCAGCAAGGTGAGTACAATAAGGCAAAGCTCAACGGCCGGTCAAGAGCGCACATTCTCTATGCCCGGTTTTCATCTAGCTTGAAGGATACGAATTATGCCGATCTACGAATATCGTTGTGGGCAATGCGAGAAGCAGTTTGACGCCACCCAATCCGTCCATGCCAGAGCGGAAGACACCGTGTGCCCGCACTGTAATGCCCAGAGCGCCACGCGGTTACTGTCCGCCTGTACGGCACAGGTGAAAGGGACCCGCAAAACCGGCTTTGCCGAAATGAAAGCCTACAACATGTTAGACGAGCGGATGGACAAGTTCGCCAAACTTCCGCCGTTGATGGGGAAACGCGCCGCCCCCGACGCGGCCCCATCTTCCGATCCTTCTACCGGCGGCACAACGGAGAATTGAATCAGACCGTGGGCCGGCATGTGAACGCGCGTCATCCTCTTCCCACCCCCTCCCAACCTCATGGAGATCGCATGATCGCGAGAGCCGTGCTCGCGCTAGGCCTCAGCCTTCTGTTCAGCTGGGGAATGGCCCTCGTCGCACTTGCGGCCGGCGCCGGAAACCTGACCATCGCCGGCAACGGACCGGAGCTGACGACCATCGAACCCCTCGCCCGCGCATTTGGAAAAGCCAACCCGCGAGCCTACCTCGATGTCGTCTGGGTCGGCAATTCGAAACCCGTTGAGATGGCCAAAGCAGGCCAGGTCCACATCGCCGTTGCCGGAACTGAAGCACCGGATCTTTCGGCGACGCCCATCGCGTGGGATGGGATCGGCGTCCTCGTGCACCTCTCCAATTTCACCAAAGAAGTTACGACGCAACAAGTGGCCGACATTTTCTCCGGTAAGATCACGCTGTGGTCCGAACTTGGTGGTCTGGAGACGAAGATATTGGTCATCGACCGGCCTCGCAACCAAAACATCCGCGATGCGTTTGAATCGCAACTCGGCATTATCGGCAAGATCACCGGTGCCGCCAAGGTAATTGGCTCCGATGAACAGGTCGTTAAAACCGTCGTGGTAACACTTCCCCCTCTGTCGGCGGTCGCCTACCTGTCCCTGAGCCAGGGATTGTCCGTCGTCTCAGACGGCGTCCCTGTCAGACTCTTGCCTATCGACAAGGTCGAACCGGAGGGGCCCACTGTCAAAGACGGCCGCTATCCACTCCGGCGCCCCGTCCTTTTCTTGTCCAAGAAGGAGCCGCATCCCCTTGGCCGAGGCATTCATCCAGTTCGTCTTGTCCCAAGCCGGTCAACAACTCATTGCCGAGACGTATATTCCGATTAATGGGGAATAATCGTGCGTCGTTGTAATTGAAGGAGGCAGCTATGCAGACGTGGCGATCATCGGTGTTCATGTTACTGGGACTCATCGGATCCATGGCTTCACCTATGACCGTATCCCACGCGGAGGAGCCAGGCGCGATGGTCGATGGCGCAGGATTCACCCTCTACGATACCGAATCTATCAAGGGGTTCGATGCTGCGAAAGTCGAACGGGACCCTATCTGCGACCGGAACAAGCGCCCACGGATCGCCAAGGTCGAGCCTGACGAAGCCAAGCCGGGCGACAAAGTCGTCATCACCGGCGAGAATTTCGGCACGAAGGAGTGTTTTCATACGGTGACCTTCAGCGCGGCCTCAAACATGCCCGTGGCCTTCAAATTCATGAGCGACTCGGCGATAGAAGCCACTGTGCCGGATGCGAAAGCGGGGATGTCGTTCGTCATCATCGTCGCGGGCGGCGGAAGCGCCCAGTCGAAACCGGTCTTGATCAAGTCCAAGTAGGCTCGTTCCCCCCTGGCAAGCTGACCAGGATCTGGTTTGTCTGGTTTCTTTTGTTCTTCGAACCAAACAAACTAAACAAACCAAAGAAACAAGACAAACTGTCTCGCGTGTCACGGGCCAGAGCCACCGGCAACTGTATCAACATCCCCCTAAGAACCGGCCTGTTCTACGCCCTGCCTCCCTCGACAAGACTCCTGATCCTATGCTAGCTTACGCGCTCATTTTCGCCTGAGCACTCTCGCAGAATCGCGAACGATCTGAGGAGCTGGGGACTGGTATGTTCAAGAAAATTCTGGTGGCCAATCGCGGCGAAATCGCCATGCGAATTATCCGCGCCTGCCGCGAATTGAACATCGCTACCGCAGCCATTTACTCCGAAGCCGACTCGACTGGGATCTACGTCAAGAAGGCAGACGAGGCCTACATGGTCGGCCCGGGACCAGTCAAAGGCTTTCTGGACGGACAACAGATCGTGAGTCTGGCACAACGGATCGGCGCCGATGCCATCCATCCAGGCTATGGATTTCTCTCGGAAAACGCACCATTCGCGCAGCTGTGCCACACCTCCGGCATTACTTTCATCGGACCATCGCCGCACGCCATCGACTTGATGGGGAGCAAGGTCAAAGCCCGCGATTTGGCCAAACGAGTCGGCATCCCGATCGTCCCCGGTACCGAAGGCGGCATCACCGACGTCAAGGATGCCCTGTCGTTCGCACAAGACACCGGTTACCCCGTCATGATTAAAGCCAACGCAGGCGGGGGAGGACGCGGCCTCCGGGTGGTGCGGTCGGATGCCGAACTTCGTGAGAACATGGCAGTCGCGTCACGGGAAGCCCAGGCTGCCTTCGGTGACGGAAGCATCTTCCTCGAAAAGTATATTGAGCGACCGCATCACATCGAATTCCAGATACTGGCCGACCGGCACGGCAACATCATCCACCTGGGCGAGCGGGATTGTTCGATTCAGCGCCGGCATCAAAAGCTCATCGAGATTGCTCCTTCCTTGATTCTCACGCCACGTCTTCGTGCCGAAATGGGTGAAGCGGCCATCGCCATCGCCAAGGCGGTCGACTATGACAATGCCGGCACCGTCGAGTTCCTCCTCGATCAGGACAGCCACTATTACTTCATGGAGATGAACCCGCGCCTCCAAGTCGAACATACAGTGACCGAGCAGATCACGGCGATCGACATCGTGCGCAATCAGATTGCCATTGCAGCCGGCATGCCTCTTGAGATCACGCAGCAGGAGGTCACGCTCCAAGGCTATGCCATCCAGTGCCGCATCAACGCGGAAGACCCTAAAAACAACTTCCGGCCTTGCACCGGCACCATCACAGCCTATCTCTCGCCGGGCGGGATCGGGGTACGCATCGACGGAGCGGTCTATAAGGACTACACGGTACCGCCCTACTATGACGGCCTCTTGGCCAAACTCACTGTGCGCGGCCGTACGTGGGAAGAAACCGTCAGCCGTATGAGACGATCGCTCGAAGAGTATGTCTTGCGCGGAGTGAAGACGACGATCCCCTTTATGATGGAGATCATGCAGGATCCGGTCTTCATGGCAGGGCATTTCGACACCTCCTATCTGGAGACGCATCCTGAGCTGTTCAACTATCATGATTTTGAGGAGCCGGAGGATCTGGTGCTGGCACTTTCCGCCGCCATCGCCGCCTACGAAGGGCTGTAAGCAGGATGCTGAAAAAGTCCNNGAGGCGTGAAACGTGAAACGAGGATCAACCGCGAAGTTGCGGCCTTGCTTGGGACAAGGCGCGTCCCTGGGCGAAGAGGCTGTCTTGGCAGACTCAGGGCGGGCGGGTGAGAAGTCTGGCCTTTTTGAGCATCCTGCGTGCGGTTCTCCGGTTGTCCAAGATTGGCGAACCAGTGAAGTTTTGGCATGTCCAGATAGGGTTTCCGCAGCCTGCTAACTGAACAGCTGCCGGTCAACCCCAGGGATCCGATGACGAGATAACGAGCAGATCCGGGCATCATGGCGACACGACGACCCTCACGAACACAGACCCCCAAGAAGCGGACAGCCGGACCAGCCGTCCGGACGTCAAAGACACGTGCCCGCAGCGGCCAAGAGCTGAAGATCCAACCGGCAGCGGGCAAGACCATCTTGATCACCGATGTCGCCTTGCGCGACGGCCATCAGTCGCTCTTGGCCACGCGCATGCGGACGGAGGACATGCTGCCCATCGCCCAGAAGCTCGACGCCGTCGGCTATTGGTCGCTCGAGGTCTGGGGTGGCGCCACCTTCGACACATGCCTGCGCTTCCTCAAAGAGGATCCCTGGGAACGGCTCCGCGCGCTACGTGCCGCCATGCCCAATACCAAGCTCCAAATGCTGCTCCGCGGGCAGAACTTGGTCGGATATCGGCACTATGCCGACGATGTGCTGGAACGATTCATCGAACGGTCCGCCGCCAATGGTATCGACGTCTTTCGCATCTTCGACGCACTGAACGATGTCCGCAACGTCGAACGGGCCATGCGAGAAGTGAAAGCCTGCGGCAAACATGTCGAAGCCGCCATCAGCTATACCGTCAGTCCCGTCCACAGCGTGGACCGTTTCGTCGACATGGCGAAACAGCTTGAGGATTTGGGAACCGACACGCTCTGCATCAAAGACATGGCCGGGCTCTTGGCGCCGCTCGATGCCTATCACCTCATACGCCGTATCAAAGCGGCGGTAAAGGTTCCGATCCATTTGCATTCACACTACACCTCGGGGATGGCCTCGATGACCTCCCTCATGGCGATCCTGGGCGGTCTCGACATGCTGGATACGTCCATCTCGCCGTTAGCCGGCGGCACCTCGCATCCATCGACGGAAACCCTGGTGGCCTCGTTGCGCAACACCCCGTACGACACAGGGCTGGATCTCGCGTCGTTCCTTCCGATCACTGAACACTTCCGCACCGTTCGCCGAAAGTACCGGCAGTTCGAAAGCGAGTTCACCGGGGTCGATGCCGAGATCCTCACCTCGCAGATTCCCGGCGGCATGCTCTCGAATCTCGCTGCGCAACTGACCGAGCAGAATGCGCTCGATCGGATGAAAGAAGTCCTGGATGAAGTGCCGCGCGTCCGAAAGGAAATGGGCTATCCCCCGCTCGTCACCCCGACGAGTCAGATCGTGGGCACCCAAGCCACGCTCAACGTCCTGACGGGCGAACGGTACAAAGTCATCACCACGGAAACCAAGAACTACTTTCTCGGACTCTACGGGCGGGCGCCGGGGCCCCTTGATCACGACATCATGGCCCGGGCGATCGGAGACGACCAGCCGATCAAGATACGGCCTGCCGATCGATTGGAGCCTGAACTCGAGGCTACCAAAAAAGATCTGCCCGCCTCAGCCGCAACGGTGGAAGATCAGCTCTCGTTCACTCTATTCCCCACCATCGCGCGAGACTTCTTTGAGGCGCGCGAGAAGGGGGACCTGATGCTGGAGCCCCTCGAAAGCTTCTTGCCCAGTGGACCGGCTGCGGCCACCGAACTCCATTTGGCCCCCGCCGAATTCAACGTCACGGTCCACGGCGAGACCTACCATGTGAAGGTGTCCGGTTCCGGGCGGAAGGTCGACGGCCGCAAACCCTATTACATCCGGGTCAACGACAAACTCGAAGAAGTCTCGTTGGAGCCGATCCAGGAGATCCTGGCCGGCGTGCCGGAAGCTCCCGACAGTGGTACCGGTGCCAAACCCAAACGGCCCAGGCCGTCCAAGCCAGGAGACGTGGCCCCCCCGATGCCCGGTCGCGTCGTGAAAGTGCTCGTCGCGATCGATGCCGTGGTCAAGGCCGGTGACCCCCTCCTGATCATCGAAGCCATGAAGATGGAAAGTCAGGTCCCGGCGCCGATCGACGGGACAGTCACCGCCATCCTGGTCGCCGAAGGCGACAACGTGAAGACGGATGAAACAGTTATCCAGCTGGAGTNNATAGACCCGCGCGCCCCCGGTCATGCATGCAGACAGCCGCACGTTGCGTTGTTTATTTTTGGTTTGTTGTGTCACATCATGACCGCCTGCTCGTCTCCATCGTCGATTCCGGCGCAGTTCGACGCCATTGAGCGCATGTCCATCAAAACCGTCCTCGTCCACGACCAGCGGATCGCCTATCTGGATGTGGGCACAGGCCCACCGGTCATCCTGATCCACGGCTTCGGGGGATCGATGTGGCAATGGGAACATCAGCAGCATGCGCTATCGCAGCACTTCCGCGTCCTCACGCTCGATTTGCCCGGCGCCGGGCTGTCCGATAAACCTGAGATCGACTACCGGCCAGATCAGATGTTGGACTTCTTTCTCGGATTCATGGACGCCGTGGAGATCCCGCAGGCCACGTTAGTCGGCAATTCCATGGGCGCCGGCTTGGCCATCGGCATGGCGCTGACACACCCCACACACGTCGTCAAGCTCGTCCTTATCGATGGGCTGCCACAACACATCATGGAGAAACTCACCAGTCCGTCCGTCAGGCGCGCCCTAGAAACCAGTGCGCCGTCCTGGCTCGTCTCATTCGGCAACTGGCTGTTCGGCGGACTGATGATCGAGTCTGTCTTAAAAGAAATCGTGCATGACCCGGCACTCCTCACACCGGCCGTCATCGAGCGATCCAATCGCAACCGTCAGCGCCCCGGACTCATCAAACCTATTATGACCGTCAGAGAAAACCTTCCGCTATGGGAGTCCGGATTTGCCACGCGCATCGATGAAATCACCCACCCGACGCTGGTGATCTGGGGGGAAGAAGATCGGGTGTTCCCAATCGCCGTGGGTGAAGAACTCCAGCAGACCATCAAGGGGTCACGATTCATCAGAATCCCCAAGGCGGGACACATCCCGCAGTGGGAACAACCGGATTTGGTCAACCAGGAACTCATTGCCTTTATTCAACCGTGATAACACAAGCATATACCACCGTATTCTTGATACAGTAGGCACCGTCGGCTCACCAAGGAGGGCATTATGAGGGCAGCACATCGAATGATCATCGGGGCCACCGTCTGCATGACGCTCGGGCTCACCGGATGCGGAAGCATGGACAGTTCCACCGGCGCCAGCTTTCCTTACAAGAGCATCACCGTCGCTGACGGCAGCACCGTGGCGGGTGAGGGCCATACGGTTCTCTACAAGGGAACCCCTCTGGCCCTTTCGGGAACCGCCATTGAAGTCGGCGACCCCCTTCGGGAAGTGACGCTGACACAGATGGACCTGTCGCCGATCACCATTACCGACACCAAGGGCAAGGGTAAGGTTCGGATCATCAGCGTCGTGCCGTCGCTCGACACCCCCGTGTGCGAACAGCAGACCCATTATCTGAGCGAGAAGAACAAGGGCCTCGACAAAATGGTCGAACTGGTGACCGTGAGCATCGACACCCCCTTTGCACAGAAACGATTCTCGGAAGAAGCCCATATCGCCAACGTGACCTTCCTTTCGGACTATCGAGGCGCCGAATTCGGGAAGACCTACGGACTCTTCCTCCAGGGGCCCCACATTCTGGCGCGGACCGTCATGGTCATCGACGCCCACAACACCGTGAGGTATCTGCAAATCACTCCCGAGCTGACCCAGCTGCCGGACCTGGATATGGCCTTCGCCGTAGCCAAGTCATTGATCACCGAAAGCTAGGCCGAAGAAAGGCTGAGGTCGAGGTTAAGGCCAAAGCCAAGATGTTCGAGATTCGGCGTTCGAGGCTTTGGAACTTCGAACTCAGAACCTCGAACTGTTCTGTCGGAACCTGAACCTCAGCTTCTTAGGTAGGAAACTTGATGGCCGATTACGATCTTCTCGTCATAGGGACCGGGCCCGCCGGCCAGAAGGCTGCGGTTCAGGCCGCCAAGCTCGGCAAGAAAGTCGGTATTATCGAGCGCAAAGAACTCGTCGGCGGCGTCTGTACCAACACCGGCACCATCCCCAGCAAGTCCCTCCGCGAAGCGGTCCTGTATCTCTCGGGCTTCCGCCAACGCACCCTGTACGGAGCCGAATATCGCCTGAAAAATACGATCACGATCGAAGATCTCACCTTTCGCGCCAACCACATCATCAAGAACGAAATTGAGATCGTGCAGAACCAGATGGCGCGTAACCACATCGATCTGATCTTCGGAGAGGCCCGCTTTGTCGATCCTCACCGGCTCCTCATTCAACAGGCCGGCACGTCGATCGAACATCATGCGCAAGTGATCATCATCGCCGTCGGGACCAACCCCGCTCGGCCGGCCGAGATTCCCTTCGACGACGACATCATCATCGATACCGACGGCCTCCTCACGCTCAAGCACCTTCCGACATCAATGGTCATTGTCGGCGGCGGCGTGATCGGCACAGAGTACGCGTCGATCTTAGCCACGATGGGCGTGCCGGTCACTCTGATCGACAAGCGACCGCGCTTGCTGGAATTTGTCGACGCCCAGATCATCGGCGCCCTACAACAGCAGATGACAGACATCGGCGTCACGCTCTGCCATGAAGAAGAAGTGGTCGCAATCCGAAAAGACTCCGATGGACAGGTCACGGTCTCGCTGACGCACCGACCACCGATCACCACCACGACACTCATGTATGCCATCGGCCGCATCGGCTCAACGAAGGACTTGAACCTGGAGGCCGTCGGTATCACGCCGGATGCGCGAGGCCGCGTGCCCGTAAACGACCATTTTCAAACAGCAGTCCCCCATATCTACGCCGCCGGCGACGTCATCGGCTTTCCCGCCTTGGCCTCCACATCCATGCAGCAAGGACGCCACGCCGCCTGCCATGCCTTTGGCCATCCCGACCACACCGACACGGCCCTTCTGCCCTACGGCATCTATGCCATTCCTGAAATCTCCATGGTGGGGTGGAATGAGGAAGATCTGGCCAAGACAGAGACTCCCTATTCGGTGGGCATTGCACACTATCGGGAAATTGCCCGCGGACAGCTCATCGGCGATGAAACCGGCATGGTGAAGCTGCTCTTTCATCGCTACACCCGCGCGCTCCTGGGCGTCCATGCCATCGGAGAAGGGGCCACAGAGCTCATTCACATTGGCCAGGCTGTCATGGCTTATCAGGGAAAGATCGATTACTTCATCGACACCGTCTTCAACTACCCGACCCTGGCAGAATGTTATAGAGTCGCCGCGCTCGACGGCCTCAATCGTTTGCCGAGGCCCTGGCCCCAGCCGGCGATAGACGTGAAATGTGAAACGTGAGAGGATCGAAACCAACATATGGAAATAGCTACGTTGGTAGAATCGTCACTTCCGCTCATCTGAGATCTTACATCTAACGTTTTACCTTTTACGTTTTACGCCTAACGGGGAGAAGGCCCATGTCGTTTTCCGACCATCTGCGTAAGCTGGCCCAACCGATGTGGAACGCGCAGCTCACCCATCCGTTCGTCGTGGCGTTGGGCAAGGGAACCTTGCCGGAACGAAAATTCAAGTACTACATCCTGCAAGACGCAAGGTTCCTCGGTGACCTCGCCCGTGTGTTTTCTGCCGGAGCGCTGAGAGCGCCGGATTCAGAATCGGCCTTGCGTCTGACGAAACTCGCCGAAGAAACCATTGTTGTCGAACGCAGCATCCACGAAGGGTATGGGTCACGGTGGAAGATGAGTGCCAAACAGATGTCGTCCGTGCCCATGGCACCGACGAACTACGCCTACACCAGACATATGCTTACCGTCGCCCATACAGGCTCGGCAGCGGAAATCACCGTCGTCGCCCTTCCCTGCGCCTGGATCTACTGCGTTGTCGGGCGGCATTTCTTGAAATACGGCCCGCCGAAGAAGAATCATCCGTATCGAGACTGGCTCATGCTCTACGCATCTCCAGAATTCGCCGAGGTGCAGCGCTGGATGAGGAAGAAAGTCGATCAGTGGGCCAAGACGGCGGGCAAAGAAGAGAAGCAGCGGATGGAAGAATCGTTCGTCACCAGCTCGCGGTATGAGTGGATGTTTTGGGAGATGGCGTGGAAGGAAGAGAAGTGGCCGGTGTGAGGAGTGGGAGGGCAGGCAGCAGGGCCGTTCCATTGCTCTCGCAACGCGCGGCCTCAGAAGGCCCTCGTTGGACGCGCGCAGTCTGGCCCAGCCCCGCTACCTGCCCGAAGAACAGCACCGGCCCTAGGGGAGGGAGAAAGTAGAAGAGAAAGACAGGATGGAAAGTGTTCGCTCGATGCGCGCAGTGCAGCGCAAACCGGTTCCATTTATTGAGGACCAAGATCAGAATATCCTCGCCTGCAGATCCACTTATCTCCACCTGAAAATATCATCTAAAATATCCTTGGCCGTCATCAATCATCCAAGAATCATTATGGAAAGCCTTCTTAGTGACCACGATGCGTTTCTCGGCAAGATTGCCCACCTGCTACAACTCGAAAAGAAAATCCAGGAAGTTTCCCTCCTTGCTACAGGAAAAGTGACTATAGAACAAACAGGTTGCGCGTCATGGGGCAATGAAGACTGCGATCTCTTCACAGTATTTATTGAGATACCTTCTATCAAATTTGTCGAACTCGGCCACAGAATTGACAGCCTCCAAAAAGAAATTCTAAAGAAGGCCCAATTTCTTCTCAGATTAATTGAACGAGAAAGCATTGAAGCTGTGGTCATAAGTCCTGATATCCCCTACGACCCCAAGTGGCGCGAAAAGATTACGAGAGCTCCAGCATCCGAACTTGCTCAGGACATTGAAACGCAGCGCAACCTCATGGTTTCTGTTGCTACAGGTGGAGCAAGGATCCAGCTAGTAAATGAAGAATACAAAGAGAGAGGAATACGAATTCAAACTGGCTTGATGGCTCTCAGAATCAAAGATCCCAACCCCTATAAAGATTTATGGGAGTGGTACGGAAAATGGCGCAGTGGAGACTTACCAACGTACCAATCAAGAAGGCAGTACCTGTCCGATCTTTTTTCTCGCGTGATTGAAAGGTTAAGAACTTATTCCCCTTCGTCAGCTACCGTTGTTTTTCCAGAGCCAACAGGATGGGCCAAGATCGACAGCATTATCGAGGAGGCCAGAAGGAGACTAGCAGAAGCCAAAGATGAAATTGGTTATCAGCAGCTAGGTTTGATTTGCCGTGAAACACTAATCTTATTAGCACAGACAGTTTATGACCCAACTCGTCATCCTATTATAGATGGTGTCGAGGTGAGCCCTACTGATGCTAAGAGAATGCTAGAAGCTTACCTTCAGAGTGAGCTAGGTGGTCACTCTAACGAAGTTGCCAGAAAGCACGCGCGAGCATCTCTCGAATTCGCAAACGATTTGACTCATAAACGAACGGCGACCTTTAAGAATGCCGCTCTCTGTGCTGAGGCTACCAGTTCGGTGATAAACATTATCGCCATCGTTTCAGGCCAAAGAAATCCGTAAATGCATACGCCGCTTATTCCCTGAATCAGAACAGGGCCATGACTCATCGACAAATCTGGCTGAATGTCGGTGGACTGGGAGTGCTGATCGCTCTACTAGGGCTCACCTATTGGCAGCACAGCGGCCTGTGGGCTTTGCCGGGGTTACTAGGCTCGCCCCGCTGGACAGGCCTGGCCTGCCGAGTATAATCTGCGAGGCTTAGCGGTACTGATTCAGGAGCACTCATGATATTGAAGCAGGTGTTGACGATTGCGGGATCGGATTCCGGTGGCGGGGCGGGGATTCAAGCCGACATCAAAGCCATGTCGGCCAATGGCGTGTTTGCTATGTCGGCAATCACCGCAATCACTGCGCAGAATACGGAAGAGGTTACCGACGTCTTCGAGTTGCCGATCTCGATCATCGCGGCGCAAATCGATGCCGTGTTCGACGATTTCGACGTCGCCGCGGTAAAAACCGGGATGCTGTCCTCGGCGGCGATCGTTGAAGTCGTCGCTAGATTGCTGAAGCCTCAGCATGTCACGAATCTCGTGGTGGATCCGGTCATGATCTCGAAAACCGGCCATGCGCTGCTCAAGCCGGCGGCGATCGACGCCGTGAAGACACAGCTCTTCCCCTTGGCGCTGCTCGTCACGCCGAACATCCATGAGGCCCAGCAACTGTCAGGCATCGAGATCAAGACGCTCGCGGACGCACGGCGCGCTGCCAAAGTCATTCACGGGTTCGGCTGCAAGCAGGTGTTGATCAAGGGCGGTCACTTGTCGGCAGAACGAGCCACCGATCTGCTCTATGACGGCCGGTTCTTCCATGTGTTCAAGGGGGAATTCATCGATACCCCCCACACGCATGGCACCGGCTGCACGTTCGCCTCGGCCATCGCGGCCCATCTCGCACGAGGCAAATCCATGAACGATGCCGTCCAGACAGCCAAGACCTATCTCACCGAGGCCATTCGCCATAGCCTGGCAATCGGTCACGGAACTGGACCCACGAATCATTTCTACTTTCTTCAGTCCTAGTAGCAGGATGCTGAAAAATTCCGCCAGCCTGTCTTGTTCATTTGGTCTGTTCGGTCTGTCTGGTNNCCCAGACGTGCGGACCATCGAAGATCTTGCGTACAAAAATAGCTTTCCCTTGGCCTGCTAGTCCGAAAAATCATCCTATGGAAGAAGCCCTGACATTTCATGACCCTCATGGTCACGGCATCGTTGCGATACTGAGCACGCCTGACGGACCAACGACGCGCCTCGCCTTGCTGTGCCATGGATTTCTCTCCAGCAAGAACAGTGTGACCAACAGGACCTTGACCCGCCTCCTCAATGAACGGGGCCTGGCAACCTTTCGGTTCGACTTTTTCGGCCAAGGAGACAGTGACGGACCATTCGAAGAGATCACGACAACCCTGGCCTTGCATCAAACCGAAACCGCATTGGATCTGGTGAGCGCCAGGGGATATGACCGAATCGGGCTCGTCGGCTCAAGCTTCGGAGGGCTCGTCGCCATCCTCACGGCAGCCCAGCGCCGCGACATCGCTTGTTTGGCCCTCAAATGTCCTGTGGTGGACTTTGCAGAAGAGCTTCGCTTAAAATTCGGATCCGAAGAGCTGGAACGGTGGCAAGTCACGGACACGATTCCGAACATCATGGGAGGCCCGGACCGGGTTCGTTTGCGGTATGGCTTTTACGAAGACTGCCTCAGACAGATCGCCTATGGGCCGGCTGAACGAATCACCGTGCCCACACTAATTGTCCAGGGTGAGCAGGATGAATGTGTCCCCCTCCATCAAAGCCGGCGATTGCGTGACGCGCTGGGGGGACCAAGGAGGCTGGAGCTCCTGCCAGGCGCCGATCACCAATTCACTGGGGGGGAGGATTTTCGCCAGATGACCACATTGATCAGCGATTGGCTCGTTACGCATCTCTCCGTGAAGCGTGAAGTGGAAGATATCTGACNNGGGCTTTTTCAGCATCCTGCTAGATAGAGCATGATTACCGAAGGCGTCCAACAACTCTTGACGGTTCTGTATCCCCTCTACAAAGAGGAGGTCTACCGACGACGCGAACAGATGATACGGCTCACTGCCTACGGTTCACTGGGTCTGATCGCGATGCTCTTTGCGCTCCTCTTGAGTCCACAGAAGGATCGGCTGACATCCTTCGACACCCTGTTCATCGGGCTCGCGAGCCTGATCTGGTGCGGCTTGTTCTGCGCACTGATCCTCCAACAGCAGTATCGTCACCGGCAGGCCAAACAGGTCCTGGTTCAGCTCGAGCAAGCACTGGGGTTTTATGAGGAGGGTCTGGTTGCGGAACATCAGGCGCTCTATCCCGAAGGGTGGAAGACCGCCTGGCTGAGTGATCGAACTGGCACGCTCTACTTCACCGCGCTCTGCTCGTTGACGGGGTTGCTCCTTCTGGCCCTCTTCTTCTCATAATCCCGATCAGCTGCGGCTTGTTCACATAGGTTTTCCCCCACGCGCGTACACTTCCCTTTCACCGCAGGAAGAGTTCCCGCAGCTCCATCATTGATTCACGACTGACAATGGGCACACCTCCGGAATAAATGATATTTTTCTGGCGTACCACGCCTATCCACGACACAATGCAGTGGTGTCACAGACAGACGTCCGGACACACGCATGGCGTAGTCGTCTCCATCGAACTGAGTGTTGTATGACCTGCCAGGAATGATGCCCATGAAAGATACCTCGACATTTCGCTTCCAGATTCTCTTCCTTGTGACAGTACTACTCCCGGGCCTGCAATCTGTAGCGATGCCCAGGATCACCTCAGCTGCAGAACAAGAGATACCGCGCCGGCATAGCTTGATTCACCGGTCAGCTGTTGAATCAACTGCTCTGCCTGCCACGACTCAAGGGACTATGCTCCAACCTCCCAGCGCTGAGCCAACTCGCATCACGAGCCCGATCGGACCACCCAAAGCGTCGGTTTCTCTACCAACCATGCCATTGACGCACCCTCGAACATTGGCCAAGCGTCCGGCCATTGCCTCGATAACCGCTCCTGCGACCTCATCCCAGACACCCCGTGCAGCCGTGACATCGGGCGTCGCAGCCGGGCAGGTCACGCAGACGACAGTCGAAATCAGCAAGGGCACAATTCCCACGGCAACGGCATCCGTCACGAAATCGACAGCGACTCCTCTTCCGGGAGTCACTTCGACTGGCGCTGCGACGGCAGCCCCGAGATCTTCTACTGTCTCTCCATTCGCCAACGCGGCAGGCGTTCGCCCTGTGGCCTCAGCAGGAAGCGGCTCAGCTCCCTCATCTAGCGGTTCGCGATCGGCGATGAACTTGGTACAGAACACTGCGATTGCGAGCTTGCTGCAACCCCCGACCACTGTTGTCATTACACCTCCCTCACTCCCACCGCCCTCAACTCCTCCCTCGACTCCTCCATCAACACCTCCTCCTCCCAGCCCATCGACAAGGAACGTGACACTCACATGGACAGCGAATGGGGAGCCTGATCTGGCCGGCTATAAGATCTATGTCGGCACGGCTTCCGGCACTTATAATGTCTCCGGATCGCCTTTTGTAGCAGGAAAAGTCACGAGCTACACCGTCTCCAATCTTCCGAAAGGACAGACCTATTTCTTCGCCATTTCCGCCTACGACAGTGCCGGCAACGAAAGTGTGCTCTCAGGCGAAGTCAGCAAGAGCCTCTACTAGCGGCTGCTGAAAACGATCCCCGGCTTCGTTCTCCCCTCGTCAACATCCTCAACGTAGCCCAGAGGCNNCACCCGCCCACCCCGAGCTGCCAAGACAGCTCTTTCCCCGATGGGTACGTCGCAAGGAAGACGGACGACTAAGAACGACGCTGGTAGACAGTTTGAACAGCCTCCCTGGAAGTGAATTTACTCGCGATGACTAGAGTAGGAGGATGCTCAAAACGGTCATCCAACGAGGCCGCAGGAGAGAAATAACCGGAGGCGTACCCTCTGGGGTACGTTGAGGATTATTTCGATCCGAGAACGAAGTTGGGGATCGTTTTCAGCATCCTATTGTGGTTTGGCGCACCGGAAGCCCGTATAGCTATTCCGAGTTTCTGGAGGAAGCTTGAAGCGCCCATAGGTGAGGAGATATTTCGGCAGGTCGGACCACGATCCACCACGTAGCACTTTGAACTGTCCTTCCTCGGGCCCTTGCGGATTTCGTTCCGGCGAGATTTCGTAATAGTTCCCGGCGTACCAATCCTGCACCCACTCCCAGACATTCCCAGCCATTTGATAGAGCCCATATGGACTCTTCCCTTGCTCATAGGACTGGACAGGCATCAAGACTTGGCTGTGGCTGAACCGCGCACCCAACGCGAAATTCGCCAGGTCCTTGTTTGGGACCCGATTGCCCCAGGGATATAACCGTCCATCCGTTCCTCTAGCCGACTTTTCCCATTCCGCTTCAGTGGGAAGCCGCTTCCCCTTCCACTGGCAATAGGTATCAGCGTCCGACCAGTCCAGGCCGATCACCGGCCGATCACCATGCTGCGACAGATCGACTGTGTTCCATTGCCAGGGCGCGAGACGGTTTGTGGCAGCGAGGAACGCCGCGTATTGCGCAGTCGTCACTTCGTGGAGATCCATTGAAAAACTACCGACCCAAACCCGGTGCATGGGACGTTCATCCTCTAACGCTTGCCCACCATCCGATCCCATTGAGAACTCACCGGCTGGAATCTCGACCATCGGGGATTCGGCTGGTGCCGCCTGTTCGATCGGTCTATTTTTTCGTAGGTTTTCAAGCTGGGCCTGCGCGAAGTCAGTACTTGCAAGCATGCAGATCAAGAGCGGGGCGAGGATAGAGACTCCGAACGAGAACCGCATGGCTCAATAGCATACACAAGCAAGCGCCATCGCGCGAGGGCCATGCGAAGTCGGTGTTGAGAAGCGAAGAGGAACTGCCGCGGAGTTGGGCAGGATGGTCAAAATGGTCATCCAACAAGGCCGCAGCCGATGGCCACACCGCAGGCGACCCTTTGGGGTACGTTGAGGATGTGGCCGAGGTGAGAACGCCGTTGGGGATCGTTTTCACCATCCTGCCCTGCTCAGTGGATGATTCCACTGACAACCCAATGCCGATCATCCACCACATCAATGATCAATCGGCTCAGATTCATCTCCGCCAACTGCGCCGCCACTTCATCTTCGGTGAACGCCGCCAGCAGGGAACGGTAAAAGTCACGCCGCAAAATCTCCGGCTCCTTTGCCGCGTAGCGATCCACGATGGCCTGCGCCTCTTCGGGCGAGTCCGGTCTGAGCAGATCCATCACGAGTACGGGGGAGTCTGGCTTCACCAGTTGCCGGAGCCGATACCAAAACTGCAGGGGATTGGGCACGTGATGCAACAGACTGTTGGAGACTGCGGCATCGGCCGGTTCGACCAGCGAAACAGCCTGAAAGCGCTCGCAGCGGAAGGTAATCCGGTCAGCCAGACTGGCCTGTTTCACCGCCACGTCAGCCAGTCCAATCATTGGTTCCGACGCATCGACACCGGTGATGCGACAAGAGGGAAGCGTCCGCGCGAACCGGACAGGAATGTCGCCAGGTCCACAGCCCAAGTCGAGGATGTGGCCCTCGGTGAACTCCGGGTAGTATTCGTGAAAGCGATCGATAAATCCCTGATTCTCCTTTTCGAAATCTGCCCGCGCATACACGAGCGCCTGTTCAGGATCATCCATGAGTTCTGGCTCCAACACGCGCGGCATCATTTCATAACCTCACAAGAGCGTATGCTAATGGCTTATAGCAAATGGCCGACAAAGATTGGGACAGAACTCCGATGTATTGCTCTGGCCATACGCTATTTGCTCTGTTCTGCAATCGTGACGGTATCTCCCGGTCTCACCACGCCCTCACGCAGCACTTTCGCATAGAGCCGACTCCATCCTGGATTCTTTTTCTGGGAGACGCGCTTGTAGTCTCCGTCCCGGAACCACCGGGCATTCTGATCGCAGGGAACCGTATAACTCATGATCTCGATCTGGACGTCTGGGCCAATCTGAAGCTGGTCCCCCGGTTTCAGTTTCTCCCACTCAAGCGCGGCGAGCGTCAGGTTCTCTCCGGAGGAACCGGCCTCGATCGAATGGCCCTCGTCCTGCAGCCGCTCAATCACCTCTTGCGAGAACAGACAAAGAGCCCGATCCGGCCCGCCGTGGAATTTGAGATTCCGTTGCCGGTCGCCCGCGACACCGGTTTTGGCAATGACGGCCTCCAGCACCGGACGTTTCGGTACACCTCCGTCCGACACATTAATCTGGTGTACGTGAGGATAGGGTGGGCGTCCGGTCTCGGTCACGCACCTACTCCTTCGCAGGATTCCACCATCAGCAATTCCAACGCCACCCAGCCGTCTTGTTCACGTCGTTGAGACAACATGGCGCCAACCTTGGAGAACGCCTCGACGATCTCTTGCTCTTGATCGAGCAGAATGCCGGATAGCAAGAGCCGCGCGCCGTGGCTCACGTACTGCGCCAATTCATCGCACAGCAACAACAGCGTCTGGCGATCGAGATTGGCGAGAACCAGATCTGGTCGTAGCTCGCCTTGTCGATCAATGTCCTCCAGCGTTCCGCACCGGAATTCGAGATGGTCTCCAAGCCCGTTCTCTGTGGCATAGTCTCGTGCACAATCCACCGCAACAGGGTCGCATTCTACTCCGAGGGCCGAGGCTGCCCCAAGCCGCAGCGCGACCATCGCCAGAATGCCGCTCCCGCTCCCCACATCCATCACGAACTCGCCTCCGTGAATGAGGTCTTCAAGCCATTCGAGTAACAGCTGCGTCGTCGCATGGTGCCCGGTCCCGAACGCCTGTTTCGGGTCGAGCACAATCTCAATGTCTTGTGCCTGCAGCGCCATTGGCTCCCAACTCGGCCTGATCACAATCCGACGACCGACCCGAATCGGCCTGACTGACTTAGCCCACTGCCGATTCCAATCCTGATCGGGTAATTCCTCAACACGAATGTCCCTTTCGGGCGAGGCGCCCGGATCGAGTCTCTGCAAGGTCGTGCTCATGCGGCCGAGTGCCTCCATGCTCCACTGTGATTTCGGCCAATAGAGATGGACAACCCCCTGTTCCTCCCATCCACCTTGAATCACGGGATCAGCCAGCATGCTGAGCAACTCTGCCGCATCAACGGCGGTCCGAATCTGGACATCGATCCATCCATCTGACTTCATGACGGACTAGCCCGCATTATTCATGACGGTTCGTCGCGAAATCGCATAGTCGCGTTGCGAGACGGGCATGCAGAGCCGCGAGGCCCTGAGGTGTACTTGAACAGTACGTCGAGGGAGCGAGCGGCGAGCCTGCCCGCCGAAGGCTCGTCGCATCGGCGAATCCGCGATTGCAGCAGAAGCGCTCTTGAATAATGCGGGTCAGAGTGTGGGTCAGAGTTGACGCACTCTCCCCCTTCCAGTAAGGTCGGCGCTATGCCCCAGAAGCAGCCCGTGACGCCTGTAACGAAAGCCCATTCGCTGACACGCCTGGTGGCGAAACTCGACCGCGTGATCGCCCTGGCCACCGCCGCTAGTTCCGCATTCACCCGCTGGCGACTCATCCTCTTCATCGTCGGAGCGATCTGCACGGTAGCCCTCTACAAAATGGGGTGGTATCAAGTCGGCAATGGGACGGTTACCGCTTTCGTCGCCCTATTTCTGATTGTGGCCGGGTATCATAACAGGCTCGAAAGTCGCGTGCACCGGCTTCGTCTCTGGAAGCAGATCAAGGTCGTGCACCTGGCACGTCTCCGGCTGGATTGGACTCACATTCCCGCCCGTCCATCGAGCGCTCCCGAGCACCATCCGTATGCCAAAGACTTGGACCTGGTCGGCCCCCACTCGCTCCTCCATCTGCTCGACACCACCGTCTCCTCGCACGGACAGTCGCGTCTAGTGTCGTGGCTTCTGGAGCAGCAGCCGGAACCTGACCAGTGGCTTCTACGCCGCCGCCTCGTACAGGAACTCATTCCGCGATCGTTGTTTCGCNNGGCTGGGACTCGAAGCTCAGCTGATCGGGGAACAGGAGATTAACGGCCGACGACTGGAAGCCGTCCTAAATCATGCAGTCGGATTTCCCCATCTCACGACCGTCTTAGCGATTCAAGCCCTGCTCGCCGCCGCCACCATCGGGCTCGGGTTGGGTGCGCTGTTCGACTGGCTGCCGAATTATTGGATGTGGTCGTTCGCGGCCTATGCCTTGCTCTATTTCTGGACCGATCAGGGCGAAGAGTTATTGGAACATGCGGTGGGCGTGCACTTCGAACTGGAGAAACTGGGAGCCGTGCTCGGGTTTGTCGAACGGCACGCCCGGCATGGCCACTCGGCGCTCGCCGGCCTGTGGGCGCCGCTGCTCGCACCAGGGGTGAATCCGCCTCAGCTCGTCCGGCAAGCGGCCCGCACCCTGCACGCGATCAGCGTCAAAGCCCATCCGGTCATCCATCTGATCGCGAACACGTTCTGCCCCTGGGACTTGTGGTTCACCTATCGGCTCCAACGGATTCAGGCACAGGTATCCGCCCACCTATCGGCATGGATGGACCGACTGGCCGAGGTCGAGGCCGCCTCGGCACTTGCCACGTTTGCCGCGCTCCATCCTTCGTATTGCTGGCCGGATCCACTCACCACCGACCNNAGGCTTTCGGCCAAAGGCCTTGCCCATCCGCTGATTCCGGAAACGTACCGAGTCCCGAACGATCTCGCTCTCGAAACGCTGGGAGCCGTGCTCTTGGTGACCGGGTCCAACATGTCGGGGAAAAGCACCTTCCTGCGAACTCTGGGCATCAATCTATGCCTCGCCCAGGCAGGCGCCCCGGTCTGCGCTAGTCAATTCGAGTGGGCCTGGGTGCGATTGGCCTGCTGCATCCGGGTGGACGACTCGCTCGAAGCAGGCCTGTCTTTTTTCTATGCCGAGGTGAAGCGCTTGAAAAGCCTGCTCGACGCGACGACGGACCGAGCCCAGCCGCCAGTGCTCTTCCTGATCGACGAAATCTTCAAAGGGACCAATAATCGTGAACGGTTGATCGGGAGCCGTTCCTACATTTCCGCGCTATCGCAAAGCAATGGCTTCGGCTTGGTGACCACCCACGATCTGGAATTGACCGATCTCGACAAGACGGTGCCCGGATTGCAGAACGCCCACTTTCAGGAAACGGTGGCAGCCGGTGCGCTGCAATTCGACTACACGCTAAGACCCGGCCCCTGCCCCACGACCAATGCGCTGCGGATTATGGAACTGGAGGGGTTGCCGGTTCCTCCACCTCAGACCTGACCTTTGCAATCTTTTTATTCCGTTCCTGCTGTGCTATGACTCTGCGCACGATTGGGCGCATTCACCGGCTTGAGGCGCGACATGACCATCCAACCTTGGATCACCTGCCTTCAGAGCGGAATACTGATCCGTCATCTCGAAACTCGCTACCCCGAACAGGCATCGAAAGTCGATCTCCAACGGGTTATGGGGGCAGCCGAATCATTCCAGGAAATTCAGGATGCCCGTGCGTTCCTGACTAATACAAGCAATTGGATTCCACATTCGGTGTTCCGTGAGCTGGTCAAGAGCTGCGAGTTAGCTACGGGCCAGAAGGACTTTACCTATCAGGCCGCTATGGCCTACTACGAAATCGTCAAAACCCAATCTCCAACCCTCATCGAGACGATCGCCATTCTATTGAACGACGTGGAATCGGTGTTTCGCTCCGTTGGCGACTGGGCCTCTGCGTATACCAATTATATGCAACTCCAATCCTTCGTTTGTCCAGATGAAGCACTGACCTTGCACGTTCTATCCCGATACTTGCCACCGGTCGATCCTGGATTTGGAAATATGCGTCTGGTGCAAGGCAATCTCGAAGGCACTGCGAAACTGGATCCTTCCGTCGAAACCGCCACCTGCGAAGAGGCCTACACACAACTCCGCTTAGAAACTCTGGTCAATGAGTTCGGCGACGCTTACGTCATGACCACGAAGAACGATCGGTTCACTGTGGCCCGCCGATCGACGGGCGAAGTCGTGATCACGGGACGAACGATTCGCCTCGTTCAGACGCTGATCCCCATCAAAGCCGATCGTATTCCCGCTCCGCATTGTTCCGACGAACAACTTGTCGCCACACTTGAGCCGCAGGGCCATCTCTCGGTCTGGACGGCTGGAGAGCCGGTCCGAAGATCCAAGACACACTTCCCCACGCAAGACGATCACTGCACCGCTATCCGGATCGAACGGGGCGGTACCCTCTCGGCTGGCTCACTCAGCACTACAATCAAGGCCGGCTCGATATACAACGCGCCCTATACCCATTATCGCCTGCGTTGGACGAATCGCCCTCCACACGCGAACAACGCCGCTGCCGCCGGCCGCTCGCAACACTTGACGGACCGGCGCGCCTTCGCATACCAGCTCTTTACCCATTTAAAGAACCTACAGGCGACGCATCGTCACATGCTCACCATGTTCCTCCGCAATGTGGAACTGGCGCAGGAGAATATTCAACTAAAGCAGGAGCTGTCTGCGCAGCAAGAAACCGGCGGTATCATCGGCAAGAGCGCTCCCCTTCAAGATCTTCTTTCCCTGATTAGAACCATCGCTCCCTCGGACACAACCGTGTTGGTGACTGGAGAAACAGGGACGGGGAAGGAACTCGCCGCCCGTTTGATCCATCAACTGAGCCGACGCAAGGACCGCCGCTTTGTCGCCGTCAATTGCGGGGCACTGCCGGAAACACTCTTGGAGAGTGAGTTGTTCGGTCACGAGAAAGGGTCGTTCACCGGCGCGGTAGCCCAAAAGAAAGGGAAATTCGAGCTCGCCGAGGGGGGCACACTGTTCCTCGACGAAATCGGGGACATTTCGCCCGCGGTGCAGGTGAAATTGCTACGAGTTCTTCAAGAACGAGAGTTTCAGCGCGTCGGAGGAACGAGCGATCTTAAAGCGAACATCCGGCTGATCGCCGCCACGAATCGAGACCTCCTGGCGATGATGGAGCAGAACCAGTTTCGGCAAGACCTGTTCTATCGTTTGAATGTCATTCAGCTCTATGTCCCGGCCTTGAGGGAACGTCCAGAGGATATCACTGAACTCGCCCAGCATTTTGTCCAGCGATTCGCCGAGAAAACAGGAAAATCCATCGCAGGCTTGACGCCGGACGCGTTACAGCTATGTCTGTCATATAAATGGCCCGGCAACATCCGTGAGTTGGAGAATGTCATGGAGCGCGCCGTGACCTTGGCGCCGGAAGGTAAGAAATGGGTCACTCCAGACCTGCTCCCGAACAATCTACGTTCGACCACGGAATCGGCACCCTCGCTCGATCTTGCCGAGTTGGTGGACCGTGTTGACTGGAGTGCGTTGCTTAAAACCCTAGAGACGCGAGGATCGCTCACTGGGCTCTTGAACTACTTCGAATGGACCATCACGCGCCGCGCCGTCGCCGAGTATGGCGGCAACAAGAGCCGAGCTGCCAAGGTCCTGGGCCGCACCTATCGCTGGTTGCGGAAACTCGAGACGGAAATGACTCATCGAGAGTCTCCACCCTCTAATCCCGACTCACATTCCTGATCCCCCGATCATCTGGTCACCACTCGATCCCATTCCCCAATGATGAACGGCGGTTCCGCCACTGTGAATACTCGTTCATAAAATTCTCGCCTCCGATAACCCAGAATTATCCCTCCTCGCCAGGGGCTCACCCTCCTGAGCAGTCTCACTTCGTAGACTCCTTAAGACCTTACGTGCCGGTCGACAAGAGCACGATCGTGGGCGGCCATCATTGGCATGTGAAGTGCGCATGTAAGTGATCATGACGAGCCATCATATCCTAAGAACTCAGGAGGTTGAGCCATGATTAACCCATGCAGAGCCCGAAACGTCATCCACCTGATCCTTCTAGCTGGCCTTATTGGCGCACCGGGATGCGCGTTCAATCGACCATCAATACCAGAAACCCTCATGGCCGAGACACCAACCATCGGAGTGGTTCTGCGACCTATAGATCCGGGTGTGGAACTTCAGATACCCAGAAAGGGCTGGCTTAGCAATACCGGTCGAGGAGCAGTGAGTGGATCTGTGATAGGGGGATTGGGGATTTATTGCGGTTATGGGTTCTTTCTTTGTGTCCCTGTCCTTGCCACGGCTGGAGCCATGGGCGGTGCCATCTATGGCGCCGTGGCAGCCGAACCTGCCTTGGAATGGAGGCACGCCGAGCCGGCCTTTAAAGGGACCCTTTCCGATCTCAAAATACAGCAACGAGTTTCCGACCATATCGTTGATTTTGCCAGAAGCCAGACTCCCTCCAGAGTTATCCGAGTGGAAAGCCAAGATCCTTCTTCCCAGGACGAGAAGGCTGAGTACCCTGCACTCTCCGGTAAGGGCATTGATGCTGTACTTGAACTCACCGAACTGGCCGTCTATCTCCGTCCAAGCGGAATTGTCGTCAACCCACCCCGCATATTAATGATGGACGCGCGTGCTCGCCTGATCCGAACTTCGGATGGTGGGCTCCTTGATGAACGTGTAATCACCGATGGCACCTTGATCGGCGCTGACTCGAACGTCGCGCGGTCGCTGGCGACATGGACCGACCAGAACGCTCAAGTGTTTCCTGCGGAAGTCACCCAGGCTGCCCAGCGCCTCGCACAACAAGTCGTCAAAGAACTCTTCTCCGACACTCACTCCCCGAACGATGTGCCAGCTCCTGAGTCACTAGCCGTGAGCCGTTAACCCAGCCAATCAGGCTTAATGAGTTTGCCGACTATATTCCTGTGGGACTCTTCTTCCGCAGTGTCGAATGAACTTTACTACACGCTTAAGTCACTGGCGTTACCAGGGCCCCACTAATAACGTAGGTTGGCGCTCGAACTTATTAAAGAGATATGCATGATGTTCATCCGATCTCTGACGTGACTCGCGTAACGAACAGCGAGCCATTCTCTCACTTTCATCTGATCCCTCACACAGTGCTCCTGGCCTCCGATCCGGCGTCAGTTCCGTCGTGAATAGCCGTTCCAACACCATGAACCACCATTCATGAGTTGATGTCCCCTTTCCGTACTGATCACTGTTATCTTGCCAGTCCATTTAGACGACGTATTCTTCAAGAAGCTCTGGATTTTTGGCACCCTCTTCCTCGATTCCACACAAACAATCGCCATACATTTCTCGCTGGCATGACGCTTGCGCATCGATGAGTCGCGAGACGCGACCTATAACCTCGGAGGTACCTCCAATGCCTATCCTGTACTCCAAAAAAGTGCTTGCGCATACGGTACTGCTACTTTCGTGGCTCGTGATGGCTCCAGCTCTTGCATGCGCGGAGTTTTTCGGGGACCTCTATGGCGGCGCCACGCTCCCAGAGCATGCAGCAACTAGCCACACACAGACGCAACCAACAGCAGCGAACCTGACCCGGCAGTTGGATTTCGGCGCAGGCCCCACATTTGGACTCCGGGCCGGTTACTGGTTTGCCCGATTCCCGTGGCTCGGCGTGGCTGGAGACCTGTCCTACTTTTCCCACAGCGCGGAGGGAGCCAGCATCAGCGCAGTGCCCATATCCTTGCTGCTCATGCTCCGTTGGCCTTTGCTTGCGAGCGAGGAGCATCCCACCGGCAAGCTCCAACCGTACATAGGTTTCGGCCCAAGCTTCGTCGCCGGGAATTCCTCAATAGACGTTGCCCCGCTGACGAAGACACAAGACGGCTCGTTTACAACCTTGGGTGCAGATGCGAGAGCTGGTCTCCTGTGGAAGTTTCACAGACACATTGGGGTCTTCGGGGAATATCGATTTACCTACTTCAGTGCAGGCACTTTTGATGAGCAATGCCTACCACCGCCGCAGCCATGTCGTGCAGTTCCCCGTGACGCCATAACAGTAAACACAACGGACACCAGCCTCACCACCCAGCAGATTCTCATCGGTCTCCGCTTCAGCCTCCCTTGAGGCTTGCGGAAAAAATAGCTTGCTCCGCCATAGACGGCGGCAACAAGAGTCGCGCTGCCAAGATTCTTGGACGGACCAATCGTTGGCTACGGAAACTCGAAAGGGAGATGACCGGACCACAATCTCCAGGGCACGACCCTTCAGATAAATCGTAACCTCACTGAGTTTCCACAATGCAAATGCGAGCATTTTGCACGAGGATCTTAGGAACGATCGTTCCTGGATTGTGAACGACCATAACGATCGCTTTCGCATCGACCGCGGTCTTTTGTGGTCGGTATTTGTTCAATCTATCGAGCCTCGGGCTATCGTTTCCCAGGATTTATGTAATTGGCCGCCTTCCATCTGATTCGAACTCCGACGGAAACATTCCCTGCTGCCCTGCGCCAACACTAACGAAGTGGATCAGCCATGACATGCCTCTGTCGAGCGGTGATCTCACAGAAAGCCCTCGCTGGTTGATTATCTCTCCTGGTGATCACGCTGCCACCGTCGTCCTAGACGGACCCGGAAAAAACTTATCTGGCACAAGAGTGTAACGATCCTGTTTCCACATCGCATGTTCGTGACCATGATTTGGGATTCGACTCGTATCCATTGGGAACAGCCGTTCAGATGCTCTGAACCGCCGTTCATAGTGCGGGCTTGATGATCCCGCCACCCTGGTTGCCTTCCGATCCGGCCAATCGCGAAAAGTCCCGCCCACCAAGCACTGCGACGAAACCGTTCGGCCTGACCGTCCTCGGCGCGTTCCTTGCTTAAGCGACAGAGTGAACCTGCACAGAGTGCTCTGAAGGAGGTGCCCTATGCACGAACGTTGGCGAAACTTTGAGTTGTCCACATCTATTGAAACAAGTTCCAAAGATTTCAAGTCAAAAACTTCCCGCAGATACAGCCCCTTGCTCACTCTAGATTCTACAGTTTCTGGCCGAACTCAAGAGGCAGGCTGGAGTTTTAGTCCTCGCCACCTTCTAAATGGTTCGGTGTCATTCTGGCAGGCTACTTTGAACACATGCATGTGGGCATAGATTTCGCCATTTACACGACAGCAAGAAATAAAAAGGAGGGTTCTCATGAAGAGCAACGGTATGAAGAATTTTGTATTACTTGGTGCCATCTTCCTGGGAATCGTTCCACTGTCCGGTTGTGGGCACTACACGACTCAACGGACGAGCAACATTCTGACCTATCTCTATCCAGGCGAGACGCAGCCCGTGGAAGTCTCCAAGGCAATCTCCAAGACTTCTCTGGCTAATATGCCGCTTCCAATAACACTCGGAATTGCTTTTGTGCCCGAGTCAAGAACAATTACTAGCGGAGGGGACAGCAAGATTGAGCCATTGACCGAGAAGTTCAAAATGGAAGTGATGCGAGAATTGACCGCGCAGCTTCGCCAGTATTCATTCTTTGCAGGAATCGAAGAGATCCCTTCGACCTATCTGAAGATCGGGGGCAGCTTTGCGAACTTAGATCAGATTCACACGATGACGGGAGTAGATGTCATTGGTCTTGTGTCCTATGACCAAGTCCAGTTCACCGATAGAGGGCTCGTCTCACTGCTGTATTGGACCGGAATCGGGTGGTACTTCGTGCCTGGAGAAAAAAACGATACGAACACTATGATGGATGCGGCCCTGTATCACATCCCAACTCGGAAACCCCTTCTGCGAGCAACGGGTCAAAGCGGGGTATACCGTTACTCCACACCGATGAATCAAAGCCAGAATTTGAGAGATGACAGTGAAAATGGGTTCAAAGAAGCGCTCCATATGCTGGCCGTAAATTTCAAAGAGCAGCTGGACCTTCTCAATCCCAAGTTAGTCCACGCAGCAGCAGGTAGCCCGAGCGCTGGCTCAGGCAAATAATGGAAGCCAATCTCCCCCTGTATGGTTTGCGGACCTCTCTAGCAGTAAGGGGTGGAAACGTGATGGCAAAGACTTGGGTAACGGCCTTAGTAGCAGCTTATGTCCTTGCCGCCTGTACAGGCTGCGCCGTGTATTTGGCACACAAGGGACACCCAGGAGCACATCTTGAGGCACTTGGAGTCGGAACCTCGGAGCAAAAGGTTGAACACGAGCTGGGGACTCCTTCTAGTAGTGACCCGTTGGGCGCAGGCAAGCGACTCTCTACATATCGCGTTGAGCTGACAAAACAGCCGAATTATGCAGGATCAACGGTTCACCTCCTTCTTGATTTGGCCACGCTTGGGATCTGGGAGTTGCCGGGAAGCATATATGAACTGAGGAGCGAGCACAGAAAGGGAGACGTGGGATTTGTGTATGGGCCCGACGACCATGTCCTTGAGATACAAGACTACCAGGCTATACAAGCACAAGCCGTGGGTGATACTGACCCCCAGTCGCTAAATGAGCAATGGGGATCGTTCTGGAATGCTATGAATAAATAAGAGCTTCAGCCTGTCGAGAAACCGTATACGTGCTCATGCTCAACGGCATCGACTGCCCTGAAAAAGGCCAAGCCTTCGGCCAGCGAGCGAAGCAAGCCGCCTCAGAGAGAGCATCTGTGGATTGGCACAGACTTTTCATACTGATAACTCATCGCGGGCAGCAATGAAAACCAACCAGGGGGTGCCCTATGAAATGGTTTAATTCATTATCGGTGGTGTCGGTCATTTCTCTCACACTTACCGCCTGCGGTGGTGGGGGGATGGCGGCGGTGGGGGAACCCAGCCTGTAGCCGCCCCGTCGACCGGCGTCTTTATCGACAGCCCTGTGCAAGGGCTTACTTATAGCAGCGCACCTTCCGGACTTTCCGGTCTGACCGGCCCAAATGGAGAATTTTTATATCGCGCAGGAGATCTGGTGACATTTAGCATCGGAGGGCGGTTCATAGCAGAGGTTCCAGGCCAACCACAAATTACCCCCTTTACCCTTCTCGGGAGGACTGCTGTCCCGAGTGTGACGGACGCAGGGCCGGTCAATGTGGCCCAACTGCTGTTGGCCCTCGATTCGGTTCCTGGCACTGAGACCATTACGGTTCCCGCAACGCTGCCTATGTTTCCAGTGCAGACGGATTTTTTCTTCCCGGAGTTTGACAACGAAATGCAAACCGCGGGGATTCCGATTGCCTCGGAGGCCGATGCCATCGTACACCTTCAGAAACAATTTGCGATCTGGGGGAGTTGGGCGACCGCCATCACCCCGAGCGAATTGCAAGTGATCACGTTCATGCCTGACGGCACATTCATCTTGGCCCACGATGATGACCCCCTCGTGGCCGGTGGTGTCGATGGGATGGAGCGGGGGACCTATCGGTGGAATGCCACGACGAATGAACTCACGTACGCGGTCGCCGTGAACACCGATGGAACGGGGGGCCTCTCGAATCCGAGTCCAACCCAGACTCTACCTTATACCTTCGCCATCGATCCTTCTGGGAATAGTGCCGTGTTTCATTTCGGGCCAAACGTGAGCGACCAGATCGTCTTTACACGCGTCATCGACGCGACCAAGCTTTTTGTCGGAGCATGGAAATTGGAAGAACCGATTGCTGATTTTTCGACCGTGTTGACAATCTTTTCCGACGGGACCTTCACGGTCGCCAGTGACGCGATCGACACCGAACCAGCTGGCATGGAGCGAGGAACCTATGTATACGATGCGACAATGGGGAATGTGACGTTTACGACCACGGTCGATACCAATGGAGCGTTTGGCGTTAATGATTCTCTAACACTTCCGGCAGTCGGTGTTGTCCAGGCGAATATCACGGCGGCTCTTGGTCAATTCGATTTCTTGAGGATCACTGAGGCCCCGAATGTGTTCGTGAACTTTGATCGCGTGCGGGTTCCGTAACTATCACGCTTCTCTGTGCATTTGCATAGGAATGTCACGCCTGCAGGTAGAAGAATGCAGATTCTGGGACGAAGAAAGAATTTGGGAAAGCAGGAAAGGATCGGAAAAACGTGGCAGGGCGTTTATCTGACCTGCTCATGCCGTTCTTCATGCGAGGAGTAGGCCGCCCTTCCATGCTCCCCCGCTCTTCGGAGGCTCGCCAATAGAAAATTAAGTCCTACTAATCGATAAATCCAACATGGTTATGTCAATGGCGAGGATATTGGTGGAGGGGTACCGACAGGCGGGGCATTGTCCGAGAAAGGAGAAAACAGTTCCAGGACCCGTTTTCTGTTCTATCACCGATAAGTGGATTGCGCTCGGGTACCGCACGGCAACCGTAATCTCAATTGAACGACGTTGCAAACGGCCAGCTTCTCGCTGCAAGGCATGAAGCTGGCCGTTCTGTCTATTTCAGTGCATTCTCTTCTTTGGTCCAACTACGAACAACCGTCGCCATCCTCTGAACAAGCGTTCATAGTTTTTCCGCGAGATAGTTTCACATCCTGTCGTCGGCCAGAAATCCAGAATGGTGCTATTCCCTAAAACTCTCCATTGACGCCCACCTACGCTTTCTGCCCGATTGTGCCATGAGAGGCACAACTGTTGCTGAACTGATCGTCATGAACTCACCGGCTCCGCAAAGGAGGATCGTTATGACGATGTCAAGATGCCACATGTTGAAGCTAGGGATATTGATTGTCGTGACTATGCTGTTTCCATTCGGCGCGTTGGCCGAGGAAGACGGGGAGTCTCAGGATATCAGACGCCACTGCATCGGGCTCTTGTGGTGCACCGAACAGTCGGCCAACTCCACCTCAACGGACGGGTTGTTACTGCTCTATTCGGCTGAGGAGCGAGGCAGCTATTCCCGGCTGGCGGTGCGGCCTCTGTACTCCATGGAGGAAGATCCGACGCGCGACCTGCTCCGGCGAAGCATTCTCTGGCCATTGGGAACCTGTGAACGCAGAGGAGACCACACCTGGGCCCATGTCTTTCCCCTCTACTGGCACTCTGAACGACCGGGCCAGGAATGGACCTTCATCGTCCCGCTCTATCTGAAGTCGATCCACGGAGACAGTGCATGGCACCATCTCTTTCCCTTATTCAGTCGCCATGTCATGGGTGAATACTACGCAAGAAACTTTGTGCTCGGTCCGTTATTGGTCACGACGAGCGACAGCCGCACCGGCTTATCTCAATGGGATCTGATCTTCCCCTTGTTTCACTATCGCCAGGATCTCAATTCGTCGGACAGCTGGCTGTTCCCGCTCTATTGGTCAGGCGAAGACCGATCGAAGAGAGAAGCCTATCGCTATATCCTGCCGCTCTACGGCTCCTCGGACGACCAATCCCAACACTACCATTTCCTGTTCCCGTTCTATGGCTATGACGACAACACTTCGGCCCAGGTCAAGCGGCTCGCCATACTCGGCTTGCCTCCAGCTAAAGGATTTTCCGCGATACCTTCCATAGCGCTCTTCGAGCACGTGACGACGGCCGATGAGACGAGTCATCGGATATTTCCGCTTTATAGCTATGTCTCAGGCGCGGATGACAGCAGCACCTTCGACGCGCTTCTCCTGTACCGCCATCAGACTGCTCCGTCCGGCACCATCGATCGATTCTTTCCGTTGTATCGATACGAGGGCAATGCCGACAGCCAGACCCGCGAATTCGATCTGTTGGGCTATCGCGACGCGTCTTGGTTTCTTTATGAAGACGACCCGAACCATAGTACGCACCGACTCCTTGGCCTCTACAATTACGATCGCAGCCAAGATGGATCTTCTCAGCTCTTCGCGCTTGGCTATCGCCGCTTGTCTCTCTATCTCCACCGGAGCCAGGACGATCTGATCGAAGATCGGCTCGTGCCTTTGTACGACTACTTCCGACACGGCAACAACAGCACGCTCTCTCTCCTCGGCATGTCCGAAATCGCCTTGTATAGGCAGGAATCGAGTCCGTCTCTGTTCCGACATCGCCTGTTTCCGCTTTATCGATACCGGCACGATCTGTTAAAGGATGAAACAGAATTCGACGCGATGTTCTTGTACCGTCATCTGACCACACCGGCTCAGACCGCCGATCGACTTCTCCCGTTCTGGGACTATGCCGGAGCGACCACCAAGGCAGACTGGCGTCTCAGCCTTCTCGGGATTGAGTCGATGGCGCTCTATCGCCACGACGCCAATGAGATTCGAACGTTGGACCACCTGTTCCCCTTCTACGGCTATCGCAGCGAGCATGACGGCGGGACTCGGTTCAGCGCGTTGGGGCTACCACCATTCGGCCAGTTTGCCGCCTGGTCTTTCTACGAGCATGACGATTCTTCATCCCAGGTGAGCGACCGTTTCTTCCCCCTCTACCGTTATCGAAAGGACACAACACAGCAAGCGTCAGAATTCGACATGCTGGGGTTGGGGTCTGCCTCCCTCATTCATCACGAGACGACGCCGTCCAGCGTGACGAACCGTGTATTCCCGCTTTATCGATATGCTCACGATGAAGAAACAGGGCAGACCACGATCAATCTGCTTGGAGTCGAACCGGTGAGTCTCTTCCGATCTCAGAGCAGCCCCCCACAGAGCGCACACCATGCCTTCCCGCTCTACAGTTACCAACAAACCAGTGAAGCCCACCGCCTTTCGGTTATCGGTCTTCCCGCGATCGGCGGCATACCTGCCTTATCGCTCTACGCGCACGAGGCCACGCCTTCCTCCGTGCATGATCGGCTGTTTCCGCTCTACAGCTATCGTGCCGACGACACAACCGACACCACCTCATTCTCCGCGCTCTGGATGTTCTGGCGCACAACGTCACCGACCACGAGCCAGACCAGTCTCTTTCCAATCGCGAGCATAGCGAAGGATGAGGTGACGGGTGAAACAAGTTGGTCGTTGATTGGCCTCGAACCAGCTATTCCGATGAGTTGGGTTCGCCATACCTGGGCACCTGAGGGCAGTAGCGGGTTCTTTTTCCCGTTCTATGACTACCGGAGCGAAGAAAGCCAGTCCGTCCTGTCGATTGGTGGAGTCTCACAACTGGCGATCTATCGTCAAGAAGAGACACCTACTTACCGCAGCCATCGACTCTTCCCCCTCTACAGCTACCAACATGACCTCACCCAGGATGTCGCACGAACGAGTGTCCTGCTGGCCTACCAACACGAGCAGTCTCCCGCCGGTTCGAAAGACACCTTCATCCCCCTGTGGCACTACGAGCGCCGAGATGAACAGAATGAACGTCGGTTCAATGCGCTGGGCCTTGGCAACTTCTCGCTCTACGAACACCGGACGACATCGGCTGGCACGACCGACCATTTCTTCCCTCTCTACAAATATTCGTCCGATCTTCAAACTGGGGATGCGGAGTTTTCATTCTTGTGGCCGCTAGTCGATTACAAAAGCCGGCAAGGCAACGTCACATCGGCCAGTCTGCTGTGGTGGCTGATCTCATACGAGCATCCGGATGCAGACCATTCCGACTTCCATTTCCTCGGAGCCTCAAAGATGGCCCTGGTCCGGCGCATAACCTCTCCCAGAGAATCAGTCTTTGAATTCAACCCGATCATCCCGCTGTATCGGTACCGATATGAGACGGAGAGGGGAACCTCCTGGGACCTCTTCGGAGGGCTGGTGGGAATGGACACGGCCAAGGAACAGACTCGTATGAAGCTGTTCTGGCTGTCTCTGTGAAGATAAGCCGTTGTGCAATTCATACAAATTGAGGGGAAGGAAACATTTGCCTCCGACTCCAAACACTGGCACACTGCAGACCATACGAGGCCTTTTCTGGTGGACAGTCTTCAGCACAAACCTTCAGATATCAGCCCTATTTCGCACCCCCTCCGCGGCCTCCTCATCGCGCAATTCTTCGGCGCGTTCAACGACAACGCCTGGAAGTTCATGGTTGCCTTGCTGGCTATCCGGCAGGCGACTGCGCAGATGACGCCAGGCCCTGAGCTGGAAACTGCGGCACAGACGCAAACCGCGCTCACCTTTATCATCTTCACCTTGCCGCTGGTGTTGCTGTCGTTAGTCGGCGGCACCTTAGCCGATCGCCTGAGCAAACGTACGGTCATCATCTCGATGAAAATCGTCGAGGTCCTGCTCATGAGCGCCGGCACCGTCGCGCTCTGGCTGAACCCCACCGGCGGTATTCTTCCGTTGATCGTCTTATGCGGGATGGGCGTACACAGCGCGCTCTTCAGCCCGTCGAAGTATGGCATTCTCCCCGAGTTGATTCCGCATGAACGTCTCGCCGCAGGCAACGGCCTATTGGAGATCTGGACCTTTGCCGCCATCCTTACGGGCACGGCAACCGGAGGCTTTCTCTTGCAGACCGCCGGTGACCAGCTCTGGATGGCGCCCCTCACTTTGGCCGCCTTTTCGGTAGTCGGCCTGGTTGCAGCCTTTGCCGTTCCCCACGTCTCGCCCGCACGCGCGACCGGCGGCGTGGGCTCGACGATCCGCGGTGCTTGGGCCGCTTTCCAATCAGAACGGATACTGCGCCTGGCCATCCCCGGAGAAATATTTTTCTGGACGATCGCGAGCCTCTTCGCCCAGAACGTGGTCGTCTATGCCAAAGCCGTTCTGAATCTCTCGGATGCGATGTCGGGGCTCCCGCTCACGCTGTTGTCCGTCGGCATCGGCCTCGGTGCGATGCTGGTCGGGCGGCTGTCTCAAAACCGGGTTGAGTACGGACTGATCCCCTTGGGAGCCATAGGTGTGTTTCTCGCACTGTCCTTGCTCGGCGCACTGACACCACCATTGTTCGGAACATTTCTGGTGATGGGACTCCTCGGAGTCTCCAGCGCCTTCATTTTCGTGCCCCTGAACGCCATTCTCCAATGGAAATCGCCGCCCGATCGGCGCGGCGCCGTCATCTCGTTTTCCAATACCTGCGTCTTCACCGGGATTCTGTTGGGATCGCTCGCGGGCGGATCGCTCGCCAATGCCGGTCTCTCGACGAGCAGCATTTTCCTCGCCACCGCCGGAGTAACCATCGGAGGCATGCTGTGGGCCCTCTGGCTCTTGCCCGATGTGTTCCTGCGGCTGCTGCTCGTCATCTTAACAAACACACTCTATCGCCTCCGCATCATCGGCCAACACCATGTTCCCCAATCCAGCGGGGCGCTTCTCGTTCCGAACCATATGTCGTTCGTCGATGGCTTCTTGCTCATGGCCAGCGTCGATCGGCCCATACGGTTCGTTGTGGATGCCGCCTATGCGACGCACCCGCTGTTCAAATGGTTGATGACCGCCATGAAAGTCATCCCGATTACTTCGGCAGGCGACACCCGCATGATCCTCCGGGCGCTACGCAGTGCGGGGCAGGCACTCGACGACGGAGAAATTGTCTGCATCTTCCCTGAAGGGGAGATCACCCGCACCGGCACGCTGCTGCCATTCCGTCGCGGCTTCGAACGGATTGTGAAGGGACGGCAGGTTCCGATCATCCCCGTGCACTTGGATCGCGTGTGGGGCAGCATCTTCAGCTTTGAGCGCGGCCGCTTCCTCTCGAAATGGCCTGAGCGCATTCCCTACCCGCTGACGGTGTCCTTTGGCACACCGCTGCCCTCGGACACGCCGGCGCACGAGCTCCGCGACGCGATTCGCACACTGGGAGAAGCGGCCTGGCGCCTGCGCAAATCCTATCGCCGTCCGCTGCACCGTGAATTCATCCACGCCATGCGGAGACATCCCTTCCGATTCGCAATGGCGGACCAGACCCGCCCTCATGTGTCGTCGCTCCAAGCCCTGATCGGCTCCATCATACTCGCCAGAACGCTTCGGCCACATTGGGAAGACCAGCGTCATGTCGGCATCCTGCTCCCGCCGACCGTCGCCGGCGCATTGGTCAACGTGGCTGCTCCGTTGTGCGGGAAAACCAGCGTGAATCTGAACTATACGGTCGGCAAATCCGGCCTCGAAGCAGCCGTGCGACTCTCCGGCCTTCGCACGATCGTCACCAGCCGAACCTTTGTCGAGAAGGCCAAGTTGGATCTGCCAGATGGGCCGTCGATTATTTGGCTGGAGGACGTCGCCCGCACCATCGGCACAGGACAGAAACTCGTCGCGAGTCTCCTCGCCCTCTGCGCTCCTGCGCGGATGATCGAACTGGCCTGCGGACAGAAGACCCCGCTGACAATAGATGACCTGGTCACCATCATCTTCAGCAGCGGCAGCACCGGGGAACCAAAAGGCGTGATGCTCTCTCACTTCAACGTCGACGCCAATACGCAGGGAGCCAGCCAGGTGCTGCATCTTTACCAAGACGAGCGAGTCCTTGGGATTCTTCCCTTCTTCCACTCGTTTGGGTTTCTCGTCTTCTGGTTCGTCATGTTCAACAACGCGGGCATAATCTTTCATCCCTCGCCGCTCGACGTCGCCGCCATCGGCGAACTTGTGCGCCACTACCGCATCACGTTCCTTGTGACAACGCCGACTTTTCTCCAGTTGTATCAGCGTCGTTGTACCCCGGAGCAATTCAGCTCGCTGCGCGTGGTCCTGACCGGCGCTGAGAAACTTCCGTCCCGGCTCGCGCAGGCATTTGAAGATCGGTTCGGCATCGGACCGATCGAGGGCTACGGCGTCACCGAATGTGCTCCCGTCGTCGCCGTCAATTGTCCGGACTTTCGAGCCGTGGGATACTACCAAACGGCCTCACGGCGGGGAACTGTCGGCCAACCGCTGCCCGGCGTGTCCGTACAAATCGTCGATCCCGACAGCTTCGCCCCGTTGCCACCAGGAACGTCAGGCATGTTGCTCGTGAAAGGACCGAACGTAATGAGCGGCTATCTCGGACGCGAAGACCTGACGGCCAACGCCATGCACGACGGCTGGTATATCACCGGCGATATTGCGACCTTGGATGAGGATGGATTCCTGACGATCACCGACCGACTCTCGCGCTTCTCGAAGATCGGCGGTGAAATGGTCCCGCATGGCCGCGTCGAAGAAGCACTGCAGCAGGCCGCCGGCGCCGACATGCAAGTCTTCGCCGTCACCGGCATTCCGGACGAAAAGAAGGGCGAACGCCTAGCCGTCCTTCACACCCTCGACGATGCCCGCATCCCCGTGATCGTTGCGAAGCTCGCCGCCGATGGCCTTCCAAACCTCTTCATTCCTTCCCGCAGCAACTTCATCAAAGTCGACGCCCTGCCACTGTTGGGCACTGGGAAAATGGACCTACGAAGTCTGAAACGAATCGCGATGGAACGACTTCAGGTGCGTGAAACGTGAAACGTCTTTCGTGAAGCGTATCTCGCGAGATACAAATGACGTATGGCCATGACGACTTCTTCACGATTGACCAATAACCATTGACCAATGGCCGGCAAAACCCTGATCGACTGCCATGTGCATCTGGCCGCGTTCCCGGACGGGGACAACGGCTGCTACATTTCCCCGAAGATGCTCAAGAGTCCGTTGTTTCGCTTCCTCTTGTGGAAACACCAACTGTCTCCGTCGAACCCACGGGAAGCGAACAGGAAATACCTCGACGATCTGCTCTCCGAATTGCGCGCGTCACGTCACGTCCAGCAGGCCGTGATCCTCGGTATGGACGGGGTCTATGATCAGAACGGCCGACTCAACCGCGAGCAGACGGACTTTCTCATCAGCAACGATTACGTGCTAAAGACAGCCCAAGCCCACCCGGAGGAATTGCTCGCAGGGGTTTCGATCAATCCTCAGCGGATGGACGCGATCGACGAAGTGCATCGTTGCGCCGATGCCGGCGCCGTGCTCGTCAAAGTGTTGCCCAATGCCAAACAGTTCGACCCGGCCAATCCGCAATACAGGCCATTCTATCGTGCATTAGCCGAACGCAAGCTGCCATTTCTCAGCCACGTGGGCTATGAATTCAGCCTGATTGGCAAAGATCAATCGGTCGGCGATCCCGAACGACTCAAAGTCGCGCTTGATGAAGGAGCGACCGTCATTGCCGCGCACGCGTGCAGTTACGGGCTGATCCTCTATGAAAAGTTTCTGCCGACGCTGCGTGACCTCGTAAAGCGCTACCCACACTTTTACGCCGATATCTCCGCATTGACGCTGCCTAATCGTCTACGGATGCTGCTTCACCTGCGCCAGTATCCAGAAATTCACGAGCGGCTTCTCTTCGGCACCGACTATCCCTTATCGGTCTTTCACATCGCAGCGTGGGGGCGTGTGGCAATCGGCACCCTCCGCGACATGATCTGCACGAAGAACCGATTCGACCGGCAAGTGGCAGTCTGTCGAGGGTTGGGACTCGGGTTCCGGTCACTCGGTGAGATCGTCACGCAACCCAAGTCGTCACATCGGCCCTAACCCATGGATCGAGATCAGATACTCGCCGCCCTTCGAGAAAGGATTCTCGCCTTCGCGACATTACGAGTATCGAGGGCACAAGCCGAGGATCTGACTCAAGAGGTGCTGGTGCTCCTCCATGAGAAATACCCCAAGGTTGCGGCGCTGACCGAGCTGGTTCCTCTCGCGTTTCAAATTCTGCGGTTCAAGATGCTGGACGCCCATCGCAAGTCGCTCAGACGAGGCGAGTATAATTTGGAGTCCATTGACGATTTCCCCATTGCCGATTCACGTGACAGTCCTGAAACGGAGTTACAACGCAAGCAGACAGTCGAGCGGTTAGTCCAGGCCATGAGCCAGTTAGGCGAGCGCTGCCGCGAGCTGTTCAAGTGGAAGCTAGAAGGCAAAAGCTTTCCAGAAATCCAGAAGCGCATGGGACAAACCTCGATTAATACGATCTACACCTGGGACCTTCGATGCCGAAAGCAGTTGTTATCCCTCATGGGCGGAAGTTGGGAATGACCGGAGAAGTTCTGAGTTCTGAGTTCTAAGTTCTGAGCGTCTCACGTTGTCCGGGGAATATGTCTGAACACGACCTCGAAAAACTGCTGGGCGGATTCGCAGCCGATACGCTGACTCCAGAGGAGAAGCAGACTCTCTATACCGCCGCGCTGCAAGACCAGCAGTTGTTCAACGCATTGACGGACGAACAGGCGCTGAAAGAATTGCTGGCCGATCCAGTCGTGCGCCGCAGACTGTCGCAGACTTTGAAACAGACCAGCACCTCAGGCGTAGGCGGTTCGCTGTCATGGCTGGATTGGTTCCGCTGTCCAGCAGGCCTCGCCTTTGCCGGCGGCCTTGCCGCAGCTGCCTTCGCAGTGGTGCTGGGCGTCAGGATTTATCAGGACAGTCTTAGACAGGCGACACAATCGGTTGCAACCGAAGACGCAACGTCCGGGTCTCCACCAGCTCCAATGCATCCAGCATCTCAACCGGCAACGACTCAAGCCGTTGAGACGCAAACGAAAACTAAAGAGAGCGTGGCTCCAGCGATCGACCTCTCGAAGAAAGACACGTTGATCGACAAGCCGGCCAAACGAGAACGGCCCGCGCCCTCTCCATTGAAGAATGCACGAGCCTCCGATGTTGCCCGCGACAGTCTGAACCAGCGAAGTGAACAAGGTGAAGTCCGTAGGCAAGCCGAAGCGCCCGTCGCTGCACTCAGCAAGTCTGCGGAGGAAGTGACCTCGTCGGCAGATCAGAAGCTCGCGGCCAGCTCCGCACCATCAGCCACCGCGCCAGAACCCCCAAAGATACAAGCGCCAGCCAGCACTCCAGTCGCTGGTGCAGTCACCCCGGCAGTCAGCGCCCGCGCACTCTTTTACGGCGGAGAGGCCGCCCGCCCCGATGGACGTTCGATGGCTCAAGAAAAAGAACGAGCGATGAAACCACTTGCCGAATCAGCGCCGCAAGCTGGCGGGTTTGAGCGAAAAATGGATCAGTTTGCTCTTGCAGGGAAGGCAGGAGGGACAGCCACCCAACTCAGGCCCCTAGGACTCCGCTACAGCTTTGTAGTTCGTGGAACAGATGGGCAGGAACAAGAAGTGGATGCGGCGACGGCGTCGAAGAGTGTACAGCCGGTATTTCTCACCGTGGAAGCCAATCAGGACGCCTATCTGCAAGTCTGGAAGACGGTTGGTTCCTCACCGCCGCACCTGCTATTACCTGAGAAAGATACCGGTCAGATCTCTCTGAAGATGACCGCTGGTCAACGACAACACATCGCGCTATCCATGGAGAGCGGGCCCGTCACCCTCACGGCCCGTCTATCCCGAGTCCTGTTCGGACCAATCACAAGGCAAGAAGCTGCTATGTCCGACCGGCTCTCTCCCAACCAACTCCAAGAATCCTTCACCGCAAGCGGCCCAACCGGCTCACAAGAACACGCCACCTACGTCGTCAATCAAGATCTATCCACGACCGCTCAGATCGCTGTTGGTATTACCCTCGACCGGTAGCCGCAATTGCACGGTTTCAACAAACCAGCCTGTCCCCCTTCATTTCCCTCGAACGTTACTGCGGCGTATGGAGGGCGCCTTCCGCTTAAGCTTTAGCAGGCGTGAAAAAACTATGTGCGCACGTCAGAACGTCGATGGTTCGCACGTGTGGGGCAAGCCCAGTCTGTCTGGTTATCTGGTCCATCTGGTCTCTCTGGTTCAACTAAATAATCGCGACAGACCAAACAGACGAGACAAACCAGACAGACCGAACAGACCACATGAACAAGACNNGACTTTTTCAGCATCCTGTTAGCGGCGCCGCTTCTTGGCATCCGCTAGAGCGCGATGGTCGGCGCGTCTGATGTCCTCGTCCAAGCCCTTGAGCTGGGCAATAATGTGGACCAGTTTCTGGCCAGTGGGGGAGAGCGCGTATTCCGTTCTGGGCGGCACTTCGGCATAGATCTGCTTGGAGAGCACCCCATAGGCAGTCAGTTTGCGGAGCCGCTCGGACAGCACTTTGGTGGAAATGCCTGCGATGTGCCGTTCCAATGCGCCGGGACGTGTGACGCCAGCGGCCACGGCTTGCAGGACTGCGACCGACCACTTACAGCCCACCACGTCTTCGAGCTTCTGATAGATGTCTCGCACCGGGGGCGGTGAGTTTTTTATTGCTTTCATTTTCAGTAAGTTACCCCACAAGGTGTCCGGGGAACCAAAAAGTGCCTGCTAGCCTGAGCAAGGCGTTGTTTCTAGGCTACCGTGGATACGGCAACAGCACTATGAACCGTCACATTTGAAAGGAGACCATGATGAAAACCAAAGCTACTTTCTACCACGCTGGATGCCCGGTGTGCGTTGCGGCCGAGCACGGCGTCGTCAACGCACTTGATCCTGCGAGATATACCGTGGAACTCGTCCATCTCGGCACGGACAAATCGCGTGTGAAGGAAGCGGAAGCTGCCGGTGTTAAGTCGCTGCCGGCTTTGGTGATGAATGGGGCGGCGTTTCATATTAACTATGGCGCCAGCATTGACGCAGTGAAATAACCGTAGCATTCTTCTTGCCGCACTGAAATCAGGGGGCGTGTCTACCGACATGCCCCTTTTTTTCGTCCAACTATTGAGTCTACTGACCGGCGTAGTACTCCCAGACAGACTGAACACTGGGCGTGATTCTTGCGCCGCTTCAATCACTTGTCAACGACCTCCGTAGCGTAGCGTCGCGTGCTAGACGGATCGGCATAGAGTTCCAGCATAGCTGCGATGGGCTTAACCCTTGAACCAACGCATCGGCTGGGCTAGGAGCCTGCCCGACATCGCCGTTCGTGACGAGGCGAAGGANNTTCACGCCTCACGTTTCACGGTTCTAGGGAGTGGGCCGAGAACAACGCAGATGGCCGCGGATCGTTGTCGGACAGGTTCCCAGGTACTCCTTTTCCATCCCGATTCAACGCGTGCGTGTAGATCATGGCCGTTCTCACGTCGGTGTGAAACGAACACAATAGGGAGATGTCGAATCCCCGCTGACAGCTGGTCATATCACGTATCCGGAACACCAGAATGTCCCCCAACACACATCTGCGATAATTCCATACTCAAGCCTGACCCCAGTTCTCTCTCTGACTACTTACAGAGTCTTTCCTTCCGCTCCTCTAACGCCGCAAGTGCTTCTTTTCGACTCGACAGATCCTTCGCTTTCTCGTTGTCAGGGGCGTGACTGTCTTGGTCTACGGCTTCTGCAAATAAACGGGCGGCCTCGATACAGTCTTTCGAAGGCGCCTTGGCAGATCCGCATGCCACAACAAGGGCTGTGCAAGCTAGAGCAGCGGCCATAGTTCTGACAGAGTGTGTAGTCATTGTATACATCCTCCAAATGTTAGACGCCCGACTGAGTATATTGACCGGCATCTTACGCGAAACCGGCCCACAAATTCCTCTGTGATTGTCGTGTCGGTTCAAAGACTTCCCATCGATATTCACATGGCCATAGACGCATAGGCATAGTTCCATGATAGCTGCGACGGGTTCAGCCCTTGTGTCAGAGAATCCGCTGGACTCCGTACCCCTTTCCCACCCCGATTCAACCGGTGCATGTAGATCATGGCCGTCCTCACGTCGGTGTGAAACGAACGCAATAGGGACATGTTGAATTCCCGCGGACCGTTGGCCGCATCACGTATCCGGAACACCAGAATGTCCCCCTAACACATCTACCATAAGCCCAGGCTCACGCCTGACCTCATTTCCTTTCATTTGAATGCCGATGTCAAGCTGTAGAGCAGCATGAAGACAATGCTGAGGGCAACGACCGCGCCGAACAGATAGCCGAACACGACCGCCGAGATGTGCCGGGCTTCTTCAAGGGCGAGCGAAATCGAAGACCCAGCCAATGTCATGAGTAAATTTGAGTGTATGTACCGCCAAGATAAGACGCCAACGATCACGCCGATATACGGTAGGTGTGCTGCGCGCACAATGCCTGCGGACACCATGGTGAAGACGCCTGTGTCGCCAACCAGCCACACTGCGTCGCCAGCCAGCAACGCGACGCTGCCTGCTTTGAGAGACAAGAGGTGGGCAAACTTGTAGTCGATGCGCCAGGACTTGAACTTCCTGGCTTGCCACTGCAAGACCAACGCATTGAGAAAAGACCAGAGAAGCAGCCCCGCTGCTTCGCCGAGGATCACTTCGAGAAGATCGGGCATTCGTATTCCCCTAACGTGTGAGATACCAGGCCGCCGGAGCGCGAAGCGCGAGTGGCAATCAATGGTTTCTGGAGCCTTTTTCGGCTCTGAGTATTTCGACCGGCATATTACCCGAAACAGGTCCGCAAATTCCTCTGTGATTTTCNNCTGAAAAAATCCGCCAGCCTGTCTTGTTCATTTGGTCTATCTGGTCTGTTTGGTCTGTCTCGTGCATTTGGTTTCTCTGGGTCAGGAAACAAAACAAACCAGATGGACCAGACAGACCAGATGACCAGATAGACCTGGCTTCTCCCAGCCGTGCGGACCATCGACGTTCTGGCGTACCTATATATATATTTTTCCACAGCCTGGTATAGCTGCGAGGCGGTCAACCCTTGAATCAGCGCATCTGCTGGACTCCATACCCCTTTTCCAATCCGATTCAACCGGTGCATGTAGATCATGGTCGATCTCACGTTGGTGTGAAAAGAAACCAATAGGGACATGTTGAATTCCTGCGGATAGCTGGTCACATCTGGTACCAGGAGAACCAGAATGTCCCTCCACCATCTCCCGATCCTATCGTGTATTGTCGTGCGTACCTCGATAGAAGGCTCACGGTTTCGTAGCGGCGGATGCTCCTCGTAGCCGCTGTAATTCTGTTGTGAGCCACTCCGCACTCGAAACCGGTTCACGTCCATCGCATTGCACTTGATATGGCTTCCCGCTCATGCTGCTCGCCGTAGCGGCGCGCTCAATGAAGTCTTCTGTCGTGCCCATCAATCCCTTCTCGAGGAGATAGCGATATTTCCTCTCCAAATGAGCACGCGCGTCCGACGCGCTGTACCAGCTTCCATTGCGGTAGACCGCACAACCTGAACGCTCTAAGTAACCCAGTAGCTGTCCAATTTCCACGTCGACGACCGATGCCGCAGTCGCCTGCGACAGGATTCCGGAAAATAGCACCACAATCAGAAAGGTCGCCAGTGGTCCTATCTTCTTGTCTATCATCGGAAACATCCCCTTTGGGCTTACTATACCTGCGTGACCCAATCTACGAGAAACTGTATCTTATAACGACGAGTGTGACAGATTGAACCTTGGAGAGGACGCTTCGAGATTGAAGGGATTGCATTCCTCCTGGTGACTGGTCCAGGCTGGAAGAACGATCCTCGAGATCCTGGCAGCTATTCAAAGCGCAGACACTTCATCCGACAATGATTAACCCATCTTCCCCGAAACACTTCTCGATGATTCGCGAGTTTCATTTGGCCGACTTTTTCACCCTGGCTAATGCAGCCTGTGGGATGGGGGCCGTGTTGTTCAGCATGATCTATATGGGGAGCCGGTCGATGGACCATTTCTTCGCGGCCGCGGCCTTGGTGCCGGCGGCCCTGGTCTTCGACGCGCTCGACGGCCGCATTGCACGATGGCGGCGCAAGCATTCTGCGCTCGGGCGCGAATTGGATTCACTCGCGGACATCATCTCGTTTGGGGTCGCTCCAGCGGCGCTTGGATTCGCCACAGGCTTGCGCGGAGGGTGGGACTGGATAGCGCTGCTCTATTTTGTCTGCTGTGGAGTAAGCCGATTGGCCCGGTTTAACGTGACAGCCGAGAGCCTCTCGGAGGGTGGGGACGCGGTGGCCTACTTTGAAGGCACACCTATTCCCACGAGCGTGCTGCTATCCGGCATACTGGCCCTGGTCGCTTGGCAGGGCCGGATAGGTGAAAACATATACTGGGGCGCCTGGACCATCGGGCCCTGGGATCTGCACCCGTTGGTCCTGCTGTTCGTCCTATCCGGAACCTTGATGGTCAGCAAAACCTTGCGCATTCCAAAATTTTAGGCGCATCCCCCGATTCACCACATTCTGTTCGAGGTCATCGGCCATCGGCTCCCTGAACCATCGTATCGCCACCTGACAATCAAATGGTTCCTGGAACATTTTTCAGCTCAAATGGCGCATTGAGCCACGCCCATACGTCCCGATAGTGCCAATCCATGGTTCCTGGAACCTTTTTCGGCTCTGAGTTAGACGGCATCGACGCTCGCACACGGGTCACGATTGAGAGGATTGACAGGAATCTGCCCTTCCCAATTCCACTTCCACGACCTCATGATGTTATCGAGAGCAATGACCGTCACATCGCAGGCGCTCTGCAGCGCCTCGACAGCGACCTTCTTACGATCCTCTCGCACGAACACCGTTGTCCGAAGCTTCCAGGAAGAGAACGACGAATCGAGGTCCTCCAAATGAGACCGAAGCGGTATGTACCATCGCTGATCTCGATCGCGAACCCGCTCGATCAAGCCGCCGATTTGGTAAGCGGCCGAGACCTCGACCACATACGCGACCCGTTCCTTATAATCGAGAGTAACGAAGTCGGGATAGCTACCGCCCGGCATCCCCTTGTAGGCGAGCGAAAACTGTGGCTGAACGAACCGCTGCGGCGGCCCAGCCAGGTATGCGAGAACCGCTTCTTCGAATAGCTCCACGAATGCACCTCTCTCGTTTCGGCGCCGTCTTACTATTGAGTGTACTGACCGGCATAGTACGTACAGACAGACTGAAAACTGGCGGGTGATTCTTGCGCATGCTCAATCACGTGTCAACGCTCTCTATAACGCGCGTGTCCTCGTGCTCTACGGATCATCATAAACAATCAAAGGTTCCTGGAACTTTTATCTGTTCAAGCGCATGGTTGGGCCTTTCATTCGTAGTAGAGAGAGATGCGCTTGTCGCCAGACTTTCTGTACTTGTCTTGAAATGTCGCGTCGTCAGTCTTGTAAGGTATCTTGCTTGTGATGTCTAGGTCTCTAAGCGATGACCTAATCTGTCGAACATTCGCTTCATCGGAGGCATCGTAGGTGTACACACAAATGACATGGCTGGACGAATCTGTTGAGTTTGGGTTTGGCTTGGCAGTGGAGACTTTGGCGGTGCTTCCCAGCTTGACTTCCTCAACGGCCCGCTTGACGTTCTGCCATATCTCATCTACTGCGTCTGAGGGCACGAATATCAACCACTTCCCGCCGCCGTCGGTGTGCTCTGGGTAAGAACCAACTTTCCTCTCAGCGGAAAGCCAATACTCGCGCTTTTCCTTCGTTGGTTGGCGTTCTCGCTGTGCGTTCATCTGATGCCCAACTATTGAGTATATCTACTCACTGAGAACTTTCGCGAGTTCGTTAGCAACGTGCCTGATGTTATTGCCTTTGCTTCTCACAGCTACCTTGTCTGCCAAAGTTGGGCTGAATTGCAACACGTCTACTTTGGTGACCTGGTGCCACACGGGTAAGATGACTCTGCGGCCTTCCATCTCCCTCGCCGTGAGTCCGTTGAGTTCGTATTGCGGCCAGCTCTTTGCGAAGAAAGCCGTTGAGAGAACAACGATTCCATACCGNNCACGAGACCGCGGTCTATCGAGTGCCTGAGGCTGTCACCGACGCGCAGTTCAAATTCGTCATACCAGATGCGGAAGCCCATCTTTTCCAACATGCTTGCGAGTGGGCGGACGAGGCTTTGCTTGTCCTCAGAGGCATGTGAAATGAACGCGTCGTAACCGATGTCTTCCGGTGCAATCTCCGACTGTTCAAAGTCGTCTGCCGACATGCGAAGCATGAGGCCCGTGTGCATGGAGAAAGCCTCATCGGCGGAACGAAAGTGGGTCTTCGGGTAGAGGTTCATCGGTGTGGAACCGCCGACAACCCACCACTCTGGATCTTCTTTGTCCGTCGTTGTTACGGAGAGAACAATGTCCTCTCGACCAAGGAGATGAAAGCGCTCGGCAAAGGAAACGCGCTTTACCTTCGTGTGGCCTTCAAGCTCGACGTATTCCTTCGCTCTCTTGACTAGCTGCTTAAGTTTCAGAGGCATAGATGCGCGAGCCGCTAACTATTGAGTGTGCTGATCGACATATTACGCGAAACCGGCCCGCAAATTCCTCTGTGATTTTCNNTCAAAGACTTCTCAACGATATCCACATAGCCGGATTGGCGTGCGATACAGACCGGCATAGTTCCATTATGGCTGCGAAGGACTTACCCCACCTAGCGGGCGAGCACCGCCCTATCAATTGTCCTCCAGCTCGCTTGCCTTTCTCTTCGCAGCGCGGCCTGGTTGATCCTCGAATGCGCGCGTCGAACGAGGCCCTTCTGAGGGCGCGCGTTGCGCGAGCATAGGAGACCAGCACCCACCTAGTCTCCCCCTTCAATCCCGCACACGTCTATAGGGGAGAAGCCAGATTGTCCTTCACTGCGCGCATCGAGGGACCATCAGGCATCTAATTGATCCCTCCAAGCTCGCTTGCTTTTTTCCCCTTGGAAAGGACACCCATGTTGGTCTACGTGCGGCCGTCGAACGAGGCCCTTCTCAGGGCGCGCGTTCCGGGAGCACAGGACCAACGTGGGTGTCCTTCCCATCCCGTCTCACCCATCTCAACAGACGACGCGCGGTACCATACTGCTCAGTGGGATAGTGGAATTGGCGCATGCCTGATATAATCCACCAACAGGATGTGTGATGTCACCCCACTGGATAGCAAGGAGGACGACCATGCGACAGATCCTCACTCAGCTCTCAGCCCTCATATGCATAACCGCGCTCCTGATGTTCGCGTCAGGCTGCACGCTCAAGGGCACGATCAATGAGACCACGGATACTACCTCCAACGTCACAGGCACGACGTCCGGTCGCACCTGGTTCACCGAAGACGGCCTCTTGCATCCCGAACATAAGCTCACCGCCTTCATGGCCTTGAACCAGACGAATGTGGAACAGGACCTGGCGCGAGGACAGGGGGAATATGTGTCATCGCTCGGTACCCTCCTGGGACTGTCGAACGACCAGCAAGCGGGCTTTCATGCGAAGGCACAAGGGGAGTTCGAGACGCTCATGACGTCCGATCACGAAGCCCGGCTCCAACATTTGCGGATGCTGGCTCGCTAGCAATCAAAAAGCTACCGACACACCGATGCTCCCATTTCGCCGAATTTTTCATCCTACCGATTTCTCCGCCGCGGACTCGGCGGCGCTCGCCCATGCCGTGCAGCTCACCGTCCTCGTGCAGGGAGAGCTGACGATGATGCACGTCGACCCCACGATCGGGAGTGAATACTTCGAGGATTCCCCTCGCATCCGACCACTTCTCGCTCGCTGGGGCATCTTGCCGGAAGGCAGCTCGAAGGAAGATGTCGGGAAGTTGGGTATCCAGATCAAACGCGTTCGCGCTGTCGCAGACGATACCACGGGCGCAATCCTCCGCCAGCTGACGGCATACCCCACAGAGCTGTTAGTGCTGTCCACGCATCAGCGCGAAGGCTTCGCTCGCCTCACGCACCAGGCAGTTGCCGAGCCTTTGGCTCGCAGTAGCCACGCCAGAACGCTCTTTGTCCCGGCCGGCGTCGATGGGTTTGTCTCAGCGGAAACAGGCAGCACGAACCTGACTCGGGTGTTGATCCCGATCGCCCATAAGCCGCACCCGCAACCGGCCATTGATCTTGCCGCAGACCTGGCGAGCACGCTGGGCAGCAAGAAGGTCTTATTCGAGCTGGTGCATCTTGGGACGGAAGCCGATCCCCCGAAATTCACCAAGCCCGAGCACCCCGGCTGGTCGTGGGACACGCTCGTCGCCAAGGGCGATCCGGTCGAGTGGATCTTGGCCGCGGGAGCGGATTTCGATGTGGACTTGATCGTGATGACGACGGAAGGACATACCAGCCTGTTCGACCTGCTTCGCGGAAGCACCACCGAACGGGTGGTCCGTGGTGCGCGCTGCCCCTTGCTCGCTATTCCTGCCTGACCTGATTGGCTCGTCCACTCCACTCAGTCTGCTCGTTCGGTCTGTCCGCAGCCTCCCGCCCCAGAACGGCTCGTACCACCGTCCCGTCACGAAACACCATGAAGTTCGACGGCACCGCGGGCACGCGCGGACCCGGCAAGATGACTCCTGCGAGATTCAACGGATCGCTGGCAGACAGTTTGATGTCGTGAGAGACAGCACCCGACTCGTTCCGTTTTCTCACCGCCCGTAACGATTCGACAGCTTCCGGCAACGCGAATTGCTCCCCTGTAAAGCCGCCCACAAACCTTCCTCCACGGATCTCGCCCTGCAGCTCCATCCGACGGTACTGCACCAGCAGATCGCGCCAGGACAACGCCAGCGCTTCCCGCCCCAACAAGTCACGGAACACCACGCCGTATCGACGCAACAACTGGCGCGCGACCCTCTCTACAGAGCTGATAGCCGATGACTGATGGCTGATGGCCTGTCGGAGCAGCGACCAACGACCGGATGAGTGTCGAGGCCGGCGAGATCGCTCTCGTCCTTCCGCACGGCGGCGACGCGGGTCCATGAGGGCACGGAGATTGTCGAAGCCATCAGCCGTAACCAGACCGGCGGCCACGAGTTCCCAGAGTCCTTCTTCTACTTCCGTGGGCAGATGGTTGGTCATCCGCACAAGGTCGGCAAAGAAGCTCGCACCTCTCTCGTGCATGGTACGACGCAGGTCTTGCGCCACGGAACTCAACTGGGCAAACGGGTCAGGCCCAGCCGATGGGACGTCATCGTGGAAGACATCCATTAACCACTCGCTCTCCTCACGTGGGAAGAGACTAATTGGCGCCATGCTCGTCGGGATGATCCGACGTCGTTCAAGATCGCCAACGTGCGCAAGCCGTGGATGAGGAGACAGCCTGCCCCAGCTGACTGCCCCGCTCAAACAGAGCCGGTCCAAAAGCTCCGGCTCAAACTTCGCCAGCCGTGCCCGGAGCAAATGCGGCTCCCAGGCCGAGGCTGCGGCTTCGAAGCCGGCCAACTGCGCAATGATGTCCAAGAGACCGGCCTCGCCATGGAGACGCGACCCAGGGGAGACATGTTGCCATTGAAACAAAAATCGCATGAACTCGGCCGCGGTCACTGGTTCAATTTCTTTTCGCAGTCTGCCGATGGTCAGACGATGAATGCGCGCCAGCAGCCGGCGGTGACACCACTCGGGCGCTCCGGCGCCCGCCAGTTCTGAGTGCTGAGTTCTGAGTGCTGAGTTAGGTCGAAATCGTCCGCGGAGGACTTGCCCGGATGCTTCGAGGCGAATGAACGACTGATCAATCGATTGAGCCGGAAAATGCAATCGTGTCGCGAGTTCCATCGTCGTCGTTGGACCAATGCTTTCCATCCAGCCAAGCACCGTGGCATCGGTGGCGCCTTCACCGCCCGACGCAAACATTGATTCCATTTGGGCTCGATGCTCCGTCGCCACCCATCCTCTTACTTCTTGCGCTTCACCCTTCACGTTGAGTTCAACCGCGCGCCCCTCCTCGATTAAGCGCGGCAAGTGAACCGCCCAGTCCTGTACCTCCTCGACCGGCAGCCAGAGCAACGTGAGTAGGGCATCGTGCAATTCATCCGGATCGCGCACGACAGGCCAGGACTCCCGTTGTACCTCCTCAATCGCTGCTGGGTCCAACGCCCCGACTTCGCCGGCCAGCTGAGCCGGAAGCGTGCGCCGCATTTCCACCGCCCGGGCCCGCCGCTCTTCCAACGGCGCATCGTCGAGAAACGCATAAGGGTTGGCATTTAAGATCTCGTGCGAGAACGGAGACGGCATCGGCGTATCGACCGCCACACAGCGAATGTCACCGGCTTCAATCTGCCTGAGGAGCGTGGTCAACCCGTCGAGATCCATCGCCTCAGTGAAACAGTCCCGCAAGGTCTCGTTCACGAGCGGATGATCTGGAATCTGGCGAGTCCGCTCCCCGACAATATTGTCCTGACAGGCCATCGCATCAGGGAAGACGGCGCCAAGAAGATCCTCCGCCTTCATCCGTTGAATCTGCGGGGGAACCTTTTTGCCATGGGAGAAGCGCGGCAAGACCAATGCGCGACTGACATTCCAGCGCCAGCGCGTCATAAACATCGGCGCTTGGAGCACGGCAGGGAGCAAGACCTCGCGAAGCGACTGGCTGTGCAGGAACCCAAACACCGCCTCGAGTGGAAAACTGTGCTTCTCGCCGAGCGAGATCACGATGCCGTTGTCAGTCGCCGCAGCTTGCAGTTCGAAATCGAAAGTCACGCAGAACCGCTTCCGCAATGCGAGGCCCCAGGCCCGGTTGATCCGGCCCCCGAATGGCGCGTGCAACACGAGCTGCATCCCACCGCTTTCATCGAAGAAGCGTTCCGCGACGATGGTCTGTTGTGTCGGCACGGTTCCAAGCACAGCCTTGCCTGCCAGCACATACTCGATAGCCTGCTGTGCTCCGCGCTGATCGAGACCGCACTCTTGCCGCAGCCATTGAAGTGCTGAGTGCTGAGGACTGAGTGCTGAGGATGGGCCGACCTCTGAAGAAGAAACTTTCGCCGCAATTTCCTGCCGGAGCGCGGCCACCTCAGCCGACAATTCTGCTGTCCTCGACGGCGCTTCGCCGCGCCAGAAGGGAATGTTGGGCGGCGCTCCGTGGGCGTCTTCCACTCGCACCTTGCCCATCTCTATGCCCTTGATGCGCCAAGAGGTGTTGCCCAGCAACATGATGTCNNCTCTCCACCGCAAAGTCTTCATCGACCGATCCCACGACCGTACCCTCAGGCTCCGCGACCACGGCATAGTTCGCTGTGTCCGGGATGGCCCCGCCGCATGTGATCGCCGCCAGTCGCGCCCCTCTTCGGCCTTTAATACGACGATTGATCCGATCGTGGAACAGATAGGCCAACCCCCGCCCGCGGTTGGTCGCAATCCCATCCGCCAACATCCTCAGCACCTGATCGAACTCCGAACGCGCCAAGGCCCGATAGGGATCGGCCCGTCGGCAGAGATCGAACAAGTCGTCGTCCTGCCAGGTCTGCGTCGCCGCTGCAGCCACCATCTGCTGCGCCAAGATATCGAGGGGAGCCGGCGGCACGGCAATGCGATCCAGGACTCCTGTCCG
>PLBR01000070.1 GCA_003135435.1 Nitrospira sp. | reverse complement strand
CCCCGCATCATCATGCAGAGATGTCGCGCTTCAACGACCACGCCCACTCCGTGCGCATTGAGCTTCGACTTCAGGGTTTCGGCGATCTGCACGGTGAGTCGCTCTTGGACTTGCAGCCGTCTTGCAAACGCGTCCACAATGCGCGGAATCTTGCTGAGCCCCACCACCTTCTTATTGGGCAAATAGANNTTGCCGAAGAAGGGCAGCAGGTGATGCTCGCACATGCTGAAGAAATCGATGTCTTTTACGATGACCATCTCGTCGTACTCAATCGGGAAGAGCGCTCCGTTCAGGAGATGATCGATGTCGCGATGATACCCCTGAGTCATGAAGGCGAGGGCCTTGGCCACTCGCTCGGGAGTCTTGAGGAGCCCGTTCCGGCCGGGCTTTTCGCCGAGGGCGAGCAACATCTCTGTGACCAGGGATTGCAGCACATCCAGATCCGCCGGTCTGCTGCTCCCGTTGACGTCTTCGACCTGCTGCTGACCCCGCCGCTTGATTCCCTGCTTAGCCATGCCGCCCCTCTCTGAGCACCGGAGCCTGACTCATCGACCCCGCATACTCGAAGTAGTTGTCGCGTGTTTCAATTAGCCCGACCTTTTCCAGTTGCCCGGTGGGGAGGCACTTCACTAACAGATCCCAGATCAGCAGCACCAGATTTTCTCCCGTCGTGGTGCGATCGGCGAACTCAGGATCTTGATTAAGATCGTGATGGTCGAATCGCGTGATTACTTGTTGTCCCACAATCTGATCCAGCCGATCGAGGTCCACGCCTTTACCGGTCGTGGTCGGAACCGTGCTCTTCACGGTCACCAACACGACATAGTTATGGCCGTGCCCATTGGGATTATTGCACTTTCCAAAGGCAGCCAGGTTTTCTTCGGGAGACAGATGATCCGTGTGCAGCCGGTGCGCCGCGCAGAATCGATATCGCCTCGTGACGCTCGCCTGTGCCATCGTGAATTCAGCTTACATCCAGCGCACAAATAGAGAAGCCAGGACCGGCCGCCGTGTTCGGACAATCCTGGCTTCCCCTGTCATTCATCGAACTGACCAGCTCGCGCCACTCCAGCGCACATTCCTTAGGCGCTGAAGGAGCTGCCGCAGCCGCAGGTCGTCTTCGCTTGTGGATTCTTGATCGAGAACCCGGACCCTTGGAGGCTGTCCACGTAATCGACTTCGGCTCCCTGAAGGAGTGGAGCGCTCTGCGAATCCATGATGACCTTGACGTCACCCTTTTCAATCACGGTGTCGTCGTCGGCCATCTTCGACTCGAAGGCCATCCCGTATTGATAGCCATGACATCCGCCGCCCTTGACGTAGACTCGCAGGCCGACGATATCCTTCTCTTCCACCATCAATTCCTTGATCTTCTGTTCTGCAATCGCCGTAATCGTAACCATCGTGCTCCTCCTCGTGTGACCAGGCCGTCCTTCAAAGACCTGCCTGGAATGATTTAGTGTAACATCTCTTTACCGGATTTCAATGCCCTGCGACTCCGACTGCGGCGTCGTGGGCGCAACCCACTTGCCCTCTGGCACCCGAACAACCACGTCTCCGAGCACTTTGGCCTGGCATCCAAGTCGATGCCACGGCTCACTAAGGGCTTCCCGATCGAGAAGATCTTGCTCATCGAAGTCGATCTCCGACAGGTTCTCGGCCCCGATCTGCACTTCGACCCGACAGGTGGTGCAGGAGGCGTTCCCACCACAATCGTTATTCAACACAAACCCCAGAAGCTTCGACGCCTCCAACAACGACGTATTGACCTCAACTTCTCCGCTCTTGCCCTCAGGATGGAGAAACGTCACGCGCGGCATCGCGAATCCCTCTCACTATACCGTGGCGCCAGCCGCCACCGGCTGATAGGGACAGCGCTGCAATCGGATATGTTCCTCAAACTCGTGGCGGAACAATTTCATGCTGCTCTGCACCAACACTGCAGCCCCGGTCACCAGCGTGCAATAGCCCGTCCCCTTCACAAATCCACAGACCTGGAGGAGACTGTCCATATCTTTCTCCGTCCCCTCTCCCTGCTCAATCTTGGTCATGAGCGCGGCGAGATTGATGGTCCCCATTCGACAGGGTGGGCACTGCCCGCAACTCTCATCCTTGAAGAAATTGGAGAACTTGAGCGTCTGCGCCACCATGCACGTCGCATCATCGACCACAATCACGCCGGCCGACCCAAGCCCCGTACCGGCTTTCTTCAACGAATCGAAATCCATCGTCAGGTCGAGCTGATCGGCGGTGACCATCGAGAACGCCGGTCCACCGGGGAATACCGCCTTGATCTTGCGCCCGCCTGGCACCCCCCCGCCGCACTTGTCCACGAGTTCCCGGATCGTGATCCCCATCGGCATCTCGTACACGCCTGGCCGATTCACGGCACCGCTCAGGGAGAACATCATCGTGCCCGGACACTTTTCTGTGCCGACCTGCGTGAACCAGGCTGCGCCTTTCAAGATGATCCGAGGAATGTTGCACAAGGTTTCGACATTGTTGACCAGCGTCGGCTTCCCGTAGAGGCCGAAGTCCGTCGGGTAGAACGGCGGCTTCTGCCGCGGCATCGCCGGACGCCCTTGCATGGATTCGAGCATCGCGGTTTCTTCACCGGCCACGTAACTCCCGTGGCCTTCAAAGACTTGTAGATCGAGATCCACGCCACTCCCCAGAACATTGTTGCCCAAAAACCCTTGAGCCTTCGCCAGCGCCAACGCCTTTTTTAGATTGTCCCGTTCTTCGTGATACTCATGATTCACATAGATAAATGCCGCCTTCGCTTGCACCGTGTAGGCCGCAATGAGGCAACCTTCAATGAGCTGGTGTGGCGCCTGCTTGAGCAAGTAACGGTCTTTAAACGTGCCCGGCTCATGTTCGCCTGCATTGCAGACGAAATAGTGTTCCTTCACCCGATGATTGAGGACCTTTTCCCACTTAATGCCGGTGGGAAAGCCCGCGCCCCCTCGTCCACGGAGTCCGGCTTTCTTCAGTTCATTGACGATATCGTTCCCCCTCAGCTCTTTGACGCACTTCTTCCAGGCCTCGTAGCCCCCGATCTTCCGATAGGCCTCGATATCCCAGGGAACGCCATCAAGCATTTGGAGAACTCGTGGTTCAGTCGCGGTCGTCATGCGCCCTTCCTCACCCGTCCAACTTAAAGTTTGGAGCGGTACTATAGGACGCCTGGCCGGTATTCGTCAAGGCAATGACCCGATAATAGGCCTAAATCTCAACGACTTAGGGCCACTGCCCTATACGAAACTGGACACATGGGCCATCTAGCCGTAAAAGGTAAGACGTAAAAGGTGAAACGTATCTCGTTGGGGATAAGAGCGTATGGCTAATGGCGTATAGCTGGCAGCAAAGACACTCCTCTTTATTCCGGACCATACGCTATTGGCTATACGTCATATGCTCTTTTCTATGGATGAGAGATGAACGGACTTGCCGACGGGATTTCCCGCCGGCAGTCGTACACCGTCTTACTTGAGGTGGCTGCCGGCTCCCATGAATAACAGCATGGGAATCGACAACATAAAGTTGACCCGCGAAGCGAGGAGCGCGGTCCGACCCCACTGGGCCATTTCCGCCGGCGCAGGGGTCCCCTGGGCTGCTGCCGTCACTGCCGCAATAATCCTCTTTTGGTTCGGCCAAATAATCGCGTGGACGTTGGCCATCATGATGATGCCCAATAGCCCGCCGATTCCCAGCGCGATCGCGCCGGTTCCACCTCTTTGATACAGGTAGAGGTACAATACAATCCCCGCAAGCACCGTGACCGTCGCGCCATGACGGAACCAATTCAGTGCGGCGGGCATCAACTTGGGAATCACAATGTTCTTGGTGGGGCCATCCAGACTCTTCAAGAACGCCGCATTGATCAGATTGAAGAAATACAACAACCCGATCCAGACGATCCCAGCCAAGAAATGGGTCCAGCGTAACAGCAAACCGAACCAGTCGGCATCACCGACCGCCATGCCGGTCATACCGAGATACCCCATGATCAACACCACAGCGAGCGCAAACCCTACGCCCATCGTCTGCATCGGACTCTCAAGAAATTTCATAGTATCTCCTCGCTCAGTGTACTGCTCAGTGTATTGCTAAGTCGCTGTCTGTACGGCAAGCGGCGTCGGATTGTCAAGCAAGGGATAGGTCGGTCACAGGTCATTTGTCATTGGTCAACAGAGGGAATGAGGCCTGTTGTTCCTGTCAGTGACTATTGACCATTGACCGCTGACCATTTCGTTACGCCATTAATCGATCGACTGTTGCGCAAAGTTCGCGCACCGCGCTAGCAGAGGTTGCCAATGCCGCTTGCTCCTCTGCCGTCAGCTCATACTCGACAACCTGTTCCGCCCCGCCTCGGCCCAGCTTGACCGGCACACCAACGACGACATCCTTTAATCCATACTCGCCCTCGCAGAGCACGGCACAGGGCAACACCCGCTTCTGGTCCTTCATGATCGCCTCGACCATATCGACCGCCGAGGCCGACGGCGCATAGAACGCGCTGCCCGTTTTCAACAGGCCCACGATTTCGGCACCCCCCTCGCGTGTCCGCTTCACAATCGCCTCCAACCGGTCCTTCGACATCAACTCCGAGACCGGTTTCCCCTTCACCGTCGTGTAGCGCGACAGCGGCACCATCGTATCGCCATGCCCCCCCAACACCATCGCGGCCACGTCAGGCCCAGACACACTCAATTCGGCGGCGATGAATGAACGCATGCGGGCGGAGTCGAGCACCCCCGCCATGCCCAAGACCCTCGATTTCGGCAGTCCACTGACACGACGCGCCACATGGACCATGACATCCAAGGGGTTAGTAACGAGAATCAAGATGATGTTCGGCGATCGAGACACCAGCGCAGAAACGACCGACTTTACAATCTTTGCGTTCGTGGCCAACAATTCGTCACGGCTCATCCCCGGCTTGCGAGGAATTCCGGAAGTGATCACCGCCACCGACGAGCTGGCCGTTTCATCATAGCCGTTGGTGCCCACCACACGGGTACTATAGCCGCAGACTGGCCCGGCCTGTGTGATATCGAGCGCCTTACCCTGCGGGACGCCTTCGACAATGTCGACGAGCACCACCTCGTACTCGTCCTTCTCAGCCAGTCGCTGCGCTGTCGTGCCTCCGACGTTCCCCGCGCCCACCACCGTAATCTTCGGTCTCCCCATTTCAACTACTCCTCGTCAGCCGTGAAACGTAAAATGTGAAACGCAAGATTCCCTTCCGTCCCACCTTTCACCTCTTACGTATGTTCATGTTCCGTCCAGCCCGCGACTTTAAAATTGATCGTGCAAACGAAATTGTCCCCGTCGTAGAAATTTACTTTGATCTTCTTCTTGCCATAGATTTTTGCCAGAAAGGCGTCCGGATCATCGACCAATTCCTGATACCCTCCCGCCGGATATTCGCCGAGGTCGTGGAATACCACGATCATCCCCACTTTGACTTCCTGAAGAATCTTGGCCCAACAACGGGGATAGACTTCCCAAAACTTGGCCTCGATCATGTCCTTCGTCGGCTCCTGGCGATCCTCCCCCGGCTTGATGGGCTGTGCAAACTTCGCCAGCCGACGGACATAGGGATACTGATGTCCCGTAAACAGCTTGTGTAACCAGGGCGGCACATTTGGCTTGACCAGCGGATTATTCATATTGCCAGTTTTCAATGTTCAGTGATGAATGTTGAATACGTGACCCATAATGAATATTCCCCATCGCGCCCCCATCTCGCAATCCAACATTGAACATTCATCATTCATCATTCGCGCCTCTTGCGGCGCTACGTCGTGAGCCGTTGATAAATCCTCGGCAACCGCTTCGGCAAGGCTTCGAGATGATCAATGACCGCGAACTGCACGTCCCCGTACATTCTCCGGACATAACCATCGGCTTCCCGATCGATCGTGATACAAAACGGATGTATCCCCCGCTGGCGCGCCTCTCGTAACGCAGCCTTGGTGTCTTCCAGCGAGTACTCGTCTTTATAACCGTCATCGAGCGGACGCCCATCGCTGATGAGGACGAACAGTCGCGTCCGCGCCTCGCGCGCCAGCAATTTGGTGGTGGCATGGCGAATGGCCGCCCCATCACGGTTTTGCTGCATGGGAGCCAGTCCGCCCAAACGCTGCGCAGCCTTCCCGCCCAACTGATCGTCAAAATCCTTGATCACAAGAAAGTCCACTTGCCCGCGGCCTTGGCCCGAATAGCCGTAGAGCGCATATTGGTCTCCGACCGCCTCAAGCGCTTCGCACAAGAGCACCAGCCCCTCTTTCTCCAGATCGATCACGCGGCGGCCGCTGTCCAACTGACGACTGGTTGACCCACTCACGTCGACAAGAAACGCGGCCGCAACATCCCGTTCTTTTCTCTCCCGCCTGACGTAGATCCGGTCCGACAGGTCTACTCCCGCCGCCCGCTCAACGCACATACGGACCGCCGCATCCACATCGAGCTCATCGCCGTCGGCTTGGCCCTGCACACGCCGTAACCCCGGGGGCCGCAGACCTTCGAAGAATCGTCGAAGTGCCGAGACCTCACCCCCGTGCGCGCTCAAAGTGGCACCCACGATATCCCCGTTCCCCTCCTCCGCAGCACGCTCGACGACGCGACACCAGTTGAGGCGATAGTCATCGATCCCCTGATCCCATTCCGGATAGCGCACAGCACGATCGCCGGGCCCGGCATGATCGACCGGCGCCGGCTGCTCGACCTTCAAGGCCAAGATTTGTTCCACATGAGAGGGCAACTGCCGCCCCCCGGCAAGCCGGTCCCCGTCTGTTTCCGTGTGCGTGCCCCCTTGATTCTTTTGACCCTGCGCCGACGACTCCTGTGCTCCACCTGCGGAGCTCGCCATGCGTTCGATGTCTTCCGACTGTTTCTGATCGTCCGAGGCCCGTCCATCCCGTTCATTCTGGCGAATGAACTCAGGATTCATCGCCCCACGATATACCCAGTTGGTGACGGGGCGATAGTGCTCCCCCGTCTGTTCTGAAGCAGAGGGGCCCACCCCCAGCTCCTCTGACGGGTCATCGGCCTGATCGGCTTGGACCATCGCCCCCTTTGGCGCCAACAGTTCTTCGAGCTTCACATAGAGAGCATGGGCCAGGCGCACGGCCGCTTCGGCCGTCGCCGTTGGAGCCAGAATCGCCTGACACATCGGCCAGAGGATGGCGATCTCCTCCTTGATGGCTTCGTGAATCGCAACAGGCTGCGACGCGGCGGTCGACAGTTGGAGCAGTTGATCGACGACGAGTTCTTTGGCGGTTAGGCCGTGCGTCAGCGATCGGGTCGTGATCGCCTCCCGCGCGAATTGCTGTAGATCACGCTTGAGTCCCGGGTACTCCCTCTGCAACAAAAACTCCACCCGCGCATCCTCCACGAGCACCCACAAGTCTTGGATCAGTCCCGGATGAGGATATAGACGAAACAACGCCGCTAAGGTGTCTGGCGCAGCCTGTTTCACCAGGCCATACTTCTGGCGCAGGGCCAGGACCAAGTCCGCGAACGGCTCAAGGGTCAGGCGGTACGTCCCAAACTCCACGTGCCCCGCTTCGTGCGCCGCCATCACCAGATACAAACGGGTATTCTCCTCGGCAGTGGGATAGCGACGGAGGAGCGCCGGCAGCGAGATGATGCGCCCGTCCTGGCTTACCGTGGCCCGCGCAGGCGTCTCCCAGCTCAGCGAATCGGGGAGCGCCTGAATCGTCAGATCCGTTCCACAGAGCCCTTGCACGAAGAGCTTCACGGTACGGGCCACGTGCCGAAGCGGCACACCGCTTAAGGCCGCTTCCACCGAGGTCAGCGCCTTCTGCGACTCCATGGCAAAATAGGCTCTGGCTCCTTCGACACTGTACGCCAAGACTTCCATTCCAGCTGTGAACCAGGCTTCGAAGCGAGCCGTCGCCTCGGCAGACTTGCCGATCACGCTCACCAATTCAGGCGCGCGCCGCAAATAGCCCAGCGCCGTGTCCGCATCACGCTCTGCCACCAGAGCCCCGTACTGCAATATTTTTAGCCGCCATCCCTCATTCGACACGGCACGCAAGAGACGTGGCGATTCCGATAACCAGGCAATGCCCGACCTGGGATCACGTTCAGCCAGCAACGACCCAACCGTAACGACCTTGGCCCGCACCGACGAGTCTTCGAGATCGCCGAGGATGAGCGGGCTTGTGCGGAGGAATTCGATGGTCCCAAAATAGTCCGTCTTCCCGAAACTATTCTGGGAAATGAGTTTCAGCCCAAACGTCGCCCAGGCTCTGGCGTCCTGGATCGGCAACACTCGGGCGACCGCGGGAATTTGGCGGATGTACTCCAGCGCCACGATAAAATCGACCTGCGTCAGTTCGAACCCGATCTCTAACCAGGCCTCCAGCTGATTCGGCGAGATGACCGTCACCACGTCCGGCGACACGCGGAGAAATTCCAGCGCGACATTCGCATCTTGCTCGGCCAGCTCCAGGGTGGTTTTCAGTACCAACGATCGAACCGATGGTTGATCGATCAGACCCAGAACCAGCGAGCTCTCCTTGAAAAACTTCAGCCCGAGCGCACCGGACGATTCGGCCAGCACAATCCCCAGATCCAGCCAGGCTACCGCATCGCCGAGCCGACCTCGCTGTAGCAAATCTGGAAACGATTCGATCGCGGCACGAGCGATTTTCGGCGAGACCTCATGCAACTCATCGAGCAACAGCAAGACGCCTTC
>PLBR01000015.1 GCA_003135435.1 Nitrospira sp. | reverse complement strand
CTTAATTTTGGACAGATCGAGTCTTGTTTTTGACTAACCACTCCGCATAGAACTCGGCTGGCGACTGCATCCCCAATGCGCGGCGCCTGCCGCCGCAACTCTTCCAATGAATCCGCCGAAGAATGCCTCCGCCAAGCCGCTTGACTCCGGACTCCGCCAAGAACCGTCCTACTGTTCTCGTGGGTGCGAAACTAATAACTCTTACCTGAAACAATCTGGTAGGAGTTTTCTGGAGCCCGCAGCAGAGTTCGTCGCCCCTCCTACTCCTACCTTTCTTATTTCAGTCTCATTTACCACTGAGACACCCAGGCTCCGTTTTGTTGTGTCAGGACGTCAGGCACTTTTTCTCTGCGGCGGCGGGGAACGTATCGTTACATCTATGTATTTTTTTGTATCTACCCGAGGAGGCCCACATGATATCTATATCCAAAGTCGTCTGGATCATAGACCACACATTCCCACACTCCCTTCTCGAATCGGCTGCCGATGATGCAGGCCTTCCACATTTCACGAATTTCCATTCAGTCTCCGGGAACACCTAGCTGCGTGCCTCAGAACGTTCATGGCCGTCCTGCTTCACTCGCCCATCCTGACGGTCACCTTCGTGTGAACGAACTCACGAAGGTCGAAGAGCACGAGGGATATAGAATATTGAAATCCAAGGTCATGTTGAGCGCTCTTTATATTTCCGGTAGTGACGGATGAGGGAGTTGGTGGAACTATCGTGCGTGAGTGGAGACTCGGCCTTGCTCTCCAGTTCAGGGATGATGCGCTCAGCAAGCACCTTCCCTAGTTCAACGCCCCACTGGTCAAACGAGTCAATGTGCCAGATGGCTCCTTGCACAAACACGCTGTGTTCGTACAGCGCAATAAGCGCTCCCAGCGTCTTTGGGGTCAGCCGTTCTAGAAGCAGTGTGCTGGACGGCCGGTTGCCCTCGAAGATCCGGTGCGGGGCCAACCAAGCCGGTGTGCCCTCGGCTTGAACCTCCTGCGATGTCTTCCCAAAGGCCAGCGCCTCTGCCTGGGCAAACACGTTGGCCAGGAGCACGTCGTGGTGGCGACCAAGAGGGTTCAGCGGTTGAGCAAACACGATCAAGTCGCAAGGGATGAGTTTCGTCCCTTGATGAATCAGTTGATAGAAGGAATGCTGACCGTTGGTGCCCGGCTCCCCCCAGTAGATGGGCCCGGTTTGGTAGGCGACCTCTGTCCCGTCAAGCGTAACGTGCTTCCCATTGCTCTCCATGGTCAACTGCTGGAGGTACGCTGGAAAGCGCTTCAAGTACTGCTCATACGGCAGGACCGCCATGGTCTGCGCATCGAAGAAGTTGTTGTACCAGAGGGTCAGGAGTCCCATGAGCACCGGCAGGTTGCGCTCGAACGGAGTCGTGCGGAAATGCTCGTCCATCTGATGGAACCCGTCGAGCATGGCATGGAACTGTTCGGGGCCGATGGCGATCATCGTCGAGAGCCCGATGGCCGAGTCCATCGAGTAGCGCCCGCCGACCCAATCCCAAAACTCGAACATATTGGCGGTGTCGATCCCGAACTTCGTGACCTCCTCGGTATTGGTCGAGACCGCGACGAAATGCTTGGCGACAGCCGCGGGATGTTTCAACGTCGTCAGAGTCCAATCACGCGCCGTGCGCGCGTTGGTCATCGTCTCCAGAGTCGTGAAGGTCTTCGACGAGACGATGAACAGGGTCTCCTCGGCGTCGAGGTCGCGCGTGGCCTCAGCGAAGTCGGTCCCATCGATGTTGGAGACGAAGCGGAAGACCAAGTCGCGTTGGCTGTAGTGCCGCAACGCCTCATACGCCATCACCGGCCCCAGGTCAGACCCACCAATGCCGATATTGATGACGTTGCGGATCGGTTTGCCGGTGTGGCCTTTCCATTCCCCACTACGCACCCGGTTGGAGAAATTGGCCATTTTCGCCAGTACGGCGTGGACGTGAGGCACAACGTCCTCGCCGTCTACGATGATGGAGTGGCCTTTGGGTGCGCGCAGGGCCACGTGCAGGACGGCCCGCTTCTCCGTAATATTGATTTTGTCCCCGCGAAACAAGGCATCGATGCGGGCCTGTAGGCCGGACTCCTCCGCTAATTGCAGCAAGAGCGTGAGCGTCTCATCGGTGATGCGGTGCTTCGAATAGTCGAAATAGATGCCGACGGCCTCGACCGCCATACGCTCCCCGCGGGTAGCATCCTCCGCGAAGAGTGTCCGGAGATGGAGATGTCGGACCTGTGAGTAATGGGCGGCCAGGGCCTTCCACGCTACGCGTGTGGTGAGTGGTGCGATTGCTGTCATGCTGCTTCCCCTTCGGTTTGCGGCTCATTGATCCAGGTCCGGACGATGGCCAGACACTGGTCGGCCTCACGTTGGTCTAGTGTTTCATCGACAGAGAAGATCACGTTGAGGCCAGCGGTAGGACAATTCGAAAACGCATTCCTTCTCGCACCTTCATATGTGTGTCGCTAGGGTCAAGGAGTAGAATACTCATGCCGGGTGATACTTTAGATTGTGTCGAGTCACGAATTCCTTCCCTTCTCCTTACGCCGTGTCACCAGTTCGGTCGGCAGGGGCCAACTATGCCCTTGAGCCAGCAGCCCTTGCGTGTCCTCCGGCCCCCACGTGCCGGCGGCGTAGTTGGGGAAGTCACTGGGCGGAGCTACCGCCCAGACCTCGAGCACCGGCATCAACAACTGCCAGGCCGCTTCCACCTGGTCGGCGCGCATGAATAGCGTGGCGTCATTCTTCATGACGTCCCAGAGCAACGTTTCATACGCGTCAGGTGACCGGGCGCCGAACGTGTCCCGGTAATTGAACTTCATCTCCACCGACCGCAGGCGCATCTGCGATCCGGGGTGTTTGGCCTGAAAGCGCAGCACAATGCCCTCGTCAGGGTGGATAGACATTGTCAGACGGGACGGCTGCCAATCGAGAGTGGCCTCGGGCGGAAACGACTGGTGCGGCACACTGCGGAATTGGATAGCAATTTCCGAGGCCTGCCGGGCGAGCCGCTTTCCGGTTCGAAGATAGAACGGCACGTCCTGCCAGCGCCAATTGTCGAGGAACAGCTTTAACGCCACAAATGTCTCCGTCTGGGAATCAGGCAATACGCCGTCTTCTTCGCGATAGCCAGGTACTTTCTTACCGCCAATCCAACCCTGGCTGTACTGCCCACGCACCACGCTTTGATGGACGGCATCAGGGAGAATCGGTCGAACGGCGTGAAGCACGTCCACCTTCTTGTTGCGAATTTCATCGGCATTGAACGAGACCATCGGTTCCATGGCCACCAGACAGAGAAGTTGCATCAGGTGATTCTGCACCATGTCGCGCAGCGCCCCCGCATGGTCGTAATAGCCCCCACGATGTTCGAGCCCCACCTCTTCGGCGGCGGTGATGGTCACAGAGTCCACATACCGTCGGTTCCAGAGCGGCTCGAAGAGTGGATTGGCAAAGCGGAATGCCAGAATGTTCTGCACCGTTTCCTTGCCCAAGTAATGGTCAATGCGGAAGATCTGGGATTCCTCGAAGTTGGCGGCGAGGATGGCATTCAGCGCGCGGGCGGATTCCAGGTCATAGCCGATCGGCTTCTCGACCACAATCCGCGCCCATTCCCGGTCACGCGCCAGTCCGGCCTTGCCGAGATATTTTGGGATTTCGCCGAACATGCTCGGCGGCGTGGCCATGTAAAAGATGCGGTGGACTTTGGCGCCCCATTGCTTTTCCAGCTTCGCACAGTGTTTCCCTACCGCCGAATACGTGTGGAGCTTCTTGAAATCGCCCTGCTGGTAGTGGAGATGCCTGGCAAACTCGCCCCATGCGCCGGGTTTCATCGTTCTTTGTCGCGAGAACTTCTTGACGCCGTCATGGAGCCGCCGACGCAGCGTTTCATCGCTCAATTCCACGCGATCCACCGCAATGACCGAAAAATCAGCGGGCAGACTGCGGTCTTGAGAGAGGTCAAACAAGGCCGGCACGAGTTTTCGCCAGGTCAAGTCACCGGCTCCGCCAAAAATGACGAAGACCGTCGGTTCGAGTTGGTCATTGGGTTTCATCGTTACACACCTTCTCCCCTTTCGAGGTACGTCACGCACGGATCGCTGTTCAGCTTGGCAGCGCTCGTCACATCAGAGGCCCTCATCCACACGTTCCTTCGCAAGCAGCATGCGGATAGCTTTCAATTCTTGCCGACGTTTCGTGGTGGTCTTGGGATAGGCCATTTTCAGGCCATTGAGCGTATCAAGGATAATTTGGGACACCATCAACCGGGCATTCTCCTTATCATCGGCGGGCACGACATACCAGGGCGCGTGATGGGTGCTGGTCGCATTCAGACACGCCTCGTACGCCTTCCTATACTGCTGCCAGTAGTTCCTTTCGTGAACGTCCGCGAGGCTGAATTTCCAGTTCTTGTCCGGCTCATCAATGCGCTCGAGGAATCGCTTTCGCTGCTCTTCTTGCGAAAGGTGGAGGAAGACTTTGATGGTCCGCGTTCCGTTACGATAAGCGTGGCTCTCCAGGTCCACGATGGAGCGATACCGCTCCTTCCAGATGGTTTTCTCGTCGCGCAATTCTTCCGAAAGCCCCTGGCTGCGAAGAATCTCCGGATGCACCCGAACGATCAGCACTTCCTCGTAATAGGAACGGTTGAAGATGCCGATCTACCCGCGTTCGGGAAACCGGCGGGTCGTGCGCCAGAGAAAATCATGTTCCAGTTCCTCGGCGCTCGGCTGTTTGAAACTGAACACCTGGCAGCCTTGCGGATTGACCCCGGACATGACGTGCCGGATGGCGCCATCCTTGCCGGCGGCGTCCATCGCCTGAAAAATCAGCAGCACCGCATAGCGATTGGATGCGTAGTGAAGGCGTTGCAACGCGCTCAACTCCTCAACGTGTTCTCCCAGGAGTTTTTGATACCGCTTCTTCGACTTGCAAAAGGGCTTCACCATTGTCGGCCATTCCCTGAGTGTGACCTTTTCTCCGGGCCGCACACGGAAATCCTTTGAATTTATTTTCATCTTCATGATTTGACGCGGCTCACTCGCTCCGCGCTCCGAGGCGCCTTCCCCTTTGAAAGCGCCTCGAAGCCGGAGATGACGTCGAACAGTTCCTCGTCGATGCGATTCTGGCGCAAACGGTGGAATGTCCCGTTGAGGTCCTCCAGCAGTTCG
>PLBR01000245.1:506-18823 GCA_003135435.1 Nitrospira sp. | reverse complement strand
CGCGTCCTAGCAGGATGCTGAAAACGTCCGCCAGCGGTGTTCTCGCATCGTTCAGACCCTCAACGTACCCCAGAGGGTACGCCTCGGCCCTTCATTCGCTGCGGCCTTGCTGAACGGCCTTTTTGAGCATCCTGCAGGAGTGTTCTCCAAATGAACCAGATCAGCGGTTGCAGCGAGCGTAATCCCCTCGTTACAATGGCGCTCCAATAAGGAGTGTAATGACTACTCCCACAAGCCCCATAAACGATCCCAAGCAGTGCCCCGCTCTTCGCAATCTTCAATTTTCGCCGATTAAAGAAGGTGAGGAGCAGTATATGGTCCTCTGGGACCCCACGGGACTGAGCAAGGACAAGCTCGTCCTGCCGCTCAACTATTTTTTCATTATTCAGCATTTCGACGGCGAGCATTCGCTGGCGGAAATCGGAGCCCTCTATCTCAAACGATTCGGTGAATTTCTCGTTCCCAGCAAGATGGATCAGCTGGTCTCCGACCTGAATGAGAAGCTGTTCTTGGAAGGTCAGCGTGCTGAGGACGCTCGCCGACTGGCGCGGGGGGCCTATCGGCAGAGCCCGCTGCGCCGCGCATCGTTTGCCGGGCGGGGCTACGAAGCAGACGGCGCGAAACTGAAAAAACAGATCGACGGATTCTTTACGTCGAAAGAAGGACCAGACTTCAAACCATCAGAGCATGCGGGGAAAAAGATCAAAGGCCTCGTCGCCCCGACCTACGACCTGAAACAAGCAGGGCCGATTTATGCGTGGGCCTATAAAGAGCTGCAAGATGCGGAGCAGCCGGATCTGTTCGTCATCATCGGCACGGCCTCTGCCGGATTGGACCATGTGTTTGCCGTGACGGATAAGGATTTCGAGACGCCTCTTGGGGTCGTGTCTGCCGACCAACCGATCCTGAGTCAGCTCAAGGCCAAGCTCCCGACCTTCTTTGAAGACGATCTCTGCCATCAAGCGGAGCAGGCCGTGGAGTTTCAGCTCCCGTTTCTTCAGGAGGTCGTGGGGAGCAAAAAGCCATTCACCATCGTCCCGATCTTGAGCGCCTTCTCCGCGGCGAGCCTGGGGGACCCGACAGTTCGCCAATCGGTCGACCAGTTCTTGACCGGGCTTCGAGAGGTACTCACGCAATCGGGCAGGGCCTACTGCGTGATCGCAGCGGGAGAGCTGGCGCATCTGGGCATGCGATACGGAGACAAGGCACCTCCGACGGACTTCTCCTTCCATCGCTGCATGCAGTTCGACCTGGAAATGTTGAAGCCGGTGGAGGAGCGACAGCCGGAAGAGTTTGCCAGCTACATCAGGAAAGAGCAGGACCAGCGCCGGATCTCCGGCTTCTCACCCATCTATTCCTTGCTGCGGTTGATCGAGGCGGAGAGTGGGCAGGTGTTACGCTACGACCGCGGGATCACGGATCAGTACAATTCGACGGTAACATACGCCAGCATGGCGTTCTTCTAGGCAGGCTGCTGAAAAGGGAGCGGGGTAGCTGAGACGATCCCCTTGCTCGCGCAACGCGCGGTCGCGGACTCCCCTCGTTGGACGCGCGCAGTTGGGGTCATCCCAGCCACCCCTTGTTAAGCGATAGTTGGATGCGGCCTTGCTGGCCAGTCGACACACTAGTTGAGATTGATCTAAGTAAGCAGGACATGGCTCACTGGAGATTTGTCGATTTCTCAGTTAAAGAGGCTCAACGCCTTGCCGACTTGGAAAGCATAGAGGTTGACCTAAAGACGATAGAGAACATCTGTGATCTTCTCATTAAGGAGAGACAGAAGTCTAGACAACCTGGAGAGTCTGTTGAAGTATTTGTGCTGTTCGAAGCACTCCGCGCAGCAGCTATAGTACGCTACGAACGTTCATTTCATACCAGCGCTCGCGAACGAATTCCCACTCAATTGATGAAGCAACTGCCTCAAGATCATCAAGAGTCACACGTCTTTTTCATGAATCTTAGGGATAAGTGGGTGGCACACTCGGTCAACGGTTTTGAGTTCACGCAAGTCGTTGCCTATCTCACGCCTGCAGAAAGGGGACCCAAGAACGTATCGAGCATTTCTGTTCTCCCTAATCGCATCGCGTCTCTGAGCGTTCAAGACATGCTGCGACTACAGAAGCTCGCCGTAGCCGTACGTGAAATAATTAACAAACTGATCGAAGACGAGAAACAGAAAGTTTTGTCCTATGCGCAATCATTACCGCCAGACCAGTTCTATGCCAAAGGTGATCCGCCTGCGAAATTAGTGGGAGATAAGGATGCAGGAAAGCGAAGGAAGAAGTGGTGACTTCTGGTTCCTCGCTTCAGACAAAGGGTGACTGACTAATCTCCACGGCGCGGGTCTAACGGGTCCTTCCGATTCTTCACCTTCCTCATAGGGAGCAGGCAAACTGTTCTTCACTGCGCGCATCGAGCGACCACCGCTTTATCGTGGGGGCTCTGCGAGCAAGAAGGATGGTTGCCTGCTCCCTCTCTACTCTTTGACCGTCATCGTCATCGTGATCGGCTTCAGAGGATTGTCGCAGTCGTCGCGCGGGGCGGCGACGATCTTGTCCACCACCTCCATTCCCCGAAAGACCTCGCCAAAGACGGTATAGGTTCGGTCCAGCCCGCTGCAGTCCGCGACACAGATATAGAACTGTGAGCCGTTATCGTTGGGGTCCCGCGTGCTGTTGCTCTCCCGTGGCACCTTGGCCATCGCGATGGCGCCCCGTTTGTGCGGACGATCGCTGGTTTCCGGATTCAGCCAGTAGCCAGGACTGCCCGAACCGTGCAGGGAACGGTCTGGATTCTTGCTCAGCGGATCGCCGCCCTGAATGATGAATCCGGGAACGACGCGATGGAAGGTGGTTCCATCATAGAACCCCATCTTGGCGAGCTTAATAAAGTTCTCGACGTGACGTGGTGCGTCGTCCGGGTAGAACCGAATCTTGATCTCCCCGAACGGCGTCGTAATGGTAACGCGCGGATCGATTTTCTTGAATTGCATGGTCATGACGCGAATGTAGCAAGGCGAGAGGCCAGGGGGCAAGAGACGTGAGACGTGCAACGTCGGACGTGAAAGGTGAAACGTGAGACGTGAAGCGTTTCAAGAGGGCTCAAGGGCTTGGACGAGTTCCCCTGGTTCATACGTTTTACATCTAACCTTTCACGTTTCACGCTTTCAACCCCTTGCCCGGGTCAATTTTGAACCAGATGAGCCCGCCCACGATGGCCACGGTTGCGGCCACGCCTAACGAGACCGGCCAGCCCCAATGATGGGCCAGCCACGGCGTCAGGGTCGGGGAAATCGCGCCGCCGATATTAGCGCCGGTGTTCATGAGCCCTGACAACGTGCCTGCATGGGCTTTGGACAGATCGGTCGTCGAAGCCCAGTAGGCGCCAACTGCAAAATAGAGCCAGCCCGCGCCGAAGGACAGACTGGCGATCGCCAGAAAGGGAGAATCGACGACGCTACCCAGCGCAATCGCGAACCCAGCCAGGACCATGCCGGTCATGCCGGCCACAGCCCGTCCGCTAGTGAGACCGTAGCGGGCCGCGAGTCGATCGGTCACCCAGCCGCCCAGAGGACAAAAAACCAACATGGCCAGAAAGGGAGCTGAGGCATAGATTCCGCCTCGGAGCACATCGAATTCTCGAACATTCACGAGATACAAGTAGAACCAGGACAGGTAGACGTAGGCGACATAGCCGAGGCAACTATAGCTGATCACTAGCCACCAGATGGTGGGGGTCCGTCTGAATGTTCGCCAGGGCACTGTTGTGGTGGTGGCCGTCGGCTCGCGTGTGAGCAGGGCCTGTTCACCTGCATTCACCCAGGGATGTTCATGTGGATGGTTGCGCGACAGGAGCCACCAGAGGAGTCCCATCCCGATTCCGAGCAGACTCGCGAGATAGAACACGGTCTGCCATCCCCAGTTCACCATCACCCATGCAGCGATGGGCGGGGTCATGGCGGAACCTAATCCGATACCTCCGATCGCGATCCCGATGCCGAAGCCTCGCGCGTCAGCCGGGAACCAGTTGGTGATGGCACGATTAAAGGCCGGCAGCGCCACGGCCTCTCCCATCCCCAGGCAGAACCGCACGAGCATCAACGCTCCGATAATTCCGACGAGGCTCGCGAGCGAGGATGCGGCAACCATGGCCGTCAACGCCGTACAGATCGACCACCAGAGGAGCGCGACGGTGAGCACCGCTCGGGCTCCCCAGCGATCGGCCAGCCACCCACCAGGAATTTGGAAGAGGGCGTAGCCGACGACGAAGGCCGAGAAGACCCAGCCCATCTGTTGATCGGTCATCCCATAGGCCGGCATCATCTGACGCGCAGTCACTGAAATATTGACGCGGTCGATATAGGTTACGACGCTGATGAAAAAAAGCAAGGCGAGGATGAGCCAGCGTATCCGTGAGGGGCGAGTCGTCAGTGTGTTCACAAGGTTGAGTCGTGCGGTCTGTCCAGCGGGATGCCGGTGCCGGATTATACAGACTCCCGGCTTGCGGCACTACTGGCCCGCATTATTCATGAGCGCTTCTGCTGCAAGCGCCGATCCGCTGTTACGACGAGCCTTCGGCCAGCAATCCGAAGTTCGAAGTTCGGGGTTCGAAGTTCCGAAAACATCGAACATCGAACCCTCGCCCGTCCCGCCTGTCTCGCGCGCCAACATATTTTTTCCGCGGCCTGCTAGTGCAGAGTCGAATCGATCTCTAGCTGGCTCCGTTCTCCTGCTGAATAGGCGAGTGTCACCTCGGCAATCTTATAGTCATATTGCGCTTCCGCCAACCTGGTTTGCGCCGCCGTGACGGCGACCTCCGACTGCGTCACTTCCACCACCGTGCCGAGGCCGAGCTTGTAGCGCTGCTTCGCCAGTTGCAAGGCCTCTTCCGCCGTCTTGACCTGTTCCTCTGCCAACTTGATCTGTTGCACGAAGGTGATTGTATCCAGATAGGAGTTGGTCACCTGTTGCGTGAGAGCCTGCTCGACGTTCAGGGTGGCCGCATCCGATACGTTTTTCTGCGCTCTCGCCTCATGGATTTGGTTCTCGATCAGAAAACCGGTGAAGAGCGGCATCGACACTAAGGCCCCCGCCGTCCACCAGCCTCCAGTCTGCTGATTCTGCCTGGCATCGAACGGCTCGAAGGTTCCCCCGCTCGCGATCGCCGAGATCGTCGGGAAATATTGTTGCTTCGTGGCCCGCAATTTTGCTTCCGCCGAAGCCGTTTGTTCTTTGAGACGTTGGAGCTCCGGATGGGACAAGCTGTCGCTGATCAGCGAGTCCAACGGACGGGTCGGTTTGACATCAATGGCGATGTCTTCCAACACGTAATCGTCTTGCCCCACCACGCCCATGGCCCGGTTGATGTCCGCATAACTGGACTTCAGATCGTTGCGGCTCCGAACCAGGAAGGACTCCGCATTGACGAGCTCGACGCGCACGAGGTTCCAATCCAGCTTGGATTTGAGTTGCTGGCGGTAGAGCGCCTCGATCTGGCCGGCGATCAGCCCTCGTTCACGGACGGTTTCTTCTGCGATCTGCACGAGCTTGCGCCGTTTGAGGCTGTTCAAGTAGGTGCGCTGAACGTTCAGGATCACGAGGGCGCGCCGCGCATTCACATCCTGTCCCTGCGCGCGTTCGGCCAGTTGTGATGATTCGACCAGGTTGCTCGTCACCCCGAAATCATAAATGCGCTGGTTGGCAATCACTCCCGCGGCAAAGATGCTTTGGTTCTGCTGCAGCAAGGCTCCGCCGACGAGAAAGCGAGGGTTGGGGCGTCCCGCCCCTGCGGTGGTATCAGCGTTCGTATAGACTTGGGGATAATAGAGCGAGCGCGTCTGCCCAGTTCTCGCTTCGGAGGCTTTCAAGTTGGCATTGCCTTCTTGGACAGCCGGGTGATTCTGCAACGCCAGTTCGACGGCTTCCTTGAATCCGAGAAACCGGCCCTGCGCGAGGCTTTCCTTCGGAGAAAGCTTCCCTGATTGTTTCTCCATTTGAGCCAGCGCAGGACTCGTGAGTGTAAAGAGAAACATTGCGGAGAGACACACGGACAATAAGCGAATCGCAATCGAAGTTTGGCGATGCATCGAACGCCTCCTTGTTTGTGGGACATCTAAAGTTTCTGGCTGGCCGGTTTGCCGGTGGGAAGATTGTACGGCGATGCATGCACGGCTTGACCATCGGTCAAGCCGGTCTTGCCGACGACGACCACCTCCATGTTTTCCTGGAGCCCTTCGAGGACCTCCACCCACGCCCCGTCGTCCAGCCCGGTTTTCACCGCGACCCGTTTTGCCGTGCCGCCCTCAACCACAAACACCGATGTGCCGGTTTTGTCGCTGACCAACGCGGCCGGGAGCAGGGCCAGGGCCTGCGGGTGCTCTTCGAGAATGAGCGTGGCCGTCACAAACATGCCGGGTCTCAACCGATGGTTCGGATTAGGCAGATCGATCTCCACAAGCAAGGTTCTGGTTGAAGGGTCGAGGGCGCTGGTCGTCCTGGTAATGGCGCCCCGGATTTCCTGGCCCGGCAACTCCCTCGCCGTCAAGACAGCGGGGACGCCTTGGTTCGCCCACAACGCGGCTTCTTGTGGAACGCTCACATAGATCCTGACAGTATCGAGATCCATCACAGTGAAAAACGGGGTCGACTGGGTGGCTGAGCCGGTCGCGGCCGGGATGAAGGCTCCGGGATCGGCAAACCGCGCGGTGATCGTGCCGTCGAACGGAGCGAAGACCTTGGTGTACTCCAGCATCGACCATCGGCTATCGCGCAAATGTTTGGTAGCTTTGGCAGCGGCTTCAGCCAAATCGACGTCTTGCTTGGCAATCACATCGGGGTTCTCTCTCCAGACGTTCCGCATCCGTTCGAAGGTGACTTGCTTGATCTGATAGTCGGCATCGGCTTGCTGGAACAGTTGCTCGACTTCCGGGGCATCGAGGACGGCCAGCAACTGGCCTTTCTTGACCACGTCGCCTTTATCGGCGTTCATCGATTTCAGGTAGCCGGGCACCTTGGCGTACAAAGTGGCCTGGAGCCATGGAGACACATTCCCTGGGAGTGTCAGCGTGCGGGCCAGATCGCGACGCTACACCGGAAGGGTTTGTACCGGCAGGGCGGCAGAGGAGGATGAGGTGGCTCCCGGCGAGGGAGTGGCGAGCTTTGGTTTAGAGGAAGCCGGCGCCTCCTCCCGGAGCATGACGAACGCGAAGGCGCCAAGAAGGATTGCTAAAGCCAGCACGATCATGACTAATCGAGGGTGGCGCATCAGGACGTTCCTCTCCTCGGTTCTGCGACATGCCGGCGCCGGGCGATAGCAAGCAGCACAGGGATCACGAGCAAGGTGGTGGGGGTCCCGACCAGGAGCCCTCCGATAACGGCCCGTGCGAGAGGCGCATTCATCTCACTCCCTTCTCCCAGACCGAGTGCCATTGGGGCGAGCCCCAGCACGGTGGCCAGCGCGGTCATGAGAATCGGGCGGATCCGGAGTCGTCCAGCCTCGATGAGGGCTTCCTGGAGCGGCAGACCGTCCCGCAGCCGTCTGTTGGAAAAATCGACCAGCAAGACACTGTTCGATACGACAATCCCAATCATCATCAAGCTCCCGATGAGGGATTCGACGTTCACCGAGGTGTGGGTCAGCAGCAGCATCCAGATGACCCCGATAAATCCCAGCGGCACGGCCCCCAGGATGACGAGCGGATCGACGAACGACCGGAACAAGCCGACAATCACCAGATAGACCAAGACGATCGCCAGTGGCAAGGCTCCCCCGAATCCTTTGAGTGCGGCTCTCATGCTATCGGCTTCCCCCTGGGTTTTCATTTTCACGTCCTTGGGAAGCGTCACGCCTGCGGCCGCTGCTTCCACCTGCTTGGCGACCCGGCCAAGGTCGTTTCCCTTCACGCTGACCAAGACGTCGATGCTGCGTTGGAGGTTGTAGTGGTCCACCGTCTCTGGTCCGGCACGCCGCTCCACTTCGGCGACATCACGCAACAGGACTGGGGCCGTTCCGCTACGGCCGACCTGGGGAGGGGTGGCGCGCTCGGCAAACGGTGTTTGCTGCAGCGCCATCGAGCTGCCGCGGTCTGATTGGCTGACCGCGCTCATCGTGCCGGAAGAATCGCGGGCGGTTCCGACTAGGGGCGTATTCAAGAAATCGTCGAAGTGGGTCAAGCTCTGTTCGGCATACTGCGTGACCACGAAATACGCGTTGTTGGATTTGGGATCGATCCAATACCCAGGATTGAGCTGGACATTCGAACTCAGGCCGGTCACGACCTCCCTGACGATCTGCTGTTCAGTCAGGCCGAAATACGATGCGCGGGACCGGTCGACGGACATGAGCAATTCCGGATATTCTATGCCCTGCCTGATCACTACGTCGCTAGTACCGGGCACAGCAGCGACCGCATTGCGGATGCGCAGCGCGGCGTCTTTCAGGTCGTTGAGATCCTGGCCCAGCAGTTTCAGGTCGATCGGGGCGGGCAGCCCGGCGTTCAGGACGTCGCTGATGATGCCGCCGGATTGGAACGACACTTTCAGGCCCGGCATTTCGCTCGCAATCCGAGTACGGACCCGATCGATCAGGGTCTCGGTTCCAATCGTGTGCTGGGGCATGAGGCTGACCAGTAGAAAGGCCTGATGAGGTCCACTCACGGGGGTAAACAAGACCATCCACCCTTGGGGGAGCCCGATGTTGGCGACAATCTGGTCCAACTCGCCGGTGGGTGTCTCTTCTTTGACGATCGTCTCGATACGCTCGACGATTGCCTCGGTTTTCTCGACTCTGGTCCCTTCCGGAGCTGAGAGATTCATGACGAATTGCCCGGCGTCGACCTTCGGGAAAAACTCCGTCGCGAGTGAGGCGGCGGAGAGGCCCGATGCGGCCAGCATGACCAACGACAGGATCACGACGACAGTCTTATGCCCAAGGCACCAGGACAGGACCTCGGTATATCGATCGACGAACCAATTGAAGAGCCGGTCGAACCAGGTCTCATGATGACTGCCGGCCTTAATGAGGGCGTTAATCGTGACCGGGGCCACGGTCATCGACGCCACGTAGGAGGCCAACATCGTAAAGGCGACGGCGAGCGCCAAGGGGACAAACAGGAAGCGGATGATCCCGGTAAAAAACATGATCGGGAGATACACGATCAAAATACTGATCGTGACCACCAGCATGGGGAGCGCCACCTCGTTGGTGCCGTCGCCGGCCGCCTGCGCAACCGGCTTCCCCATGCTGAGGTGCCGAAATACGTTTTCCAGCACCACGATGTTGTTATCCAGGAGCGTGCCGATCACCAGTGCCAAGCCACCCAAGGTCATCACGTTGACCGACTGGCCTGCGAGGCTCAGCTGAATGAAGGCGGCAAGAATCGAGAGGGGGACTGCGAGGGCAATGATGAGTGTGGCGCGCAGGTTTCCCAGGAATAGCAGCACCATGAGGCAGGCCAATCCCCCACCGATCAATCCCTCATTCTGCAACGTATGGATGGCTTGCCTGATATAGAGCGATTGATCGAAGAGGAGTTTGACGGTGAAATCTGCAGGTAACCCGATGAGTTTGGGGAGGCCTTCTTTGACGCCGTCCATCACCGCGATCGTATTGGCGCCGGCCTGCTTGAGAATCGGCAAGTACACGGCCCGCTTGCTGTTCACCCGGACGACATTGCCCTGAATCATCGTGGAATCGACCGCTTTCCCGACGTCGCCGAGACGAATCGGGACGCCGTGTTGCACCTTGATCGGGATCTCGTTCATGCGATCGACCACTTGGATCAGACTGTTCGTGTAGACGTTGTAATCGAAGTCGCCGATCTTCACATTGCCGGCCGGCAACAGGAGGCTCTGCTCGTTGACGGCGGCGACGACCTCTTGGGCCGCAATGCCTCGCGCCAGCATGCGTTCGCGATCGAGAAAGACGGTGACCTGGCGGACCGTGCCTCCAAAACTCGGCGCCACGAAAATACCGGGGACGGTGGCGAGTTGCGGACGGACGTTGTAATAAGCCTTATCCCGAACGTCCTTTTCACTGAGCCCCTCGCTGCTGGCCGTCAGTACGCCGATGGGAAGACTCGCCACGCCGAACTTGACGATAATGGGAGGAAACACTCCGGGGGGAAGGTACTTGAGCGTTGAATAGGTGAGACTGGTAATCTCCGCGACCGCTGCGTTCACATCGTACGAAGGCTGGAAGTAGATCTTGATCAGGCTGACACCGGGCAACGAGCGGGATTCGATATGTTCGACGTAGGAGGCTTGCAGAAACAGTTGTTCGAGCCTGAGGGTAATCGCCCCTTCCATCTCACTCGGCCCCATCCCCTTATAGAATGTGGCGACGGCGACGACAGGAAGATTGATCTCCGGGAAGACATCGACCTCCATTTTTTGAAAAGACACGACGCCGAGAATCACCACGATGAGGCTGATGGCGACGATGGCGTAAGGATTCTTGATCGAAGCGCGAATCATAAGATGGGGGAATCCTCCACCGGGACGACAAGAGGAGATATCGCCGGATCAATGCGCCTCGTCAAATGATCTCCTCGCAAGGCATCACCATCAGTTTCATGGGAATCGCTACGCCCTGCTGGTACTGGGAGAGTCGGGATCGAAGCGACCGAAACGCCTCGATCATCCGATGCGCCGGCTCGTTATACAAGGCCAACAGCACGAGCGAATTTTCCCCCTGGGACGTAAACGAACCGAAGGCCGCTCCGGTTTCTCCCATGCCATGCACCTTGGGAATCATCGTGTACGCCTGAATCTTTTCGTTCTTGAGGAGGGACAAGATTTCCTCCTGCAAGGAGTTCGAAAGATCAACACAAGCATCTTCATTGGGCGGCACCATCCTGTCTGATCATGTGAGTTGGAACACGTTTTCCCGAGGTCATACGACACCGGTCCTGTCGTGTGTGTGCGAGAACATCCGTTGCTGGTCGAAGAACACGGTGATCTGCCGGACTTTCTCGCCCAGCGGGGGGCCGAACGAAATGCCGGGAATGGTGGCAATCTGCTGGCGCACGGTGAAATAGGCCAGGTCGCGAATTTCTTTGGGGCCAAGGGATTCGCTGCTCACGGAGAGGAGCCCGACCGGCAAGCTCGCCATGCCGAATTTATAGATGGACGGGGGAAAGACGCCCGGCGGAAGGAGGCGGATGATGCTGTAGGCCAGGCTGGTCAGCTCGGACTGGGCCGAATCGATGCTGTACTCCGGCTGGAAGAAGACTTTGATGTTGCTCATCCCGGCGAGCGACTGCGATTCGATATGTTCGACATAGCTCGCTTCGACGAAACGCTGCTCCATCTTGAGCGTAATCGCCCCTTCCATCTCGCTGGGGCTCAAGCCGCGGTAGAACGTCGTCACGAGAATGGTCGGAATCTTGATCTCCGGGAAAATGTCCACGCGCATCTTCTGATAGGACACCCCGCCCAGCACGAGCACGATCATGCAAATCGCAAAGAGGGCGTAGGGATTCTTGAGCGAAGCGCGGGTCAGCATCGGGTTTCAGCCATGAATAGGGATCGATTCCATGTGAGCCAATAGCGGCAGATGTCCGCCGTACAGTGAACGAGTTCGTCAAAGGTTCCTGGTTTCACCACATAACCGTTCGCGCCGCTGGCATAGCAGCGCGCCAGGTCGGTCTGGCCGTCGGATGTGGTGAAGACGACGACGGGGATCGCGGCGAAGCGGGCATCGGCACGGAGCCGCTTTAAGAAGTCGCAGCCGTTTTGTCCGCGGAGCTGTAGATCGAGCAGAATCAAAGCGGGGAGAGGGTGGTGGTGGACGCGGTCCTCCAGAAAATGGAACGCCGCCTCCGCGTCATGCGCGGTATACAGCGCAACATCAAGGCTGGTTTGATTCAGCGCCAGGCGAAACAGTTCGCACTCGCCGGGGCTGTCTTCGATCAAGAGGATGGAGGGGTGCGTCACCATTAATATAAGGGGACATCAGCAGGGAATGTACCGGGCTTGAAGATGGATAGCTGAGTAATTAAATTGCAATTAATAGCAGGTAGTTATGATTAGAAATATAATGTGATTGGCTATGTTATAGAGGACGGGGAATTGGGGAGAAATTCCAGAGTAGAAGGGAAAAATTCCAGAACGCCAAAAGAGCGGGTCCTGTCGCTGACCAGCCCAGCCGGCTTCGCAACCCGCCCGGTGTAGGAGAAGAGGGGTGGCCCGTTAGTCTTCTTTGCTCGCGCAACGCGCGCCCTCTGCTGAAGGGCCTCGTTGGACGCGCGCAGTTGGAGACCAATCGTCCCACCCTTTATATGGAAACACGAGCAAGCTTGGTGGGAGCCTTATCAGACAATTGGCTCCACGGTCAGCGCCACCCGCAAGAAAAACTATCTCGCCGTAGAGGGGAGGGGAGAAACGAGCGAGCTTGGAAGGAGCATTTATATTTTGTTCGACGCGCGCACGTTGGGACCGATCCATGTCCTCTTGAGTTGACACAGTACGTAGCAAAAAGTAGCCTGAACTATCCTTGTTTCTTGATCCTTGTGGAATGACTGGATCGGGAATGGATGGCGATGCGGAGGTGAGCCTGCCATGGTGTGATTGCGTCGGAGCGTCGATGATGGAGGGCAAATGAAAAGTAAAATTTCTGGTGTGGCTTTGCTATTTCTCCTGACAACCTGCACGTGGACAGGTTGCAGTATTGACACGCAAGGAAACCGAGTAATCGGAGGTCCTGGATTTGGTGATGCAACGCTTTATGAAAAACCTAGTCCTGCTATTGGAATCAAAGATCGGTCAGACGTGATAAGCAAATACCTCTCCCACAAAGAGTTAACGCCCATTGAGGGCGTATGGGTATGGGACAACAATCACTACGAAGTGGCAATCATTCGCAACAGTACAGAACATTATAGAGAGTACGACTACGTGGGTGTCGTTACTGATACGCGAGTCACCGCTTGGGCGCGAGGGCAAATCAAACTGCTGTTAAAAGAGACCGCTTCTTCCCAGGCATATAGTGGAGTTTACTTCGACGTAAACCACAATGAGTTAGGCACCATGTATTTCCTGTCATCCCAAAATCTCATTGAGTTTACTCTTCCAGATTCGTACGGGAACCAGCATCGGACCATGTTGGTTCGTAATTTTCCCAAAGAATCGCAGACGCAATGTATAGCGGAGGCCGAGAATAGCTCAGGCACGGGGTTCTTTGTGACCCAAGACGTGGTGGCGACCAATTATCACGTCGTCAGAGAGGCAAAGCAGATCTCACTGTCAATCGGAGGAACCGTAGTGGGGGCGGACCTACTCTTAAAGGATGTACAGAATGATCTGGCCCTTCTTCGGATCAACTCTGCGAATGTACCAACCACGATGGGGGCACTCAAGGGAGTGAAATGTCTGGCGATTGGTAATTCTGACGGAGCCAGGTCTGGTGATGCCGGGCTTACGATTGGGTTTCCCCTCTCAGGGCTCTTGGCTGCGACACCCAGTGTTGCTCAGGGGCTCATCAGCAATTCTTCCGGCTTAGATAATGATCCTCGCATGTTTCAGATCAGCATTCCGATCCAAGCTGGTAACAGCGGTAGCCCGCTGCTTGACTCCAATGGACGGGTGATAGGAGTAGTTACTTCAACGCTGAATAGTGAGGCTATGTTGAAAGCCACTGGTACCCTTCCACAAAATGTAAACTTTGCAACCAAGAGTTCTTATCTTAGGAGCATACTCTTGATGGCTCCCTCTAGTGACTGTGCAGAATCTTCATTGTTCAAGCAGCCGCTCACTGCTAGAGACATGCAAGATCATTATGCGAGCAGTGTCGTGCCCATTAGGGTGTCTCGATAAGGGTTCGACGAGATACAGGGGGAAGAAAATGGTGTCAGGAACCATTACGGTTTGAACTGCCGCCTCAGCCTCGCCAGTCGCCCACCGCGTCCGAGAATCGAAGAGCCGATGGCATATAGCAGATAGCGTATGGCGTCAGACCAGAGAAAATTGCAGATGGCCTATGGCCGATAGTGTATAGCCGTGGATGAAGAGGTATAGCGATCTCAGGCGGGAACGTCGACGTATTCGACTTGGCTGCTGGGCGGAGGGATAGGAAGGCCATCTTCCTTGAGACCTTCTAGATGAAACTCGATGGCCTCACGGATGAGGGATTCGGTTTCTGCCACGGTGGCGCCGGTGGCAATGCAGCCCGGTAAATCAGGAACATACGCCGCGTAGTTTGAAGGGGCCTTCTCGATCACAATAGCGTAACGCATGTTAGTTCGCTCCCTTTTTTCAACCAGCTTGCTTAAAGATACTATTCAGCGTTCCAGGAGGCAAGTCATCGCTGAGTTTGCCTGCAACGGTCACACGACCCGGCTTCGTCTGGTGCTTGAATTGTCTGTGGCTGCCTTTGGTTGCGACGAGGAACCAGCCGTCTTCTCGCAATTTGTCTAGTACATCGCCGACTTTCACGGCATCAGTTTAGCGTAGTCGTTGCAAGAAACCAAACCCGCTTTACGGCGTGCGTGAAATCAGTGGATGCTATTGTCTCTGAAACTTCAGCCCCGCCAGCCGTCCACCGCGCCCGAGCTTCGTAATGCCTGTCTGGGCTGGATATCTGACTTTGAATCAGTGCGCAAGATATAATGAATGGCAGTCATGGCTGCTCAAGGCATACTAACATTAATGCGTTGCCGTAGGTTTTTTCTCAGCTGCGTTCTGGCTTTTTCAGTAAGTCTGCTCTCTCCTATGGATGGCGTTCGTTCGGCCCAGGCAGGTGAGTCGGCCCAAGGAGAGTCTTCTGTTCAGAGCGCAGACATGGATCATCATGATCATGCGGAGGGGACTGTCGACATGATGGTTCCCCATCAGCAACATCTCGGGCCCCACATGAAATGGACGGTGTTGCGAACGGCGAATGCAGACGATGCCGGGCGTGCCGATCAGATCGTTCAGACTCTGCGACAGGCCCTTGCCAAGTATAAGGATTATCGAGTGGCTCTGAACGATGAGTATGCTCCACTTCATCCCGAGCGAACGCCAAAGCATTATCATTTCGCCAATAAGCAGCGCCGATTCCTGGCGAAGGTTCGCTTTGATCCGGCCGAACCGACAGCACTCTTGTATAGGAAGGCCGGGGATGGTTATGAACTCGAGGGGGCGATGTACACTGCGCCGAGAGGCATGAGCGAGGACCAGTTGAACGAGCGCATTCCGTTGAGCGTCGCGCAGTGGCATGCCCACGTCAATATCTGTTTCCAGCCGGACGGCAGTAGACGCCGCATGACCCGGAAACAACTCGGGTTCAAAGGAACCATTGGCACTGAGTCAGAATGCCAGCAAGCCGGCGGACGATTCGTTCCGCAAGCTGGTGGGTGGATGATTCATGTATATCCCTTCGAAGACACTCCCGTAAAGATCTGGACCCACTAAGCGACTAGGGAAGAAAAAGGTGTCGAGAATCACTTCTGACTTAACAGCCGCCTTAGTCCCGCCAGCCGCCCACCGCGTCCGGTCTCATCTCTCGCCGTTCCTCGTTGGTATGTCGCCAGGTCGTTCCCCATTGACACATTCATTTCACGAGACTAACCTGTCGCCAAATTTCGATCTTGGGGGGAATATTCGTCCGAAGGACCGGTCAACTGAATAAATGATGGCCACCCCAACCGTGCACTGGCCTGTTGGTAATTTGAGTGGATCGTGAAAAGCATCTTGGAAATCTTGAAGAGAGGAGTGTCATGTTTAAATGGACGATAAGCCGCGATGCTGGATCTATGACCACCTCGAATGAAGGCGAACGCATGTCACGCATTCGGAATGGCACACTCAGGCGAACGAATCTGATTTTACTGGCTGTCATGTTTTTGGGGGTGACTACGGCGCAGGCACAAGAGAGTCTTGAGGACTTGCAGAAAAGAAAAACGATTGCGGAAGCGGAGAAGGAGGCTATACAAGCGGAGACTGCACGCGATGAGGCTCGGAAAAAACAATTCGAGCTGGTTGCCCCGCTCGATCCAGTAAAGAAGGCGAAAGATGATGCAGTGGAAGCAGCCAATTCGGCCAAAGCTATAGCGGATGCCAAGAAGGCGCAATCTGACGCCCAGAACCTTTGCTTGCAATGTCTCAAGGCAGCTCAGGAAGAGTTGAAAAAGTGCCTCGAAGGGGCAATTAGCCAAGAGGATAAGAAGTCTTGTGCGGAGAAACAGGAAGCACGAGCGAAGACCTGCGAAAACGGTGAGTGCAAAATTGCAAGGGACCAAAGTGGTAATAAAAGTGAAGGCCTCCCAGAAAGGAGATAGAACTCCTAAGAAGGTGTACAGAACCGTTCTGCCTGAACAGCCGCCCACCGCGTCCCGAAAATGAAGAGCCTATAGCCTAGGCATATGGCCGATAGCAGGGCGCAGAAGAAGACAGGATTTTCTTCGTTCGTCCCATCGGCTCCTGTTTCCTGCCATCAGCTATAAGCCATAAGCTCATATCTCCGCTGAAAAGGTGCCAGTCGCCCGCCGCGTCCGGTCCTTGTCGTTTGTGATAGTCTCTGCAATTGATGACGACACGTTCCCACCATACCGGCCTGGCCGTGATTGCTGTGTTCAAGGTGGTGAAAGGTCTGTTGTTACTCCTCCTCGGGTTGGGCCTCCTCAAATTGGTACATGCTGAGATTGCCATGCTTTTCTCGCTTCTGATCGAAGCGCTGCATTTGAATGCCGACTCTCGCCTCATTCACGAACTCGTTCTAAAGGTGGATGCACTGCAACCGCATAGTGTGCTGCTGGCGGGGCTCGTCAGTCTGGGCTATTCGGCGATGTTGCTGGTGGAAGGCATCGGGTTGTGGCTGGAGTTCACCTGGGCCGCGTATCTGACGGTGGTCTCGACGAGCCTGCTGCTCCCGTTCGAACTCTACGAGGTCATTGAACGGGTGTCGATGCTTCGGGTCGGCGTGCTACTGTTGAATCTGGCCATTGTGCTCTACCTCATCAGCCAATTGAGGCGGCATACCCTGCGCTCACGGGCGCATCTTCCAAGACCTGACACGATCGCCTGATCGAATGGGGATTTGCTGTAGCTGATAGCTTAGCCCTGCCACAGCCGCCCACCGCGTCTGAGTTCGTGTCTCGCCGTTTGTGCTTTGCCACGTTGCTCTGGCTCATCTGGTTTATTTAGTTCTTCTGGTTGGTCTGGTTCAACCGAACAAACGAAAAAAACTAGCCGGTCCTCTATCCCACGAGATACGCCTCACGCTCTTGCCATAGCCAAAGGCTTTTCTCTCCCGCCATACGCTATACGCCATCAGCTATCGGGCATACGCCATTCGCTCTTTTCTCTACACCCTTCCCTCACACAAGGGTCCTCCAATACAGCCGTCGTCGTTCGATACACGACCAAGGAATGGACTGGATAACGGAGTGATGAATACGTGTAGGATTTTGCAGTAGACTCGCCCACAACCGATTGCTGAGCCTACCTTGCAATGTTGCACAGATAGGCTACGGCGGATGTAATAATTGGGCGGCTCCAAATCCTGGGGGTGCATGTGTCGAACCCGGTGCCGTCAAATAAGAACGAACCCGACATCGCGGCCGCGTCGGTTCCCGATACGCTCGCGGCGCTCCAGGTGAACCCCGAGACCGGGCTCACGCACGCTGAGGTGGCCGCTCGTCGAAAGGAGCACGGCTACAACGAAGTGCCCGAACAACAGGGGCATCCGGTCCTGAGATTCCTCGGGAAATTCTGGGGCGTGTCGGCATGGATGCTCGAACTGATCATGGTTCTGTCGGCTGTCCTAGGTAAATACTCGGACCTCGCGGTGGTGAGCGCGCTGCTGGTCGTCAATGCCGTGTTGGGCTTCATGCAGGAGCGTCGCGCCGCCGGCGTCGTCGAAACCTTGCGGCGACGATTGCAGGTCAGTGCGCGCGTTCGGCTCGAGGAAAGTTGGCAGCTCATTCCCGCCCGGGATTTGGTCCCCGGCGACATCGTCCGCGTGCGCCCGGGGGACATCATCCCGGCGGACGTGAAGCTCCTAACCGGAGGGTTGACTGTGGACCAGTCGGCCCTCACCGGCGAGTCAAAGGATGCCGACAAGGCCCCCGGCGGAGTGCTCTCGTCGGGATCTGTCGTTCGTCGGGGCGAAGGCAACTGCATGGTCATGCTCACCGGGGCGCAGACCTACTTTGGCCGTACCACGGAGCTGGTGCAACAAGCACGACCAAAACTCCACATTGAAGCCGTGGTGGCCAAGGTGGTCCGCTGGCTCTTTGTCATCGTCGGGGCGCTGCTGGGCCTGGTGATCGTCATGTCACTACTCCGCGCCTCGCCGCTCATCGAAATGGTCCCGCTCATGCTCGTCCTGTTGATGAGCGC
>PLBR01000245.1:0-485 GCA_003135435.1 Nitrospira sp. | reverse complement strand
TGCGTGGACAAGACGGGCACGATCACGATGAACCAACTGTCCGTCACCGGCGTGATTCCGCTGGAGCAGGCGACGGAGTCCGATGTGCTGTTCGCCGGCGCACTGGCGTCTCAAGAAGCCAACGAGGATCCGATTGACCTGGCGTTCCTTGCCGCAGCGAACGAGCGGCACATCTTCGATGGTGTGCCTGCCGTCACGCCCGTCTCCTTCGCGCCGTTTGATGCGACAAATCGGCGGACGGAAGCCGTGGTCGAACAGAACGGGCAGCGACTGCGTGTGCTGAAAGGCGCCGTGCGAGCCGTTGCGCAGGCCTGCGGTCTCCCGCCTTCGGCGATCGAGGCGTTGGAGGCGCGGGTCGGCGAAGCGGCACTGAAGGGATATCGGACACTGGCGGTGGCGCGTGGCCCCGAGACGGGCGCCCCCGCAATGGTCGGATTGGTGACATTGTATGATCCGCCTCGGCCGGACGCCAAGCAACTCATCGC
>PLBR01000237.1 GCA_003135435.1 Nitrospira sp. | reverse complement strand
CCCGGCCATAGAGGTTATCGAGGTCGAGCGCCGGGGTGCGAAAATCGACTAAGGCATCGGGATCGTTCTGGCGCTGCAGGCTGCTGGCTGGATCGAAGGTGATGTCGTGGTCAATGAACTGGCCCAGGTACGTGTAGCCGGCGGGAATCCCAAAATTCTCTTCATCGTCGACTTTATCCTCGTGCGTGGCCGCGGGAACGAGAAACCCCTTGTCATCCCGCCGATCGTGACCGTTGATTTGGTCGACTTCCGGGTCAGCGGTCATGCCTTCGATTTTGTCCTTTCCGCTGCCGATCCCGAGAGCCAAACTCTGAAGATCTTCCTCTTTGAAGCTGGCGGCCGGCAAGGCGCGGAACATCCTTCCGAAGCTCCCCTCGAATTGCGGGGACTGCGCGGCGTCAACGCCGCGCAGGTTTCCATGTCCAGGGCCGCGGCTCCCCGTCATCAGTCTGGAAGAATTCGAAGCCATCGCATTCTCCTTTCGGCTACATGTATGCTTGTTCGTTGGCCGCAAGTGGCGGCGTAAGGGGCACGGCGCGGAAGGGGAACGCCCTATTTTTACAGATCACTCTTGCTGAAAATGCTGATGCGCGCATTGCGCGTGACCATTCTCTGACTGAAGGCCACCGGGAAGCGATCCCGATCCGCGACTACATAGTCAAGTGCGTGAAGCTCTTCCCGCATCACATTGCGGGGGGAGACTATCCTAGTTTTGTATTCCTTTCAAGCCTCCTTGGGAGACCCTACCATCGATACGACCATGCGATAGCGGACCTAAGTCACTCACCGCAAACGGGCCAGCGGAGGATGGATGATGAAAGAAAAAAGCTGGGTGATTATCGGGGTGGAGCGGGCGGGATTGGACGAACACCCGCACCGTGCCTGGATGTGGCACCACCCCGGTCTCCGGTGGGAGCGGGACGACGGGAAGCACGGGACTCGGAGGCCGCATGGGCCGCTGAAATTCTTCCTTGAGGGGGCCCGGCGGTTTGCCGGAGCGACCCGTCGGGTGGATCGTCGTCTGTGCGAAGGCTGACATAGGTGCTCCCACCATGACCATGGCGAGACCGATACCGGGAAAGAGTGGTCTCACGAACCGAGGGGAGCGGGCAGGCGCCGGTTCCCCAGCGCGATAGGTCATGATTGACAGCCTGCCGACGAGTCCGCGGCAAAGGCCTGGATCAGGAACCCGGCCGGCGCGATCTGTCGCAACGACAAAATCTGTGTGTCACCCTCGCGCCCCTCGCCTGGCGCCATGGGCCTCCCCCCTTCGGCCTTCAGCCCTGACCCCATGCCTTCGCTAAACATAGCGAGAGCGAGCGGACTCGTAAGCCAACCGCCCGGTTCAGTTGGCAGGCTGTCCCGTCCTGTCACGGTGAAGCTGCTGAACGCACCGCCAGCCAGCGATGCACAATGTTGGTTAAGCAGCGACATCGCCAGCAGTGGCGATTTCCCCAACGGCGGAATCTGCCGCTGGCCGGGGAATTCGCCGACTGAATGGCGATGGTCGCGTTCTGGCCGAATTGTGACAAGGCCAAGACGGCCGCAGAGGCGCCAGAAATCTGATTTGCGGTGTATCTGTGCATTAGGCTCTTTCTACTGTAATGCGACCTGCGACGAATGCCTCTTCCTCTAGTTCCTTTTGGTTTTTGTCTTCGATGACCAACTTCTTGTACAGTAGCTGAATGTGAATGTGTTTAATACTGTCTGGGAGAGGAGGAAGAATAAGCGAGAAGGAACCAACGAGTCCTACGTCTCCATTCAAGATGTCCCAGGTGCCTTCCTTGGTTCCTATGCAAAGATGAAATGTCGTCACCTTTATATTATTAGGATTCCAGTCCCACTTAATGGAGAGGGGATCGATGAAACTCACTTTTTGTCCCATCGTTGGAGCAAGAACGGTTGGAGTCGTGGCCACTGCTGGCATGGTGTCTCTCCTTTTTGTAGCAATTCAGCCGCGATAGTTAAGGTATCTATGCAGCCGAAAAAGTGGTGACCGTCCCGTAACAAATCGTTCCATCTGCTAAAGTATATTCAGGGACGGCATAGCAGGTCGCCCCGAGCGCGGGCCGTGTGCCGTTAAAAACTGTCGTGTCTTGAAGTGTGGTTGCACTCAATGCTAGCCCTGCATGATAGTTCGAACCATATTGCGTACTCCCAACCAAAAGTCGCCATTGCGTGGCAGGTTTAGCCAAGTGCGTTCCATGAGCGTTGTACCAATAAATGGTCCCTCCTGTGCGGGGAAAAGTGGTGGCCGGAGCCGGAGTGTAGACGATAGGTGGCATAGAAACCTCCTTGATGATTAGGGTCGTTCATTATGAACAACCGGTTGATGAGTCTGTTGCAAAGGCCTGGGTCAGGAACCCGGCTGGCGCGATCTGCCGTAACGACAGGACTGTGGTCTCCTGTGCGGGATCCATGACGCGTGGCTGTGCACCTGACTTTGCCACGGCGCCGCCACTGAATCCGGCCGAACCGAGGGCCAGCGGACTGGCGAGCCAACCGCCCGGTTCAGTTGGCAGGCTGTCCCGTCCAGCCACGGTGAAGCTACTGAACGCACCGTCGGCCAGGGCCGCGCAATGTTGGTTAAGCAGCGACGTCGCGATCAACGGTGTTTTCCCCAGCGGCTGAATCTGGCCGCTGATTGGAGCGTTCGGCGATTGAATCGTCACGGTGCCGTTCACACCGGAGCCGGAATCCGCACTGACGATACTGTTGGCATCCGGCAGGAAGAGGCCTGCTGTGATCGTGATCGCGCCGCCCTGACCCTGCGCCGCCTGGGCTAGGATCTGGCTGTTCTGCAGGATCACGAATTGCGGATCGATCGAAATATTCCCGCCGCCTCCATGCCCGTCTGCTACCGAGGCGCTGATTGTGCTGTCTTGGAGCAATACCGTCGCTGCAGGAGAGGTGGTCACTTTGATGTTGCCGCCGCCTGCCCCCTGTCCAGCTTGTGTCGTGATAGTACTGCTTTGCATCGTGAAGCCGTTGGGCGATGTAATGTTGATGCTGCCGGCATCCGCCATTCCCGCACTCCTGGCCGTGATTAAGGCACTACTCATGGTGATGGTATTCGTCGCGTCTACTGTGATCGTGCCCCCGATGGCGGTGGCCGCAGTACCGGAGGTCTCGGCCGAGAGTCTCCCGCCGTTCTGGAGTGTGATGGAATTGGCGTTGACAAAAATATTCCCGCCAGCGCCGGTACCCTGGGTGTCGGTGAATATTCCGCTGCCGGCACCGTCGATCAGGACGGATTGCGCGGGGCTCCCTTGGCCCTGGATTGTCACGCTGCCTGCCGAGCCACTTAGGAACTCCGGGACCAGCTGAGGCCCGCTATTGCTAGTCAGCTTGCTATCTTCGGTGAGACTCAATGCCTGAGTGTGCAATGTGATGTTCCCGGCAGTCCCCACAAATTCGGTACTCGTCGAAATGAAGCTGGCGCCTTTTAACCAGATTGTCGGCGAGGTAATCGTAATGTCCCCGGCCGGACCAAACGATGCGCCGGCGCTATTGCTGGTGATGCTGCTGTGACCGCTGAGATGAACGGAATCCGTCGCATCGACGATGACAGTGCCGGCCCCGCCAGCGCTATCTTGCGCCGCAGTGCTGAGTTGGCTGGAACCGTCGAGTACAAGTGAAGCGGCCTGGACATGGATACTGCCGGCGTTCCCTTCTGCGCCGGTCAGACCGCCGATGGTTTGGGCGAGGAGTCCGCTGCCGTGTGTAAGTTGAACGACCTCTGCGGCGCTCTGCGGCCCCTCCAATCCTTGCACCGTGATGTTGCCGCCCTGGCCTGGCCCCTGCGTGTTCGTAATGACCCGTCCACCTTGTGTCCCAACCCCCGACATGATGAGGCTCTGCGTTTCCAGCACGACATCGCCAGCATTCCCCGGCCCTGTCGTCGACGAACTGATGAGGGCGTCTTCGCTGAGGGCGATGTGGGGCGCATGAAGCGTGATCGTGCCGCCATTGCCCTGCGCGTTCGAGAAAAGATTTTCAGATGCACTTGCGATGATGGCATGGTTCGTGAGGGCGATCCGGTCAGTAGCATTAATATGGATGGTGCCAGCGTCGCCAGGACCACCGGTGCTGGCAGTGATCGTCCCAAGATTCAACTCAACCTGCGTTGCATTGATCTGCACGTCAGAACCGGGGTCGGCTGAGGTCGTCACGCTAGCGATCGAACTTCCCCCGCTGAGGATAATGGTGTCTTGGCCCGGTATGACGACGGCGGGGGCTGCGGTGTCCGCAGTGCTAAGGAACGCGTTCTGAATTTCTAGAACGAATTGCCCACCACGGATTGAGACCTTGCCGTTCCCGGTCTGGCTAACATCCACTATTGAGCCCGGTGTGAAATGCATAGATCCAGATGACGTGAATGATGCCCCATTGATGTTGGGCGCGGTGGTGAGATCTTGGAGAAATTCCCCAGGAGACTTTGCGGTCGCTAGGTTGATCTGCCCGTTTGGCGCAGAAAGGCGAGCGGGTTGAACCGTTCCGCTCTCCAGCGTCCCGTTCTGAATCGCGATATTGCCGCCAATCAGCGAGATGCCCATTCCATCAGCCACAGAGAATTGGCTTCCCTGAACTGTGATGGCGCCAGGATTCGAACCCAAAAACCCGAACGCCGTGACAGGCGCCGCGCTCAAGAGCGCATCTGCGGTTGCATTCGGGATGGCATTGAACAGTACGGCGTTGGCAAGTCGCAGATAGTCCGCACTGGTGAAGGTCATCATCCCCCCGACATTGACCGTTGCAGTCGGCCCAAACAAAAACCCGGCTGCATTCATCAGAAAGAGGTTGGCGTTTCCGAAGCCGGTGGTTTGAATGGCGCCGAAGATGTTCGAGATGTTTCCCCCAGTGACGCGCCCAAGGATGTTGGAGGTGGCAAGACCGGAATCGTTGAGAAAGTTCGCAATGTTGTTGTTGGGAACATTGAAGTCCCCGAAGCTGTGGAACAGATTCGTTCCGCCTCCTGGTCTGGTTCCACCCGTGATGTCGTACTGCACCATTCCGGTCGGGGGAGTGGCAGAGAGGGTGACCTGCGTGTGCAAGCCAGAGGAGGTAATGGGTGTTGGGGGCGGCGAGCCTTGGGCCTGACTCGACGACAACAGGCCGAGGAGCCAGAGCAAGAGGACACCGAGAACCGGGATCGCACGATATCGATGCCAGGACCCTGTTCCGACTTGATGCCGTTGCTCGTACAGGAACCGATTCGCTGGTGATCGGGAGGGCGAAGACCGCACTTCGTGGAAGCCTGAGGGGCCACTCATGGCCGACTCCTTCGAAAGTCCCGTGAGAGAGACCTGCTACACCGCCCATGCAACCAGCGATGTGCCAGTAACGGATGACCCCTAGCTAGACCTATTTGATAGTTTTTACAACATCTTTTTCGAGGAGTCGGACTGGACACCATATCTGGGGTCATGCTCCCTCCAGCGCCACGACGGCTAGCCATCGCATTGGCGGCTGACTCTGGGACATCCGTTCCCCTCGGCAGGGCCCTGGAACAGTCCGTCAGCATCCGTCGACCGTGCTGTGGGGGGTGTCGTGTGTAGGTGGTTGAACCAGATGAACCAGATTAACCCGATCGGCCATGCGCGACGAGGCCGGGCTGTTTGCGCCTCTTGCGGAGTGCGGTTCGAAGCAGCAATAGGCGAGGTCTGCGCGAATGCGCTTGACGAGCGTGGCGCTGCGTCCCTCACGAGGGGAGATGCTCGGAGGCCCTGTACCGGAGCCACGTTGTGCTGGTGTCCGGGCGCTCCCGGTGACGGCGTCGCGCCGTGCATCGTCGAGTCCTGGGTGGGTGCGGGGTTCACGGGTCCGTTCCTGTCCCCTGCCAGTCGGATGCGGGTCGCCGGTCTCTGCTCGAGCGGGCACGCCTGGCCGCCAGCGCCCCCACACCACTCCCCCCCCCGCGCGCCGATGGCGCGCCGTGCCGCAGTCTGATCCATCAGGCCCCTCCGTCAGGTGGGTTCCGTTGATCCTTTTCGGTGCTGGCCCTGAGCTTCCGCAATCACCGTGCCAGGCGATCCGATTCGAGGCGCGTGCCGGGGACTCCGTGAATTGGTTGATGTATTTGTGGAGCGGCCGCGCCGCGTACCTCGGCACGCCACTCCGACGTGAATCGAATGGGATTCTGAGGGAATCAAAATGGATGCACCGCCGCGCTCGACCAGGAGGCGGACTCTGTCCACCCGCCGCGTGCGCGCAGGGGTCCGCCCCGCATCATCCCCCAGCCGGTCCACCGGGTCTCGTGGACAGGGGGCCCTGCACTCCCTGGACCTTGCCCGCGCGCGATGCTTCCGGTCCGATGAGCCCGTGGCCGAGCGGGGTCGTCACGGTCCTCGCTCCCCACGCCCGAGCCAATGTCCCGGCGCCCGCTGATGGGGGATCAGCAGACCGGATTCGTTTCCCCTCTGCCAAGTCGTTGAGTTTATTCTGATGGTCCGCGTCGGATCCGAATGCGCGGGGCACCGTGTCGTCGCCGTGTAGACGCCGGCGAAAGACTGCGCTTACGGGCGCACGTGGCGGCGAGACGGAGTGGGGAGGCCACTGGGCGACCCGCCTGGGCCGGGGTCGGAAGTCGAGGTTCGTAGGGCCTGGAGCACAAAGTCCTGGAGGTCTCCGCGCCGGTATCTCACGCACCGCCCCAATTTGAGAAATTTCGGGCCGCCTCCTCTGGACCGCCATCCTTGCAATCCCTTGACGCTGATCCGCAAGAGCGCGGCCGCCTCCTTTTCATTCAAGACGTCTTCCGGTACGACACTCATGACGCCTTCTCCTTCTGCGGGTCCACCTTCGTGTGCGCATCCTGTGCTTTCTGCTCTTTGCGCGCCTGGGCTAGCTTTGCTTCTTCGATGACCCACTGCTCCAAGCGGTGGAAGGTCGAACGGGCGAGGCCACTCACGACTGGCTTGTACGGGGTGAATCGGTCTCTGAGCACCCGCGCCGCGTTGCGGGCCGCGGCCTTGAGCTCCGGAGACCAGCCCACCGCGGCGGTCAGGAGCCACGGGGCGAACTGTTTCAGAACGGTCCGCCGATCGAGTCGGGGGTTTTGCTGCAGCACCCACTGGGCGAACTCCTCGCCGACTCGCTCCATGAGGTATTCGAGGCTCTCCTCGCCGGTGAACTCTTCGGCGAGGGTGTCGTGGATCTGTCGCCGCAGCCCCGCGAGCACCGCACGGCGCTGGAGCGAGTGGGGCGCCCCCACGACCGCGACCGGCAGCCCACGGAGCAGGCCATCATCGACCAGGAGGTCGATGCTGCGGAGGAGTTGTTCCCGCCGGTCCGCGCGCTCCTGGTCGGTCCTCTCGGTCGCGAGGCGCGTGGTGACGTCCGCCACGAGTGCCGTGACGATATCCGTCAGCTCGGCCGCGGCATCCTCCGGCCCATAGGGCGCGAGGGCACGCTCCACCTCATGGCGGAGCGCGACCTTCGCTTGGACCGGCGCGAACGTTGGCAACTTCCCGACCGCCTGCTCCTTCCAGTGCGCGAGCCACCCCTTTCGCTCTGGTGTCATCGGGGGCCGATCAGGGTCGCATGGAGCGTCCTGTGTTCGGCGGCGCACGGGCGTGGTGCGTGGCATCATCTCACCTCGGCTTCGGTTCGATCTGTGTCCAATAGGCGAGCCGAGCCCGCCCTTTCGCGGTCAGATTGTAGAAATACACGCGATCTTCGGGATCGAGTTCGCGCTGGATCAATCCTTGACGGGCAAGCCGCATCACCAACATCCCCGCTGCCGCGCGCGTGCACCCGAGCCCTTCTGCAACTGACGCGGCATCAAGGTCATCGTGCCGGGCTAAAATACTCAAGAGATCTTGTTTTCTCATAATCCTGATATCGGAGAGCCTAGATATATCATACCGCGCTGTACGGCGTAATGCAAGGAGAAAAAATTACCGGTGCGCCGTCTCCTTGACGCGAGCAATCAACCGATCTTTGAGTTGATGAATGGCAACCACCGAGAACGAGTCGCGCGCCATCTGTGGGTCCAATAACTTTTCAAGACGAGCCCCCAAGGCCTTCGCCGGTTGTCCTGTCATATCCAGAACCGAGGCCGTCCCATTCTGGATGACGAGGTAGAGGTGGCCAGGCGAATGTTTCATCAGTGAATGCCTGTATTCACCGACGATCCGTCCGGCGTCGTGCAGGTTGATGCCCTGTCGCAGGAGTTCCATCACGATCGATGCCTGGACCAAATTCTCGAAGGAATATCGTCTTCGTACGCCTGGTCGGCCCACGGCGTCCGCAATGTCCGGCACCACGATCCCACGATCAGCCCAATGGCGGAGCGCGCGCTCGGTCACGCCCACCAGCCCTACCACATTTCGACTTTCGAATGTTAAATCTGAGAACATGTCCACAAGATAACGCCGTTCATGGCGTATGTCAAACCATTCTTGGTCACTGCAGGTCGCACACTGGAGAGAATAGGGCGAGGAACGGAAGCGATGCCTGGTACAACTAGATCTGATCACTCACTTTATAACGTCTAGGTGTTATCGTGCCAAGTAAAACCTGGTTGATGAACAGCGAAGGGTAGAATATTTGTAGCCCTAGATTTCGTTCGTTGTCGAAAAGGTGAGCGCGGAATCTAGCGAAGTGTTGATAGGTTTTCATCGTAGTAACTCCTTGAGGTTGAGGAAGCCCCCGACGAAGATCGCCAGAGGCTTCCGGTTGAAGGCTATTGCAGTGAATGTCCACGGCCCAGTCCTTAGCCAGTTCAGCAAGAGAGGACAGAGAATCGAGGTCGTTCAGGCCGTAGGAAGATGAGGCCTTCCAGTTGCCCTGCGCGTCCTTGTAGGGCCGTGAAAACGTGACGGAGAAGAACGCCCCTTTCTCTCCGGTGTTCTCCCAGATGGCGGCGTTGACGTTGCCGGACCTGAAAGCGGTTGCTGGTTTTGAGTGTGGTGTGGCCATGTCGTTCCCCCTTTGAATAATGTTGGTTGGCTCTCTCACAACCCTAGAGAGCCAAGCGGCATTTTTAAGGGGGACCAGCCCGGAAGCCGGAGGGCGTACCGGAGCGGGATCAGCAGCGAACATGACAGCGGTTCTTGGCTGGCGTGGGCGGTGCCACGCGCAGGGGAAAAGCCCGCAGGCGGGAGGGTGGTCATGGCTACAGCCGAAAGCAGGGGAGCGGTTGCAGCGGAAAGCTTGCCGCCATGTCAGCGAGACACGGGGCAGTTATGCCTTCGGAGCTTTCCTCTAGGCGGTAGGTGGATACCGCTGAAAAAGGCGCTTGCCTGTTGTAACGTGACAGGTTACAATAGGGGATGATAGAACGTTTTCGGCATAAAGGTTTACGGAAGCTCTATGAGGACGGGGAAACAAGGTTTCTCCCCGCTGACGAGGTGGGAAAGATCAGGCGTATCCTTTCTTACCTGGAGTCGGCTGAAAAGCCACAGGCGTTAAACCTGCCGGGGTATCGGTTTCACCAATTGAAGGGTGAATATCGAGGGTTCTATTCGGTGACGGTCACCGGAAACGACCGAATTATCTTTCGGTTTGTGGACGGGAATGCTGTTGACGTTGATTATTTGGATTACCATTAAGGAGAACACAACATGATGCACGATCCTTCACATCCGGGCGAGGTTATCAAGCACGATTGTATTGAAGCGTCACAGTTGACGGTTACGGATGCTGCTGACGGTCTCGGCGTGAGCCGAAAGGCACTGTCTGAGCTTATTAACGGCAAGTCGGGCGTCTCGCCGGACATGGCGATCAGGCTTGAAAAAGCAGGGTGGGGGACTGCCGACACCTGGTTGAGGATGCAGATGCAGTTTGACCTGTGGCAAGCGCGTAAGAAGGCGGGAAAGCTCAAGGTCAAAAGATTTGAAGA
>PLBR01000087.1:204-34990 GCA_003135435.1 Nitrospira sp. | reverse complement strand
ATCATAGAAGAGCCAGCCGTCGATCTCGGCATCACGCAATGCCTGCTGCATCTCGCTGACACGCTGATGTATGGACGTGGTCATCGTAGAGGGCATCTTATCGTCGCGCTACCAAGCCGTCAATGAGACAGCCTTGAGATCGGTGGTCATGGTACAATGCGCACCATGGCAGTCGATCATGCACCAGAACCTTCCCAGTTCCGCGTGACCCTGTTTGTCGGATCGCAGCCAGTGGAGGGAAGACCCTTCACCTCCTCCTGTGTATTCAATGTCAAGAAGCGGAGCTGGAAGGGCGGGATCCAAGTCGCCGTCGCGATCACTCAGAGCCAGATTGATACGCTCAACACCGACGTTGATTTCTCCCGCTGGTTGGCCCNNGCCCTGATCGATTTCCCGGATGAAGATCGTCCATCTCATGAGGAACGAGCCCATGAGCTGTTTATCCAAGCAGTCTGTTGGTGCAAGCTGGACCTGGCGTTGCAATCCGGCATCACTCAAGAGAACCAATGTCTCGCAGACGACATATGGATCGCTGAAGTCAGAGACACCGTGATCAGGCGGACGAACTTCATCACGTCCTACATTACGTCTGAACTGGGCCTCGTACCGAGAGACGCCACCGCTCCATAAGACACTTCACGTGGGCGCGGCAGGGGGTTTGCAATCAGAGTTGAATTTGTTATAACCCCACTACCAATGAATCGTGGGTGAGCGCCCTGGAGTCAATCACTGCCGCTCAGCTCACTCTGTCGAAAAAGGAGGATTATCTGTGAACACATACTCGTCTCCATCCAATCGCCCCTGTGAGGCTTCCAGCTTCAAACTGGTGGCAGTCTTCCTGCTCCTGGCCCTGTGCACCATCACAATGGTGCCATCGGCGTGGAGTCAAGAAACCGCGGCCCCCCCGTCGAGCGCGAGCACCGAGGGCGGAAGTGCGTCAAGTGCGGGCATGCAAGCTGCTGCCGGTTTCTCCACCCTTCTCTACCTTCCGTTCAAAGCGGCCTTTGCCATCGGAGGAGGAATCGTCGGAGGACTTACCTATCTGTTCTCCGGCTTCGACGAAAGCTCGGCGAAGAAAGTTTGGAACACCACTCTCTACGGCACCTACATCATCACGCCTGAGCATCTGCAAGGCGATAGACCCATCCGTTTCCTGGGGGTTGCTGATTCGAATGATGCACCGGCGCCACCCCCTGCTCCGGAGCCCATCCGCTAGCCGATGAAACCGATCATCGGCGTCACACCAGACTTCAACGCCGGTGATCGGAAGGAATGGGGTGGGCGTGAGCCTACCTACTTTTTGCGCGCGCGCTACATTCGTGCTATCGAAGAACTCGGCGGCATCCCGCTGGTTCTTCCACTCCTCGCAGACCGGGCCACGAGACGGCGCCTCCTGCAGCAGCTTGACGGACTCCTTCTCACCGGAAGCGGGCCGGACCTTCCTCCGTCATTGTATGGTGAACGTCAGCGCTATCCCTTCGGAATCGTGAGCGAACGTCGCGCGAGTTTTGAACTGGACATCGTTCACCTGGCGAAAAAGGCTGATGTCCCGCTGCTCGGCATCTGCGGAGGCATGCAGNNCTTGCAGACGATGAACGTCGCCTGCGGCGGCAGTCTGTTTCAAGACATCTCATCCCAAATCTCGAAACCGCTCCAACACCGGCAACGGACTTCTGCGACAAATCTCAGTCACACCGTCACAGTCACATCCGGCAGCCTACTCCGTCGCATCGTACGATCGGTGTCGATGCGGGTGAATAGCTCGCACCATCAATCGGTCAACGCCGTCGCGCCGTCATTGATCGCCAGCGCCCTGGCCCCCGATGGTATCGTGGAGGCGATCGAATCTCCGACCCACCGCTTTTTTCTCGGCATCCAGTGGCACCCAGAATTTCTCTTCGACCGGCACCCTCTCCACCGGCGATTGTTCGAGGCCTTTCTGCGCGCTGCCATCGCCACAGACCATGGCGCGTGAAGCGCGAGAACCGGCTGGTCTCTCTTGTTTATTTGGTCTGTTTGGTTTGTTTGGTTGAACGAGACTGACTAGATGAACAAAACAGACCGGATGAACCAGGTCAATGCGTCTCGCCCGTCCCGCTCGGCTATCCCATGGAGAAGGCCTGCTATGCTTGACCCCATATGGAACAGAAGCTCGTTAACCCGACAGCGCCTTTCGTTATTCTCACGGCCAGAGGAGGTACGGTGATCAGGCGACTCTTCCGGACCAAGTCCATTGAACAAATCCTCGCAGACGCAGATCATCCGGATCATCGTTTGAAGAAAACCCTCACGGCCTGGGATCTGACCGCGCTCGGCATCGGCGCGATCATCGGCACCGGCATCTTCGTCCTGATCGGTACCGCCATCGTCGGCGATGCCCACCGGCCAGGGGCAGGGCCTGGAATCGTTCTGTCCTTCGTGCTCTCCGGCCTGACCTGCGCTTTCGCGGCACTCTGCTATGCAGAGTTTTCCACCATGATTCCCGCGGCCGGCTCTGCCTATACCTACTCGTATGCCACGTTGGGAGAATTCCTGGCCTGGATCACTGGCTGGAACTTGATTCTCGAATACGGTGTTGCCTGTGTCGCCGTCGCCATCGGGTGGTCCGGCTATTTCAATAATCTGCTCAGGTTGGCCGGGATCGAATTGCCGCACTGGGCGACGCATCCACCCGGCGGACCTGACGGGGGCGTGGCAAACTTCCCCGCCGCCATTATCGTGTTACTCGTCACCATCATCCTCGTCATTGGGATCAAAGAAAGCGCTCGCGCAACCGGCATCATTGTGTGCTTGAAGCTCGCGGTCATCCTCTTCTTCATTGCCGTAGGGACGCCGGCCGTGAATATCGAAAACTGGACGCCCTTCATGCCGCAGGGATTCGCCGGCGTCGGTGCCGCAGCGGCGATCGTGTTTTTCGCCTATATCGGATTCGACGCCATCTCGACGACCGCCGAGGAAGCGAAAAACCCTCAGCGGGATCTGCCGATCGCGATCATCGCCTCACTCAGCATCTGCACCGTCCTCTACATTGCCGTGGCCGCCGTCCTGACCGGCTTGATCCCCACTGCACAGATCGACATCCATGCGCCGGTAGCCGAAGCGCTGAGCATGGTGGGCTTCAAGTGGGGAGCGGCGATTGTGGCGATTGGGGCCGTGGCCGGAATTACCAGCGTACTCGTCGTGATGATGCTGGGTCAGATCCGGGTATTCTTTGCCATGTCGCGCGACCACCTCCTGAGCCCCTGGCTTTCAACCGTGCATCCACGCTATGGCACGCCTCACTATGCCACCATTCTCACCGGCATCGGCGTGGCCACGCTCGCTGCCCTGATTCCCATCGGCGATGCGGCGGACATGACGAACATCGGCACGCTCTTTGCGTTTGTCCTGGTCTGTATCGGTGTAGTGATTCTGCGCTACACGAAACCCAACCAGCCTCGCCCATTCCGGCTTCCGTTCATGCCGATCATCCCCATCCTGGGCATGCTGGCCTGCCTCGGCCTCATGAGCTTTCTCCCATGGGTGACCTGGATTCGATTCGCCGTCTGGAGCACCATCGGCATTGTGGTCTACCTGGGATACGGCCTGAAACACAGCAAACTGGCGACCCAGAACGACGGACATTGATCCATTGCCGATTGAATCATTGAACCATTGTTCAATGGACCAATGAACAAATCGCTCAATGACTTAATTTTGAAAGAGGGTTAGCTCGATGCGTCTGCGGGCTGAGCCGCCGGGGCTGGAGCAGGAGCCGGTGTGGTGTCAATCGGAGAGGCTGCAGGCACGGCAGGCAGGCCCACTGGTGCTGATGCAGCAGCGGGTACCGCTGGTTTGGGAGCAGCGGGCGGCTTGGGAGGAGCAGGTTTCTCCGGCTTGATGCCTCCTTCCCACGAGGGACCAGAGTACATATCCGTCGAGAGACCTTTCGTTTTCCATTTCTCTTCGAAATCCGCTGCCGCCTTATTCGGCGTCTCACCACTCCCCACGACGTCATTCCACGGGTAGGCCTTCGGGCCGATCTGGCACCCGGTCTCCGTCCGCTTCAAATACAAGGCAATCGGATTCCCGCGGTAGGGTCCAAGAAAGATATGCACCGAACCGGCGTATTCGAGCAAATGTTCCACGCTCGTCTCCAAGAGGGTGGCATGATGCCATAAGAGGGAACGGGAGGGCAAGGAGGTTGCTCTCGCTCGCGCGATGCGCGCCCTCAGAAAGGCCTCGTTGGCAGCGCGGAGTGGGAGGCAACCGGCCCACCCTTTCTGAGAAAAGATGCGACTCGCTGCATGACTGGGAAAACTAGGGTGACGTAGTAGGGGATTGCGCCGGGCCTGTGAGAACCATGAAGACACCGACGATCAGCACCATGATGACCGTGACGTTCAAGCCCACGTCCATGTCCACCCGTTGTCACCCACGGCCACCCCGCGTGCTTCTCAGCGGCGTTGTGGCTGGTGTAGGACAACGGACCGTCGGGGCCCCCAAGCCTCAAACAGGCCGCGCTCCGTGAGAGGCTCGATACAGAACGGGACCGGCCCGAGTGGGGTCACGGCTGCTGCCGGATGCTATTCAACAGGGATCCGACTCCCGAATGTATCGAGCGCACTCGCCCCGTGCTGGCTCACCCATTGGGTGACGCCTTTCGTGCCACGCAAGACGCCGCCACTCCGCTGCCCCCAAGGCTGTCGCGTAGCAGTATGCTACTTCAACTACCATTTCTAGGTTGATAAGGATCCGCGAGTCTGAGACAAGCCTGGTTTGTCTGGTACATCGGGTGAGTCTCATGCAACCAAACAAACCAGACAGACCGAACAGACCAAAGGAACAAGACAGGCTGGCAGGATTTTTCAGCATCCGGCTAGGCTGCTCCCGCCGGCCCTGTCACGTCTGGTTCAAGTCCCCGCATCTGGCCATATTGAAGATCCCGCATCGAGCTGGCCGTGAGCGAATGACCACAGCAGCGAATTTCTGTGAAGCCGGCTCCGCCGTCTATGATCATGACTCGAAGCCCGCAGGAATCCGGATACAGCTTCTTTTCATCGAGCACGACGGCAGGAGGCAAGTTCCCCTTTTTCCGTCCGCGCGCAGTTGCCACATCGGGCGCCAGATCCTCTTCCGTCAGAGCATGGCCGCAACAGACGATCTTCTCAAATCCCTCGCCGCCGCCCATGACTTTGACGACCAACCCACAGGCATGCGGGTAACGCTTGAATTCGTCGAGGACATCGCCTTTTTTCAGTGTCACAACCCCTCCACCCCTAGCAGGATGCTGAAAAAGTCCACCAGCGGCGTTCTCGCATCGCTCAGAGGCTCAACGTACCGAAGCGTACGCCTCGCCTCTTCGCTCGCTGCGGCCTTGCTGGANNCTATAATGTTGGAACCTTCGATAACCGCGTGCGAACCTGTTCGATCGTGTGCAACAACGCTAGATGGGTTCGACATCCCGCAATGAGCTTCGCGTCGGAGATCGTCACCGGCTTATAGGGCGCCACAAACCGGTCTTTTAGGCGGGCGATTCGAGCCGCCGAGAGGTTCAACCTCTCGATAGAAATCCTGCCTGTCGCTACCGCCTGCTCGACGGCCCCGAAGGCGGCGACTTCCCGATCCCGATCCTTACAAATCAACAAGACATCGCATCCTGCCAGCACCGCACGAACTGCAGCATCTTCCACGCCATAATGGTCGATAATCGCGTTCATTTCTAGGTCATCCGTCAAGACCACTCCGTCGTATCGGAGCTCCTGGCGCAAGAAATTCGTGATGATGGTTGGCGAAAGCGTGGCCGGCAATTCGTTATCGAGGGCTCGGTAGAGCACGTGCGCGGTCATCATCGACGCGACACCCTGCTTAACGGCACGACGGAAAGGGGGGAACTCGATGGCTTCCAATCGCTCCCGCGATGCCTCGATTACCGGAAGTTCTTTGTGGGAATCGGTATGCGTATCGCCGTGACCGGGAAAGTGTTTGCCGCAGGCCACGACCTTATTGTCTTGCAGCCCTGCCGCCGTCGCCAACCCCAGTTCACAGACCACACCAGGCGTCGTGCCGAACGCCCGGTCGCCAATGACCGGATTGTCCGGATTGCTGTTCACGTCGAGTACCGGCGCCATATTCATGTTCACGCCCACCGCTCTCAGTTCTTTGGCAATGGTGGCCGCAGCCGCATAGGCCAATTCAGCCGAGTTCGCGCGGCCGAGCAATTCGCAGGGCGGGAAAATTGTAAAGCCCTTCGGCAGGCGCGAGACTCGGCCACCTTCTTGATCGATCGAGATCAACAGCGGAGAATGGGGGCTGCAGGCCTGCAGATCATTGGTCAGGTTGACCATCTGCTCGACGCACTCTAGATTTCGTGAGAAGAGAATGACACCCCCCGGCTTATACTCTTTGATGAACGAGGCCAGATCGGGCGTCACCGACGTGCCTAGAAACCCGACCATGAAGAGTTGCCCGATCTTTTCGCGCGAGGTCAGTCGATATCGTTCCAATGCTAGAGACTCCGATCAATCAGATACTGCACTAATAACCTAGTTCCAATCGCGGTGGGTCCCTTCGGAATGTAGGCCCGTTCTCGCTCGCTCCAATCCGTACTGGCAATATCGAGGTGCACCCACGGGCAGTCCCCCACGAACTTGCTCAGAAAGAGCGCCGCGGTAATCATGCCGCCGCCACGGCCACCGATGTTGCGCATATCGGCGACATCACTCCTGAGCTGTTCGAAATATTCCTCCCACAAGGGCATCTCCCACACTCGCTCACCGGCCTTCTGTCCCGACTTCCGGACCTGTTCTTTGAGCGCCTGGTCGGTGCCGAACATCCCAATCGCAAATTGGCCGAGCGCTACCACACAGGCCCCCGTGAGCGTCGCAATGTCGATCAAGGCCGCCGGCTTATAGCGCATCGCATAGGCGAGGCCGTCAGCCAGGATGAGCCGGCCTTCCGCATCCGTATTCTGCACTTCGACGGTTTTCCCCGACAGCGTCTTCACGATATCGCCCGGCTTCATCGCCCGGCCACCCGGCATATTTTCCGCCACAGGCAGGATACTGATGAGACGCAGCGGGAGCTTCAGTCTGGCCGCCGCCCTGATCGAGCCCAACACTTCGGCCCCCCCCGTCATATCGGCCTTCATGTGTTCCATATTTTCGGCAGGCTTCAGTGAGATCCCGCCCGTATCGAAGGTGATCGTTTTCCCCACCAGTACAACCGGACGCTCGTCTTTTTTCTTAGCTCCGTTGTATTCAAGAATGATGAATTTTGGCGGCTCCTGGCTCCCGCGCGCCACGCCGAGCAGCGCGCCCATCCCCAAGCGCTCCATCTCTCTCTGCTCGAGAATCTTGATCGCAATCCCTTCAGCCTTGGCGAGGGTCTTCGCTTCGTTGGCGACCCTGGTAGGGGTCAGGACGTTGGAGGGATGATTACAGAGATCTCGGACAAAGACGGTGGCCTCTGCCGTAGCAACGCCGCGCCGGACCCCTTCAGTGACCTGCCGTAACTGAGCCTTCTGAGGGATGAGAATCTTCATCCCTGCGATTTCTTGCTCTGAGGCAGCCTCGCTCCGATAGACGGTGAACTGATAACTGCCCAGGATCGCCCCTTCAACCATCGCTTGCGCCACCTCGACTACTGACATTCCGCCAGGCGTCACCGTCGGAAGCACCACCGCAAAGGACCCGACCTTCACCTGACGAACGCGTTTCGCGGCTGAGCCCATCGCTTGCCGGATCGTCTCAAGCGTGACCTCGTTCTTCTTGCCCAAACCGACCAGCACGAGCCGCTTCGCAGGCACCGTGCCCTGCGTGTGATACAGCAATACTTCGTTGGCCTTGCCTTCGAATTCCTTGGATCGCACCAGCTTGCGCAACGCGCCCCCGAGGGCCCGATCAAGCAGGGCCGCATCCTGTTTGGCCAATCCCTCTCCTTCACAATGCGTGATCACCAACACCTCTGCGGATACGGTCTCCGCTCGCCCAACCTGGACCTTGACCTGCATGATCTTCATTCACGTCTCCTTCGTTCTCGTCGCTCGTCGTTCGTCTCTCGTGGAATAATTCTAGAATCTGTTAATCTGATGATCTGTTGATTGATTGGAGATTCAGGCCATTCATCAGATCGACAGTTCAACAGATGAGTGGTTCCCACGCTTCACGCCCCTCACACCCCCCGCATATCGGACGCCCATATGTACTTGTGCATCTGCAATTGAAAACGGACTGGCAGACAATCGGCCAGGATCCACTCTGCCAGTTGACACGCATCAAGCGCGCCGAAGACCGGACTGAAGAGCACCATACAGCGGCTGGCTATGTCATACTGGGCAAGAATCTCACGGGCCCAGTCGTAATCGGCTCGGTCAGCCAGGACAAATTTCGCCTCGTCTTTGGCTGCCAGCTGAGAAAGATTCGGCCAGTGCATCCGATCTGTCATACCGCTCCCCGGGCACTTCACATCCAGGATGACATGCGCACGTGGATCGACCGGCGCAATATCGACGGCGCCGCTGGTCTCCAGGAGAACCGTATAGCCGGCATCGCACATTCTGGTCATGAGCGGGAGGCTCTCGGGCTGGACAAGCGGTTCCCCTCCGGTGACCTCCACGAGGCGGCACCCATAGGTATGCACCTTCGCCAGGACCTCATCGATCGAGCACTCGTTCCCTCCATAAAAGGCATAGTCGGTATCGCACCAGGTGCAGCGGAGCGGGCATCCGGTGAGTCGTACAAACACACAGGGCTGTCCGGCGTAGCTCGACTCGCCTTGAATGCTATGGAAGATCTCGGTGACCCGAAGCATTGACGATTTGGTCATTGTCGATTTATGCATTGGATCATTGAAGCAATGGATCAATGATCCAATGCCACTTACTTCCACGTCGTGACAGGCCAGCCGAGGCGGCGTGCTGTGCGCGCCATGCCTCGGATCGGGTTGACCACTAAGGGATGCCCGACCAATTCAAGAATGTTGCGATCGCCGGGGCTATCGCCATAGGCGTAGGAGCCGGCCAGATCAAGGCCCATTTCCTGAGCATGGGCGAGGATCAGCTCACGCTTGCCATGACCATAGGGCAACGGGGGAATCAACGCACCGGTATAAACTGAATTCTGTTGCTCCGGCTTCGCCGCGAAGACCGTGGACACGTCCAAGAACTCCGCAAGGGGCACAATCAAAAAATCAGGCGCGCCAGTCACAAGAATCAGCTGGTGACCGGCCTGTCGATGCTCGTCCAGCCTCGTGCGACCCTGCAGAGACAGCTTGCCGATCATCTCGGCCTGACAGAACTCCCGCGCATAGGATTCAATGTCTGTGGGGCATTTGCCCGTCAGATACACTTTTCGTTCTCGGAGCGAATGCAGCGAGAACGGGGGCACATGCCCCGCCAGCCAGGCCATACTCCGACTCAACTCACCCCATCCCACCAGGNNGGCCGCGCCGCCACAGAAACCGGAAGAATCGTACCTCGCTGGCCTCTCCTGGCAAGAGCGTGTTGTCGACGTCGAACAATGCAGCGACGGACCCTTGTGCGCGTCGTTCAACGACATCATCAAGAAGCGTGGAAGTAAGGATGTGGTGACTCTGCACAACGTTGGAAGACCCGGTGAGTATGAGCCGTCCGATTCTACCGGACCGTCTATTGATTGACAAGGATTTTGGCCCACTTCTATAATGTGGCTCTCTCGTCGTCGATGTAACCTCATATGCCGAAGTGGTGAAATGGCAGACACGCACGTTTGAGGGGCGTGTGGCGCAAGCCGTGCGGGTTCAAGTCCCGCCTTCGGCACCAACTCTTTCTTTCTACTAACCTCCGTGTCTCTGGTCCGTTCGGGTCTAAGACTCTGTTCCCGTTCCATAGGAGACTGTGCCTTCCCAATTGACTCCGTGCAACGAACCGTCTGGGACCAATCAGCTGAGGCGGGCCGCAATCAGGTCTGTGCATCCTGACTGCTCCCAACTGACGAGGCGGGATTTCACCGCCGACATGGCCTCCGGCGTTCCCCTGCTTTCCACTCAGAGACCCGCTTTCCCTCACGAATTATCAACAACGACCGTCGCCTTCTTCGCACGCAGTGGTGGTTTCAGCGACGCGACTGGTATCAATCAGCCTCACGTTACCGTTGAGCATGGCAAGGAGCCGCATCATGAGCCGAACCGAACATCAAACGCCTTCGGGCCAATGTCGATATGGCATCGGTACGGACGATGACGCATTGTTTGTTTGCCCGCTCATCAGGGAGATGATACAGTTCAAAAATATTTTTTGGTAGACACAGCAGCGTGGGAAACCGAGATCCGGAGTCATTCACCGAAGCCGAGGGACACGATGCCATCTATTCTTGTCGTCGATGACGAAGACCAAATCCGCCAATTGATTCGTGAAACATTGGAGCAGGCCGGCTATCACGTCACGGAGGCGCGTGATGGGAAGGAGGCTCTCCAGCAGTATCGGCTGGCCCAGGCCGACCTGGTCATTATGGACATTCTCATGCCCGATCAGGATGGCCTGGAGACCACCGCCACGTTACGCCGGGAATTTCCAAACGTGAAAGTCATCGCGATCACCGGCGGCAGTGACATGATTGGCATTCTCAATTTTCTCGACGTCGCCAAAATGTTGGGCGCCCACCGCACCCTTCAGAAGCCCTTTGAGATGAAGACCCTCCTTGACACCGTCCAAGCCGAATTGCAGGCCTAGCCAACCCGCGGCGTGCTCGCTTCGCTCTCAAGAATCGTGAAAGGTGAAACGTGAAACGTAAGATTGCCGAATGCTCTTTCTCCGAAACCTTTCACGTTTGACGATTCACGTCTCACGGATTGTGGTGGAGAGTGGGCGAGCTTGACCATCAGTCAGGGAATCGCTAAGGTGGAGGCTCTGTTGAGAGCCATGAGTCAGAGAACCGTGGGAGAAGGGCCCAAGCGAATATGCCTCGTCTCAGCAGAGGACCACAGTCACAATCGAGGCGGCGGGGAACGGATCGCCCGCATCCCTTGGTCGGGGTGTTGGGCGGAAGCAAATCTGATTTCCCGATCTTAGAAAAGGCCGTTGCGATTCTGACGGATCTCGGGATTCCAAACGAATTGGTGGTCGTCTCCGCGCACCGGACTCCGGATCGCTTGTTCGCCTATGCAGAACAAGCTCCCGGACGGGGGATCGAAGTCATTATTGCCGGTGCCGGCGGGGCGGCTCATCTTCCCGGGATGCTGGCTGCGAAGACTTATCTACCGGTCATTGGGGTCCCGATGCAGACGGAGCATCTTCGCGGGCTTGATTCGCTCCTCTCCATCGTGCAAATGCCACGAGGGATTCCCGTCGCCACGGTGGCCATTGGAGGAGCGGAGAATGCCGGTTTGCTTGCGGCGCAAATCCTGGCGGGCCGGTATCCAGCGATTGCCGCCCGCGTGAAATTATTCCGTCAGACACAGACGGACAACGTGCTCCAGTCTCCCGAAGCGAAGGGCCTGGTGACCCGGACGAAAGGTCCCGGCCGTCCGAGTCGCCGGTCGTGAAGTCCGTGGTCATCGAGCCAGAATCTGTTCTGGGCGTCCTGGGCGGCGGACAATTGGGCGCCATGTTCACCATGGCGGCATGCCGTCTCGGCTATCACGTCGCTGTCTGGGATCCAGATCCAGAGGCGCCGGCTCATCGTGTTGCCACGCACAGCTTTCCCGTTCCGTTTACCGACCAGCATATTCTTGCGCGCTTTGCCGACCTAGTCAGCGTCGTGACCTATGAATGGGAAAATATCCCGGCGGAGCTCTGCCGAGCGTTGGAACAGCGGAAGCCGGTTCGTCCGTCGAGCGCTGTCCTGAGCGTGATTCAGGATCGTCTCGAGCAAAAGGGATTCTTGGCCTCCAACGGCTTTCCCGTTCCCCCCTTCGCCTGCCTGACCGCTCCCGATCAATTGGCGACGACCGTCCGACAGGTCGGGTATCCCGCCCTCTGTAAGACGGCAACGGCCGGTTATGATGGCAAGGGACAGTGGAAAATCAACCAAGAGTCCGATGTCCGAGAGGTGGAACGGGCATTATCGGAATCCGCTCGCCCTGGCATGCGATGGATCGTGGAGTCTCTTGTGCCGTTTGAACGGGAACTCTCGATCCTGGTGGTTCGTGGATCTGACGGACAGAGTTGCACCTATCCGTTGGCTGAGAATGAACATGAAGAGGGGATTCTTCGAACCACCATGGTGCCGGCCCCAGGGTCTTCAGTTGTGGCCGAGCGAGCAGCCGCTCTTGCGCTTCAGGTCGTGGATTGTCTTGAAGGGGTCGGGGTATTTTGTCTCGAATTGTTTCAGCTGCCCAGCGGAGAACTTCTCATCAACGAGATTGCCCCGCGGCCCCATAACTCAGGCCATTACACGCTCGATGTCTGCAGCGTATCCCAGTTTGAGCAACAGGTTCGGGCCATCTGCGGGCTGCCGCTTGGTGAAGTGCGTCTGCTGAGCCCAGCCGTCATGGTGAATCTCATTGGGGACGATGCCGCGACCATTATGAAGGACGCAGGCTGTCGACTCTTGCTGGATATTCCCGGTGCGGTGCTCCATCTCTACGGCAAACATACGATTCGTTCCCGTCGGAAGATGGGACATGTCACGTTCTTCGGCGAGACGCTCAGTCTCGCCCTCGATCATGCGAAGCAATTTCGTGACGACCTGGCGAACGGTCCCACCCTGTCTGCATAACTTCCTTCATTCATCTGTATCGTTCCTATCTGGCATCAACCGACAGGATGCTGTGAGCAGGATAGACCGTCTCATCCGCAGCACTATCCAGGCAAACCCAATCTGTGAGCCATTTTTTGGCCATCACGCATCGTTCTATTTTGTGACTTGCTGTAGGGAGATGGATCAAACGGTGCAGCTCCTCAGGGCATAGCCTACGGGAAAAACATAGTTCCGCCCTGTTTGGGTATCGGTATGGGACTTGCTCCTCTCCTAGTCTTCGGTAACCTGAGCAGGAGATCATATAGATGAGCAGTCTTGCCTCCCCCTCTGAGAATCATGTCGAGCCGCCTCCGGCGGATTTGTGTCACGACAGTGAGATTTCGCGTCCACGGTATGCTGTGCTTCAGTCGCTGGTCGGCGTCATGTTGGCCTACCAGCTATTGTCCGGAGCGGAGCTGATCGCAAGCCGCCCGACGAGCGGGGTGATCGTCGGCGGGTTGGTGGCGATGGTCCTCTGCCTGTTGTATGTGCCGATCTCGATCCTACAGACCACGTGGTTTAGTGGGGTCCTGATCGGGATCGATACGGTGTTCGTCACTGCGACAATCTACCTTTCCGGTAACGCCCGGTCGGATCTCTATCTGTCGTATTTCGTGCTCATGCTCATTGCCGCTTCGGTGCGCCGGCTCTCCCATGTCATTGGGCTATCTCTGTTGCTCTGTGCCGGGTATGGCGTCGTTCTCTATCAAGGGGTTGTACAAACTGGTTCTTTGTCGCCCGGGCATCTGTTGGGGATGCCGGTTTTGTTGGTGATGGCGACGTTCTACGGGCTCGCGTTGCAAACGATCGGGGCCGAACGGCAACAAAAAACATTATTGCAGGGGAGCATCGAGGCGCTGAAAGAGACTGAACAGGCCTTGCAAGCGTCGCGCGATCAGTTGGAGGTCCGTATCAAGGGTCTCAAGGGCGATCTCTCAAGGGCGAATGAGCATGTCCGGCAGGAGAAGAAAGAACGGCAAGGCCTCGAGCAGCAATTACATGAGGCGCAGAAGATGGAAGCGATCGGCCGGATTGCCGGGGGGATTGCCAACGAACTCAGCCATCTCGTAGCGGTGATCGGGAAGCAGACGGGCGTGGTCCTATCCGGCCTCGAAGCGAACGATCCGCTGTATCGGCCGGTCGATGACATATTTCGAAGCGGGGGGCAGGCTGCAGTCCTGACCGCTCAATTGGCCGGGTTGGGCCTCCACGACGGCCACGTCCGACAGGTGCTTTCGGTCAAGGCCGTGCTGGAGGAGATTCGTGGAGTGGTGAGAGGATTGCTGCCTGCATCCATCGATCTAAGCCTGATCATCGAAGATGCGCCAATGGATGTCGAGGTCGATCGTGAAGGACTCGAACAAGTCCTGCTTCATCTAGCGGTGAATGCGCGGGATGCCATGCCAAATGGTGGTCGGCTCCTGATTGAAGCGAAGCAGGCGTTCCCCGGGCATGAGAGTGGGTCGGTGAATGGAATGGGAGGGCATCTACCCAAGGTGCTGATTCAAGTGACCGATACCGGAAGCGGGATGAGCCCAGAGACCCAGTCGCACATGTTTGAACCCTTCTTTTCCACAAAAGAAATGAATGTGGGACTAGGACTCACCGCGGTCTATAGCATCGTGAAACAGAGTGCAGGCCAGGTCGAGGTTGTCAGCGAGCCTGGTAAGGGTACCGTGGTGCGGGTGGCGCTTCCCCTCGTACGACAGGTCAGGCCGCCTGCTCCATCAATCTTGGCACACGTTTCAGCCAGAGGCCAGGAAACGGTTCTGCTGGTGGAACCGAATGAAATCGACCGTAAGCTCGCGCTCTCCACGTTGTTGCGGCATCGTTATCAAGTCTTGGAGGCGAGTTCGTCCGTTGAAGCGTTGCTGCTCACGCAGCAACATCCTGGCGTTGTCCACGTGGCCGTGAGCGATCTCAATATGCCGGAGATCGGTGGGCGTGACTTAGCCAGACGGTTGTTGACGAAACACCCGATGATGAAGCCGCTCTTTGTTTCCGGGTATGATGATGAGGCGATGCTGTCTCATCGCCTCAACCCGCGGTATGTCTTGAGGCGTCCCTATCGACAAGCCGGGCTGGTGGAAAAAGTGCGTGAGCTGCTGGATGCGTGAGCACCGGATGGTTGCTCTGGTCCACTTGGTTGATCTGGTTTGTTTTGTTTATCTGGTTGATTTGGTTCATTTGGTTAGTTTCGTTCAACCAAAAACCAGACAAACCAGATAGACCAGATAACCAGACAGACCGGGCTAGTCTTCCCCCCGGTCTCTGTGGCTTGGCGCAAGGAAGGGGACGTCCCGGCGTTTGAACAGACCAATTAGCGCCATCCCAGCGAGAAACCCGCCGATATGGGCGAAGAATGCTACGCCTCCGCCCTGGCTGCCGATGCTCATTCCCCCGCTTAACAGTTGCATCACGAACCACATGCCGAGGACGACACCCGCCGCCACCTTCGTTGCGCCCAGGCCAGGCATCAGAACCAGCACGCGGGCTCGTGGGAACAACAGTATATAGGCGCCTAAGACACCGGAAATGGCGCCGCTTGCTCCGACCATGGGAATAGTCGAGGACGGGTCGGTCAGGGCGTGGCTCAAGGCGGCCACAATCCCGCACGTGAGGTAGAACACGACGTACTTCGCATGCCCCATGACGTCTTCGATGTTGTTCCCGAAGATCCAGAGGTACAGCATATTCCCAATGAGGTGCATCCAGCCGCCGTGGAGGAACATGCTCGTGATCAACGTGGCGTAGGCGGGAATGAGCACGACCGTTTCGGGGAGGTCGGCCTGCCCGAACAGGAGGGCCGGGATCGCCCCGTACTGGAACACGAACGTGTTATCCGGGCCGACAGGAAGGCTGGCCTGGTAGAGAAAGACGAGGATGCAGACCGCAATAGAGGCGATTGTGACCATCGGCGTCAGCTTGGTTGGGTTGTCGTCGTGCAGAGGGATCATGGTGCCCTCACTGGGAGGGAGTTCGGCGACGGTCGATGACCGATCGAGGAAGTGCCGGGTTATCCGGCAAGGAACCATCAGGTCCGAGGGAGATTGAAAAACCTGCGGCGTGCGTATGGCCTCCACCGCCGAAAGACGCGGCGATGGCCCCCACGTCGGCCCCATCCTCTCGCGAGCGCATGCTGTAATAGCGGCGCCCATCGCGATCGTGCCACATGACGCAAAACGGATGCTCCACGGAGAGGCGTTCGCCGATCTGGCTCGTCAAGACCGCGCTGTGGACCGACGGCACGATGGCTCCGTGAAAATCGATCAACATTGCCTGCGCAGCAAGTTTGCTCACGAGTTCGTTTTCATAACGCAGGATGGCCCGGCCTTCCTGTTCCAACTCCTGCTGCTTGAAGTGACTCCAGAGGTGATAATCGAATGGATATGAGGCAACGGCCGCATTGATTTCTCGACTGGCGGGGAGCGCCCAAGTCCAGAGGTCTTTGTCTTGGATATAGTCGAGGAGCCACGGCGTCGGCTGATCGTGTGCCCATTCCCAGGCGAGGACCGCTCCGGACTTCTTCATGTCGAAATAGGCATAGGGAAGACCAGCGAGGGCTTTCTCTGCGGTGATGTGGTGATCGAGTACGAGGAGGGCCTGCGTCTGAGCGGCTATGGCTTCTAGCGTCTCGCGAGCATAGCTGAAATCCACGATGACGACTCGTTGGTCTTGTAGCCCTGCGGGAGGTGGATTTCCGTGTTTGACGGGAATGAACCGAGCCGTGGGAAATTGATTCCACATCGCCCACGCGGCGCCGAATCCATCGGCACACTCGGCGTGGTAGAGGATGACCGTGGGGGGCTTAGAGAATGGATGTTGTGAGCGAGAACCAGCCATTGAGGCGGAGCATACCATGATGCTCCGCCGAGACTAAAGCCTCTTTGTGAGAAGAGGTCATAGGGCGTTGAGATGGTCGATCAGCTGACGCAACCGGCTCGCGCTCCGGCGGTTGGAGGTGTAGGTCAAGCGAGGCAAGTCCCTCAGATCTGGCTCGTCGAGCTCTTCGGGGAGCGGGCCGCGCAATTCGAAGGTGCCCTCAGATAACAAATCGCCAAACGTGTCATGAAGGCCGGCCACATGTTCGGGGGAGATGCTCGTTTTCAGGCGCATGGCCAAGAGCCGGCCCACATATCGAATCGAATGGAATCGGCGGTAAAAGCTCCTGATCTCATCGATCGCGTCGTTCACGGACGTGGTGATTTTGAACAGGCTGAGATCTTCAGGGTTGATCAGATTACGGGCCAAAAGTTGGCGTGTGACGAAGGCGTACCAGTCGTCCCAATAGTCGCAACCGGGAGCCTGGAGACACACGATCGGCTGGGGATCGCTCTTGCCGGTTTGGGCGAGGGTCAAAATTTCAAAACCTTCATCATGCGTCCCGAAGCCGCCCGGGAACAATGCAATGGCGTTGGCCTCTTTCTGAAAGATGAGTTTGCGGGTGAAGAAGTATTTGAACGTGACGAGCTTGGGATCATCGGCGATCGTGGTATTCGGGCCTTGCTCGAAGGGCAGCATAATATTGACCCCGAAACTGTTTTCGCGTCCGGCGCCCTCCTGACATGCGCGCATGATCCCATCGGCCCCCCCGGTAATGACCATGAACCCTTCCCCGACGATCTGACGGGAGAACCGGAAGGCCATCTGGTAGTTCGGATCATCCGAGGCGGTGCGGGCCGAACCGAAGATGCTGATCTTGCGCCGATCGCGATAGTCATGAAAGACGCGGAAGGCGTGACGCAGTTCTTTTACAGCGCGGTTGACGATCTTGAGGTCCAGGACGTCTAGATGAGAATCGTGGAGCCGGAGCGTCCCGGCCAGGAGTTCCTTCATGATCGCGGCTTGCAGATCGTCTTCTGGACTGTCGAGCAGGAGGCGAATTTGGTTGAGCAGCTCCTCATTCGAGAGGAGGGGACGGGAACGGGTCTGGGAGGTCTTCATTTGGTCATCCATGTGCGGTTATGGTTCTATCCTAGGGAGACAAAAAATTCTATCAGCTGTTCGCCTGTTGGTCAAAAGAACGAAGAATATGTGTGAGGTTAGGAACGATTGGGTGAGGGGGGCATTGTTTGAAGTGCCCAGGCCCTGATACGCGCGAGATCGGTCGACGAGAGGTCAGTGAACTGAATATCGACATGCCAGGTGCGGATCTCGCTTGCGGTCTCATCCGGTTCTGCTCCTGGAATCTCGCTGGCCAGAACCCTCCCACGAATGGTCAGGGGAGTGTTTTGACCAGAAATGGAAAACGCCAGTACGACGTTCGTTCCTGTCGTGATCTTCACGGTTGACTCGACCAAGGCTCCGACATGGCTCAGGTGGGTAATCATGGCGTTATAGCTCAGTCCCTGCGTCGAGGTTCGTCCGACCACACTCACGACGACGGGAATCCTTGTGCCACGTCGGGGCGGCGTGAGCATCAGGTCTTGTGCCGTGAGCACCCCTACCGGTTGATTTTGTTTGGTGACAATCAAGAGAGACGCACCCGTTGCCATCATGAGTGTCGAGGCCTCTGCCAAGGCCTCATCGTACTCGATGAACTGCACCGGGCGTGTCATGATCGTCCGGACTTCGATGTCGTGCGGTTCGAGCCCCTGAGCGACGACTTTTTTCACAATGTCAGTCGGCGTCATGAGGCCGAACCGGGTGTCGGTATCCTTCACCAGCAGGCAGGGCGCCTGTTCTCGTTCGAGCAGCAGCGCCGCCTCACTGACGGAGACGTCTCCCGGAATTTGCACGACCCCTGGTGTCATCATATGTGCAACCATAGTTTGTATGAGATGTGTCGTCTTGAAGGGCTTGTCCTCGTCGTTCGGCATGGGTTCGAAGCCTTCCCCGATTCGCGGCTGCACGACTCGTGAGGGTTCCGCCTCCGGCGACGTAAGCCAAGTATAGCAGACGGGGCTCCCTGGGCCGTAGATCGGCCTTCCCTTGTCAAACAAGGGGTTCGGCGAATAGACTAGGCCAATTGTGAGAGCAGTACAAGGGGTGATCGATGGTTGATCCCGATTTCGTCCAACAGGAATTTCAGCGTCACCTCAAGGAAATTCACCTACGGGGGATGGGGCTGTCAGTCGACGTCTATTCTCCCGATCTGTTCGAGCTGGTGAACAAGCTTAGGGAGCGAGGACTTCAGCCGGGCTATCTCGAAGTCTTTAAGGCGACGACGACCGCACTGACAACGGTTCGACAGGCTATGCCGGATATACCGCTGGCGTACCACGGGGAAGGCCTGTGGATCACTCAGCCGGACGTGCAAGCGTCTCCGTTTTTTCAGCAGGATGTCGGCGAGATGGTCACCCAACTCAATAGTATACAGAGTCTCTGGCTAAATCATGAATGTGCGATGAAGCAGATGGCGGGCTACTCGTTTGGCACTTATGTCCCCCCACTATATACGCCGCTGAGCGCCGAGGTGGTGGCTGACAATATTGCGACGGTTCAGCAGGCTATGGACCGGCAGGGTCGCCGCGCGGACGGGACCGCCCCGCTCTTTCTCTTGGAACTGCCGCCCCTTACATATTTCGCTGCTGGCACGATCCCGATTCCCCATTTTTTCCGGCTCGTGACAGCCCAAGTATCCTGCGGCCTCGTATTGGACATCGGGCATCTCTGGACGGTCTATCGTTATACAGCCGCCTGTCGACAAGTTTCTCTAGAACAATTCGTCCGGGAATTTCTCGACGAATTTCCTTTGGATCGGGTTGTTGAAATCCACGTGGCGGGGCTGGCCTGTCATGAGTCGGTTGGGGGGGCAGAGCAAGGCGAGGGTCTTCCCGAATGGCTTGATGCCCATGCCGCGCCGATTCCATCGATCCTCTTCACCATGCTCGAACAGGTCCTGGCCCATTCGAGCCTCGTCAGCCTCAGGGCGGTGGCGCTTGAAGTGGACACCAAACCGATCGAGATGATTGTGGAGGAGTATGCAGAGGCCGTTCGGCGTTTCTCCCTCCTCGTTCAGCAGACGATGGCCAGAGGAAGGGCTGTAGAGCAGTTGACGGGACTGGCGCCTTGTCCAGCGTCAGTTCAGGAGCCGATGTGCCAGTCTGATCGACAGCAGTTGCGTGACGACTATGCGCGCTACGCGCAAATCATCTCGGGACAAGCCCCCATTACAGGCCCGGAGTGGCAGGAAGTGGCCGCAGAGGCGACTGGTTTAACACGGTACCGCACGTCCTATGTGCCGCACGAGATTCTCCATTGGGGAGGCGACCTTGCAGAGATGTTTCCGCAAACCTGTCGGGCTTTATCGGGGCGGGGGGTCTGCCTGACAGAGTTCGTGACCTTCTGGTTTCGGTCGCCACGACTGCTCACGCACTCGTATGATTTCTTCCTACTCAAGATCGAACGGTTTCTCGAATTTGTGACGGAGCGCGTGCCGGATGCGCGTGTCTGCGTACAACAGGAATGCGACATGTTGCGCCTGGCCTATGCGCAGGCGAACGAAGTGGTGGAGCCCGTGATGGAGATGGAGCCATCCCAATGAGTTTCTGGCAGTCACTCACCAGACCGATCATCGGGATGGCGCCGATGGATGGGGTCACCGATGCGACGTTTCGCCATACCGTGGCGATGCACGGGAAGCCGGACGTCTCCTTCACGGAGTTCACGCATGTGCATGACGTCTGCCGGGGACCGGAGTTCTTGTTGGACTCCCTCATCTATCATGAGGCTGAACGACCGATTGTTGCGCAGCTCTATGGAAAAGAGCCGGACCTCTTCTATCAGGCTGCCCATGCGGTCTGTGAGTTGGGGTTTGATGGATTGGATATCAACATGGGTTGTCCCTCGCGGAGTGTGGCCTCATCCGGATCAGGAGCGGGGCTGATCCGAACGCCGGATGTGGCTCAAGCCATTATGCAGGCCGCTCGACAGGGGATCGCCGACTGGGCGGCCGGTCAGACCCTTGAGGGAGCGGGTCTCAAGCCGGGTAGAGTGGCGACGATCTGGCGGATGAACGAGCAACGGCAGGACGCCCGCCCGCTTATCCGACACACGATCCCCCTGTCCGTCAAGACACGTCTCGGCTACGACGTGGTGGTAATCGACCGTTGGATCGAGGACCTACTCATGGAGCAGCCGGCGGTCATTTCCCTGCATGGCCGCACCTTGCAACAAATGTATCGAGGGGAAGCAGATTGGACCGCCATTGCCCGGGCGGCGGAGATTGTGCGGGGGAGCGGGACCTGGCTGTTCGGCAATGGTGACGTGCACAGTTTCCACGACGTCGTCCGTCGCGTGCGGGACACCGGAGTCGATGGCGTGTTGGTCGGACGAGCCGCGCTCGGAGCCCCCTGGTTCTTTCGGCAGAAAGAGGAGGCGCGACTTGTCCTGCAGCAACATCGGCCTGAGGAGGGGCCCGAACCGTGGGCGCCACCACTCGACGTTCGCTTCGACATGCTGCTCGATCATGCCCGGCGGTTCGAAGCGGTCTGTGGACAGGGCCAGTTTCGGCGGATGCGCAAACATCTGGGCTGGTACTGCAAAGGGTTTCCCCATGCCGCCTCGCTTCGAGCCAATATGTTCCGAGTCTCGTCGGTCGCCGACCTGGAGCAGGTGCTCGCCAATTTTCGCATGCACTGCGCAAGTCTCCCCGAGGTGTCTGACCAGATGCTGCTCGAACCCCTTGTCTCCACTGAACCCTCTCCGACGTTGTAGCAGGATGTTGAAAAAGTCTGCCAGCTTCGTTCTCGCTTCGCTCTCAAGAGCCGTGAAAGGTGATACGTGAAACGAGGTTCAGTAGCAGAGCTGCGGCCTTGCCTGCGGAACGGCGCGTCTTGGCGCGCCGGGGTTGGGCGGGTGAGAAGTCTGGCCTTTTTGAGCATCCTGCATGGTGTTCTCCTGCTGTCACAGACGTGCGGACCAGTGAAGCATTGGTGTGCCACAATAGTTTTTCCATAGCCTGTTAGATGTCACTCATTCTGGCTTCAACCTCTCCGCGCCGTCGCGAGCTGCTTGCCCTGCTGGGTATCCCGTTCGACGTCAAAAGCCCATCCTTCGAGGAGCGGCTGGTGCCAGATCGGACCGCGATCGCGCAGGTGCAGTCCTTCGCGCAGGGCAAGGCCCAGTCGGTCGCGAAGCAAGAGCCGGAGGCGATTGTGCTAGGGAGCGATACGGTGATTGAGTTGGATCATGACGTGCTCGGGAAGCCGGCCGACCTGACGGAGGCCCGTGCGATGCTCCGGCGCCTGGCCGGTCGTGATCATCACATACGCACGGCGGTCGCGCTTGTCTGTTCAGCTCGTGCGATAGACATCGTCGCCCTGTCCACGGCCGTTGTTCGAATGAAGCCGTTCGATGAGCGAGTGCATAAACGTTACCTCGCGACGGGAGAAAGTCTCGGCAAGGCCGGCGCCTATTCGATTCAAGGAGAAGGCGGCGACCTGGTCGATTCCATTGACGGAGATTTCACAACTGTGGTCGGTTTGCCGCTCCGCCTGGTCGCTCAGTTGCTGACGCAGGCCGGTGTGAGAGTGCCGGTCGATCTCGGCGAACTCTATGCCACCAAGCCCTATACCAACTGGGCCCGTTTCCCAGGCTGATTGAAAAGCGGTAGGGGTTTCCGTACAATGCCGGCCCATCATTCGCTGTCTTGTTTACGGAGGGAGTTATGAGCGTGCGATGCCTGACATCAGTGGCGCGAGTCGGTGGCGTCGCCACCTGTGCGGTCGTGGGCCTGTTGACGGTCATCGGTCTCCAGCCGGTTTTGGCGATCGATGTGAAGTTATCCGCGGAAGAGGCGCAGAAGGCCTTGGAAGTCGGGCGGGCGCCGATGGAGAAGGCCAACACCCCGGAGGACGTCAAAAAGGTCCTTCAGCAAGCCTCCATGGTCACGCGCGTGGGAGCCGACCCAGAGAAAGATCTCTGCGGCGCCAGTGCCATCCTCCGGACCAAGCGCTATCGACTGGAAGCCTTTGGCCGGCAGGAAGCGGCGGAGTCCAAGAAGCGGAAGACGGATGTGCGCATGCCCGAGGAATTCATCAAGAAAGTTGTGGACATGCCCAATATGGAGATTGAAGTTCAGCTGTGTGGCGATGACGAATATTTTGCAGAAGGCGCCTTGATCGAGTTGCAACAGGGCTCCAAGAGGATCAAGCCCATCGATATCGGAAAAGCCGAACGTGGTCGAAAGAATGAGGGAAGCGGGCCGATCTACCGGTCGCGCTTTACCGCACTGTTTGCCTATGAAACATTTGATCCCACTGGGGCGTCCATTTTCGTCCTGAATCTTCAGGACGGAAAAGAGGCGAGAATCGCTGCTGATTTTTCCAAGGTGAAGTAGGCACCGTCCTTCGATCCTGTCCCGTGCCAACCTGCGGCAACGATTCTTGTTATCTGGCGAGCGGTCGCCCGTAGTTGTTCTCTGCCAGATACTTGGTCCCGCCTTTGCAGCTCTTGCCTGTTAGTTGGCTGGAATCTGATGAACAGGGTGAATTTTGAGGCGTTCCTCCCCAAGAGGGAGGTTTGTCTGTGTGGCCTTTCGCGCCAGAGCGGCCTTGACCCCTTCTAGGGCAAAGGACTAGCTTCTGACGTTGGACCATCAGCAGGCTGGGGGAACAACGATGCTGGCCCGCAGGAAATCCAATGGTTCGCATGTTTGGGACAACAGGACACGACCACACAGGATGCTCAAAAAGTTCGTCCAGCAAGGCCGCAGCGAGTGAAGAGCCGAAGGCGTACCCTCTGTGGTACGTGGAGGGTTTGCACGATGCGAGAACGCTGCTGGAGGACTTTTTCAGCATCCTTTCAGAGAAGGAGTGCAGCATGACCGAGGAGTGGGGTGCGATTCTCGTCGTCGATGACGATGCGGAAATGCAGGAGCTTGTCCACGATGTGCTCAAGGACCGGGGGCATCAGGTCACGACGACCGGGAGTGGACAAGAGGCCTTGAAGCTGTTGGCCGAGCAAGACTACGCCATCGTGTTGACGGATTTGCGGATGAAAGGGATGCTGGGGACGGAATTGTTGGCGGAGATCAGGCGTCTGTATCCGGATATCGGGGTCATTCTCATGACCGCCTTCGGGTCCGTTGAGACCGCAGTCGATGCGATGAAGCATGGGGCTCTTGATTACCTGACCAAGCCAGTGAAAAACACCGAGTTGGTTCGCGTGGTGGAACGGTCTATCCGCGAAGCGGCGCTACGACGTGAGGTGAACAGGCTCCGGCGTGAGGTCCACAAGGAATACAGCTTTCATCAGATTATCGGCAAGAGCAAACCGATGCAGGAAGTATTCGATCTGATCCGGCGCGTAGCCGACAGTCCAACCAATCTGTTGATCACCGGCGAGAGCGGAACCGGTAAGGAGTTGGTGGCCAAGGCGATCCATTACAATAGCGATCGCCAGGATGCTCCGTTTATCCCCGTCAACTGTGCCGCCATCCCGGAACAGCTGCTCGAAAGCGAACTGTTCGGTCATATGCGAGGCGCCTTCACGGATGCGAAGATGGATAAGCGAGGCCTCTTTGAAGAGGCACAGAAGGGTACGTTGCTCCTCGACGAGATCAGCGAACTGCCATTGATGCTGCAGGCGAAACTGTTGCGGGCGATTCAGGAAAAAGAAATCAGGCGTGTCGGAGCGACGAAACCGATCTCGGTGGATGTGCGTATCATTGCGGCGACGAATCTGAACCTGACGGAAGAGGTCAAGGCCAAACGCTTCCGGGAGGATTTGTATTACCGGCTCAACGTAATCGAGTTGCGCCTCCCTCCCCTGCGTGAGCGCCGCGAAGATATTCTGCTGCTCGTGAACGCGTTCATGAAGAAGTGTGCGGAGTCTCGCGGGAAACAGATACAGGGCATGAGCGAGTCTGCGCTGGCGATGCTGCTGGATTATGCCTGGCCTGGCAATGTGCGTGAATTGGAAAATGTGATCGAGCGGGCGGTCACGCTCAGCCGGAGCGAAAAGATTGTCCCGGGCGATCTCCCGATGACGATTCAGGGGGCCCGTGGCGATCGGCGCGTGCTCGATGACGCGGCTGAACGAACCCTGCCACTGGATGAAGTGGAGAAAGAATATATTCTCAAGATCCTCGAGAAGACCGGCGGCAACAAGTACCAGGCGGCCCACATGCTCGGGATCGATCGGAAGACGCTCTATCGGAAACTGGGCGAGATCGAAGGGAAGACGCCAGGGTGAGCCCAGAGTCCTACGATAGCGAGCAACAGTTTCGTCTCATTGTGGAAGCCGCTCCCAACGGCATGCTGCTCATTGACAAGGGTGGAACGATTGTGATGGTGAATGCCTCCGCACTCCGCCAATTCGGCTACGAGAGAAAAGAGTTGCTCGGCCGGTCGGTCGAGATGCTCGTTCCCGGGCCATTTCGATCTGACCACCAGCAGTACCGTGCCGAGTTCATAAAGGCTCCCCAGGCCCGAGCGATGGGGGGGCTGCGCGAGTTGTTTGGCTTGCGGAAGGACGGGAGTGAGTTTGCTGTTGAAATCGGACTCACGCCTATTCAGATGACCAAGGGGATGGGGGTGGTGGCGTCGATCGTGGATATTTCTGCGCGCAAACGTCTGGAGGTGCAACTCCGACGGGCTGAGCGGTTGGCGGAGTTGGGCACATTGGCTTCCGGTATGGCGCATGAAATCGGTACGCCGATGAACGTGATCCTCGGGCGTGCGGAATATCTGCTCCAACGCGCCGCCGATGAAGGGATGAAGAAGGGGCTTGCAACGATCATCACGCAGGTCGAGCGAATCACCAAGGTGATGAACCAACTACTTGCCTTTGCCCGGCGGAGGACGCCGGAGCGGCGGGCCGTCGATTTTGGTGAGATCGTGGACGATAGCCTGGAGATGTTCCAGGAACGGATAGCCCAAAGTCGCATCACGGTTGAAAAGACGATTGAATCAGTATTGCCTCCTGTCCGCGCCGACCGGGACCAGCTCATCCAGGTGGTGATCAATCTTGTGATGAACAGTATCCATGCTATGCCCGAGGGGGGGTTGCTCAGGCTGAGCCTCGATCGAGAGAACAGTCACGTGCGCCTCGGCGTGTCCGATACCGGCCACGGGATGCCGGAAGAGATCCGCTCGAAGGTATTCGAGCCCTTTTTCACGACGAAAGATTTTGGGAAGGGAACCGGTCTAGGCCTCACGGTCGTGAAAGGTATCATCGAGGAACATGGCGGGATCATTGCTGTGGAGAGCGCAGTCGACAAAGGTACGACGTTTTGGGTCCGACTTCCCATTGACGAAGCTCAGGCCGCGAGTGTGAAGTGTGAAACGTGAAACATGGGAAGTTCGAGGTTCGAAGTTCCGGAAACCTCGAACCGCGAACCTCGAACCTTCGTCCGTCTCGCCCGTTCTCCCACACGTTCAGCTGTTCGATCGCCAGGCTGGTTCGCTTCTGTCGCAATCTGCGACAGAAGCGGGGTGACATCTGTCGCAATTCTCATCAGGCCTTGGTGCGTCCCATTCCCCAGCCCTGCTCTTTCCGAGGAAATCTCAAGCAAGTTAGCCCAGTTCCGGAATCCATCACTTCCCGCCAGCAGGGGGGGCCGGCTCGCACGGGTTGTGCATTGTGTCCCACTAGCGGCTGCGGGAAAACTAGTTTGACACGCTGGAATTTCGATGGTCCGCACGTGTGGGGTAAGTCCTGTCTGGTCCGTCTGGTTAGCCTCCTGCAACCAACCAAACCAGACAGACAGACCGAACAGACCACATGAACAAGACGGGCTGGCGGACTTTTTCAGCATCCTGCTAGAGAGTAAAGAGGGCCGGACTTAGAGGGGGTACTGGATGACACAGGAGAGGAAGCCACCTGTGGTGCTCATCGCCGAAGATGACCAGGAGATGCGGAGTCTCCTCTGCGATGAGCTGTACGATCTGGGGGTGTCCATCCGAGAAGCGGCAGATGGGGACGAGGCCGTGCGGTCGGTGCTTGATGCTCGCCCCTCACTGATCCTCACGGACCTTCGGATGCCGGCCGGGGGGTTGGACTACATCGCCAGGCTCCGGACATTCGCTCCGGGTGTGCCGATGGTGCTGATCACCTCATTTGGAGATCCTCAGACGAAAGCCGATGCGTTGGCCATCGGCGTCGAGGCGTACTTCGATAAACCGGTTCGCCTCAGCGAGCTCAAAGGAGCAGTACGGCGTCTCCTAGGTCCGGCATTGGATGGGGATGGAGATGGAGACGGAGACGGAGACGGAGACGGAGACGGAGACATTGTAAGATAGTGACTCTTCAGCGTGTGAGAGGTGTGAGATGGCCGGATCTCAAAAGCAAGCTAATAGCGTTCCCTCCTGTACTGACCCCATCCTCGCAGCTCGACTGGAAGCCATCAAGCAGTTAGCCAGTGGGGTTTCCGAGCGAGTGGCGGTCATGGATCGCGATTTCAACGTGATCTATGCGAATGAATCCGCATGGTCGAAGGACGCATCCCAATTGTCTGGCCATTCGGCGAAGTGCTATGAGGCCTTTGCTCACCGGAACGATCCCTGTGGTACCTGTCCGGCGACGAAGATGTACGAATCGCCCGAGGTCCAGTCCGTGGCCTGTTCCTTCGGAGGGGACGGCACGGCCTGTGGGATGCATCAAGCATTTCCGCTTGTCTCGAGTAGCGGCGAGGTCGAGTCTGTGCTGGTGCTGTTCAAGGCCTCGCCGAAGCCCGCGAAGCAGACGAGCAGTGAGCGCGTGGACGTGAAATATGAATCGAAGTTGGGTGAGTTGATCGGTTCGAGCGCGCCGATGCGAGAAGTCCTCGACATGATCCGGCTCGTGGCGGACAGTTCCGCAACCGTATTGATTCAGGGGGAGAGCGGCACCGGCAAGGAACTGGTAGCCAAAACGATTCACCGCACCAGCTATCGACGGGATAAGTCGTTCGTCGTAGTCGATTGCGGTTCGCTGCCAGAAACGTTATTGGAGAGTGAGTTGTTTGGCCATGTGAAGGGGGCCTTCACCGGCGCGCATGCCTCCAAACGTGGACTCTTCGAAGAGGCGGATGGCGGGACGATCTTCCTGGACGAGATTGCCGACACGACCGCGACGTTTCAAGCCAAGCTGCTGCGGGTGCTTCAGGAGGGGGAGATCAAACGGGTCGGAGGGAACCAACCGATCAAGATCGACGTGCGGGTTATTTCAGCTACGAACAAGGATCTCGTGGATCTCGTCAAGACCAAAGCCTTTCGGCAAGACCTGTACTACCGGCTTGCGGTGCTGCCGTTGTCTCTTCCTCCGCTCCGTGACCGGCAGGCAGACATCCCGCTCCTGGTGCAGCACTTCGTCGCGGCATCCTGCAAGCGCCACCGGCAGCCAGTCCGGCAGGTGTCGCCGGACGTGATGCAGGCACTCACACAAACCTCATGGCCGGGCAATGTCCGGGAGCTGCAACATTATCTTGAACGGGCGGTCGTCACCACTACCGGTCCTGAGCTCAGTTGCAAGGACATCGTGGCGATGGGGTCGGAACCGGCAGGGCACGATCTCCGTACCGTTGCGCGCGGGGCCACCCGCCAGGCGGAACGTGCGAGGATTCTTCAGGCACTCCAGCAAACAGGGAGCAATCGTGCAAAGGCCGCCAAGCTTCTCAAGATCAGCCGGGCCAGCCTCTACAACAAGCTCCGTACCTATGGGATGCGTGACGCGTAACGCGCGAGGACCGGCTGGTCTCTCTTGTTTATCTGGTCTGACTCGTTTGTTTGGTTGAACCAGAAAGACCAGATCAACCCCTCGTCCGTCTCGCCCGCCCCGCTAGTCTCGCTCGGCTATCCTTCTACTAATGCTGCTCATCCGTACTTCTCACGCTTCATGTTCCTGTTCAGGGTCCTGAGGTATGCCCGTTTCTGCCTCATAATCTCATAGTAACTGTCCAAGATATTAGACAGTCTATCTGATTGAAGTTACATCGCTTGCCAAGTCAGCCGGCGCATGACTCTCTAGTCGTGTGGAAGGTTGCCCCTCCGCACACTTGTCAGTTTCATGCTGTCGTCAACTGCGAATCGTGAGAACTGGCGCGGCGTAACTGGCTTATTCCTGCCAATGTCTGCACCGAGGCATGCAAGTTGCTTTACGTGGTATTACTAGTGGATGGCTGGCGGGTGAATGAAGGAGGTGGCGCGCATGGCTCTTGGGAATCTGTCCGCTCCGACAACTCGGGAGGCCTCTTCCGCTCTGATGAGACAGACGTTCATCGCACCGATGCTGCTCCCCGTTTGTTGTGTCTGCGGACTCATTCGAGACGAGGCCGGATCTTCCCCTGATCGTGAGCGCTGGGTCACGCCGCGGACGTATCGAACGACACATGGCGTGAATCCGGCCGATTTCCCTCTCACGCACACCTACTGTTTGAAATGTTTCACGAAGGCCCAGGAAACGACGAGGCAGTACTTCCGGGACATCGGAATGTCGCCATGATCCTGTTCGCCGGCTCTCTGGAGATCGCCTCCCCTTCCCCCGACCGGCCCGACGCATTTTACTACTAGAGGATATCTATCATTATGGCATGCACGCGAACGACGCCGGTCAATCCCCAGACGTTCCTCACCAAAGCCGGCTATGGCAAAACGACTCTGACGTCCCCCCAGAAGCAGATTCTCTTTTCGCAAGGGGAGGCGGCAGAGGCTGTCTTCTATATTCAGGAGGGTCAGGTCAAGCTGACCGTGGTTTCGCAGCAGGGCAAAGAAGCCGTCGTCGCGATACTGGAGCGGGGGGCGTTTTTTGGGGAATCCTGTCTCGCCGGAGCGACGGTTCGTACCAAGACCGCGATTGCCGTGGAAGACTCCTGTCTCGTGCGCATCGACAAAGATGTCATGATCCGTCTGCTTCACGAAGAGCCCACCTTCTCCGAGCTATTCCTGTCCCATCTCCTGTCTCGCAACATGCGCATTCAAGCGGACTTAGTGGATCAACTTTTCAACTCGAGCGAGAAGCGGCTCGCGCGGGTGCTGCTGTTGCTGGCCCACTTGGGGGAAGACGGCAAGCCGGAGGCGGTTATCCCGAAGATTAACCAGGAAACGCTCGCCGAAATGATCGGCACCACGCGCTCCCGCGTCAGTTTCTTTCTGAATAGGTTCCGCAAGATGGGCTTCGTTCACTACGACGACAAGTTGCACGTGCACAGGTCCCTCTTCAATGTCGTCCGTCACGACTGGTGCCCGTCTTCCGGCTGAATCTTCGCGCAGGGACCGCGTCCTGCGGGCTGCCGAAAAAATATATTCCACAGTGAGCAATTGTGACCAGACTGCACGCTGTGTTTTAGGTAAACCGTAACCAACCATTTAGAGGAGGAGCCCATGTCAAAACAAGCCGCAGCCCATCACAAAAAAGCCGCCGAGCATCACGAGCACGCCGCGCGTCATCACAAGGAAGCGGCCAAGCACCATGAAGCCGGCGCGCACGAGAAAGCCGCACACCATGCCCACCTCGCGCAGGGCCATAGCCAACAGGCGATTGATGCGGAGACGGACGCGGCGAAGGCCCATGTCGAACAGTATGGGAATAAGTAGCGGAGCCGCGAGATCCCGGTACAGCCCGTGACCCCGGTCAGGGTGGAGGGAGCGACCCTGTTCAATGCTCCATTCACACGGAGTCATTCTGACCAGACGGCTGTTGGCCTTCTCGCCATCTTGGTGAGCAAGAGCGAGAGAGAGGATGACAGGGCCAGATCGATAGAACACGAGGACAGCGTATCTCACACAGGAGGAGCCATCATGAATGCGGATCAATTCAAAGGAAAATGGATGCAGTTCAAAGGCGAACTGAAAAAGCAGTATGGCAAGTTTACCGACGATGACTTAAAGCAGATCGAAGGCAACCACGACAAGTTCGTCGGCAAAGTTCAGGAACGGTATGGCGACAAAAAAGACGAGCTCTTGAAGTGGGCCGACCAGTGGCATCAGAAGTCTCAGCCGGACGCCACGAAGGGAAAGACGTACTGACGGGAAGTACTGACGAAGCGAGAGATGGCTCACTGAGGCATTTCACATTTCGGTGAAAGAGGAGATCATGAAGACACACTATGGGGTCACGCTCTGCACCGCGCTGGTAGTCGGCGCGGCGTTCATCGCGACACCCGCCACCGCCGTGGACGTATCCAAAGAGAAAACGCTGGTCAACGACGCGTGGCTAACGGCGAAAACCAAGATCGCCCTCGCGGCCGATTCCCGGGTCAAAGGGAGACAGATCGAGGTTGGGACCACAGAGGGTCGGGTGATGCTCCGTGGGAAGGTCGATTCCGACGAGGCGAAGCGTGCGGCGGAGGGGATCACCGCAGGACTCGATGGCGTCAAGACGGTGAAAAACGAATTGCAGATAGTCGCNNGTGGAGGAGAAGGATGAGGCCATTACGGCACGCGTGAAGGCACACTTCGCGAAAGACGCCCATCTGAAGAAATCCGATATTGATGTGCAGACCAATGCGGGGGTCGTCTCACTCACGGGCGAGGTGCGGGACATCATGACCAGCGCCAATGCGTCCTGGACCGCCTGGCAGGTCGCCGGCGTGAAGTCGGTGAAGAATGATCTCACGGTGAAAGAAAAGTCCTAGGGGTCTCACTCCACGTCACAGGTGCGCTCCGTCCGCCGACGCTAGGGGTCCCGGCGGACGACAGTGCACAGGGTATAAATGAGGGGGTGCACGATGATGGACACGAATGTCAGTCGACCCACCGCACAACGAGCGCCGGCGACGTCCCAGACCGGTTCAGCCAGCGAGAAGACCGGCCAGATGGCACAGGCATTCAAACGAGCTGCGGCTGATCACGCCCACATTGCCCAACGCGCCTACGAACTGTATGAGCAACGGGGCCGGCAAGAAGGCCGGGCCTTGGAGGATTGGGTGGAGGCGGAACGGGAGCTGGTTGGACAAGTCAGTCACAAGTGACACGGGCCAGGAGGGTCGTGCACGTCAGCTTCCATCACTAAAGGAGTACGGCCATGAACCCACTGCTGCGCTATGACCCCATCAGAACTCAATGGAATCCTTTGAAAGATCGGGAGGAATTGGAACGCCGGTTGTCAACGATGTTTGGGACTCGGGAGGCGACGGGTCATGGGGGCAAGGAAGCCCTGACGGTGGCCCAGTGGTCTCCCCTGGTGGACATTATGGAGGATGAGAAGGAATACCTCATCAAGGCCGAGTTGCCGGACATGAAGAAAGAGGACGTACGCCTGACGGTGGAGAACGAGGTCCTGGCAATTTCCGGCGAACGGACCTTCGAGAAGGAAGAAAAAGGGAAGAAATATCATCGGACCGAACGCGCGTACGGGCGCTTCGTGCGCAGCTTCTCACTTCCGGAAGATGCGGATGGGAGCCGGGTGTCGGCTGACTACAAAGACGGGATGCTCCACGTGCATCTCCCGAAATCCCAGAAGACGAAACCGAAAGCCATCGAGATCAAGGTGGCCTAGTGTGTGCCATGATCGAGGGATGAAGGGCGAGAAGAAGGAACATAAGGAGAAGACGAAGGCGCACAAAGACGCGGCAAAAACCGCTCCGACAGCTCCTGCTCCCGCGCCATAAGTTCTCGCAGTCGCGTCAGTAGATTGCCTGGTCCTCGGGAGGTCTCTCCTCCTGAGGGCCGTTTTCTGTTGGGAACTCTTGGATCGAGGCCGGGCGTGGGAGAATCGCTTCGGAGGTTCGACTCACCGTCCTGACGTCAAGCTGAACCGTCACGATAAGCACCTAGGATAGTGCGGTGATCGAGGGATGAAGGGCGTCATGGAAGACAGACCTATGCTGAACACGATGGCGGAGTCTTCCTGACGCGCTCTGCCTCGGAACGGAGAGCAAGAACCTCTGGCGTCCGGCACCTCACTCTGCTGTTCGGGTGTCCCCAGCAGATTTATTAGTGAGGCGGCAGTGGGCCGTTAGATCTACGATTCGTTAACTTATCGCAAAAGGAGAAGCAACATGCTCGAGACCATTGCCATCATCTTGGTTGTTCTCTGGCTCCTCGGTTTTGTCACCTCGTACACCATGGGCGGACTCATTCATATTCTCTTGGTCATCGCGGTCGTGGTAATTGCGATTCGTGTCATTCAAGGTCGACGCGTATAAGGACCCTGGAGACAAGAAGGTGACAAGAATCATTTCGCGGCGTGTGGCAGGGGTCTTGTTCATCTGGTTTCTTTGGTCTATCTCGTTTGTTTGGTTCTGAAAACGAATCAAACCAGATACACCAGAACAACGAAATAGACAAGACAAACCCGCGGATCCCTCGCACTTTTGCCATACGCCATTTGCTCTTCTCTCTCCCCCCTCCCTTCACACAAGGCTCCCACATCCTCTACAGGGTGATGGATACGTCTACGACTTTGCAGTAGACTCGACCCTGCCAGATTACTGAGACGGCCTTGCTATGTTGCAGGGGTAAGCCGCAGTAGACTTAATCGTGAGGCGTTGCTATGCCACACCTTGAAAGACATAGAACGCACCGCATCGGATGGCTCCGTGCGGCTGTTCTTGGCGCAAATGACGGTATTGTTTCCACTGCTAGCCTCGTCCTAGGCGTGGCGGCAGCAGGGGGGAGTTTAAAGAGTATTCTAATCGCGGGCGTTGCCGGTCTTGTGGCTGGTGCGATGTCGATGGCTGCCGGCGAGTATGTTTCGGTGAGTTCCCAAGCCGACACCGAGCGCGCCGATCTGGATCGGGAGTGTAAGGAGTTAGCGGATCACCCCAAGCAAGAGCACAGGGAAATGACCGCGATCTATGTTGGGCGTGGGCTTGATACAGGACTAGCCTCCAACGTCGCGACCCAGTTGATGGCACATGATGCACTCGGCGCACATGGGCGTGACGAGCTGGGTATCTCCGATACATCGACCGCAAAACCAGTTCAAGCCGCAATGGCATCGGCCGGCACGTTTTCAGTGGGCGCTGCCCTACCTCTCTTGATTGTCCTTTTGGTGCCGGTATCTGCGCTCATGTGGGCTGTTTCCGGCAGCTCGCTCTTGTTTCTCGCGCTATTAGGCTCCCTGGCTGCGCGCGTCGGCGGCGCTTCTGTGATTACCGCTGCCGCGCGGGTAACCTTTTGGGGCGCCTTGGCCATGGCCTTGACCGCTGGGGTTGGAGCCTTGTTTGGGGTAGCTGCTTGAGATCCCTGTCACTACTGATCTAAATAGAATAAGGCACAACGAACCCCTTTCACGGCGTGTGGCGGGGGTCTTGTTCATCTGTTTTCCTTGGTCTATCTCGTTTGGTTGGTTCGACGAACGAGCGAGACAAGACAGACCCGCGCACCAGATGGACCGCTTCTGAATCGCCCTCCCCTCACCCGCACAAGGCTTCCACAAGACAGCTGTCGTCGTTCGATGCACGACGATGGCATGGACCAGGCCGACCCTTAGAAAGTACAATGTCGCCGTTTCTTCTCCCCCAGTAGAGGCATGATGACCATCTCTCAGAAGGCCCCGGACGCATCTCAGTCCCCCAGTAACCTCTCAGATGGAAACAGGGCTCATGATCCCGCTCAACTATTGGAAGCGGCGCGTGCCGATACCGATACCGTCCTCAAGGGTCTTACATCGCAACTTAACGGACTGAGCACGACAGAAGCCAATTCTCGATTGAAACAGTTCGGGACGAACGAGATTGCACGAGAGAAGCGTCAATCGGCCTTGATGCGCCTCTTGGGTAACATCAATAATCCATTGGTTCTTCTGCTCGTGGCGTTGGGCGTGCTGTCCTTTCTCACCGGTGACCAGCGGGCAACAGTGGTGATTTTCGTAATGGTAGTTCTGGGCGTCGTACTGCGTTTCTTCCAGGAGATGCGGGCCGATCACGCGGCCGAGAAGCTTCAAGCGATGGTTAGTAACACCGTGACATTGGTGCGCGACGGCAAGGAAGAAGAAGTCTCGCTCAAGATGGTCGTGCCTGGCGATATTATCCGGCTGGCCGCCGGCGACATGGTGCCGGCTGATGTGCGGGTGCTTTCCGCCAAAGATCTGTTCTTGAATCAAGCGGCCCTCACCGGCGAAACCCTGCCTGTAGAGAAGAAAGCCGCCCAGGCGTCAGCAGACGTTCAGAACCCGCTGGACCTTCCCAACATCTGCTTCTTGGGCTCCAACGTAGAGAGCGGATCCGCGACCGCCGTGGTCATCCACACCGGGGACCGGACCTACTTTGGATCGCTGGCCGCCAG
>PLBR01000087.1:0-179 GCA_003135435.1 Nitrospira sp. | reverse complement strand
CTGAGCAAGCACAACTGGCTGGACGCGTTCCTGTTTGCCATGGCCGTGGCCGTTGGGCTGACCCCCGAGATGCTGCCGATGATCGTGACCGTGAACCTGTCTAAGGGCGCCTTGGCCATGGCCCGTAAGAAAGTGATCGTCAAACGCTTGAACGCTATCCAGAACTTCGGGGCGATGGA
>PLBR01000064.1 GCA_003135435.1 Nitrospira sp. | reverse complement strand
CAATGTCGGACAGGCTCCTAGGGCTCCTGAATCAACGTGTCCGGCAACTCGTTGGGATTGTCGCCGGAACCGGCAGGACTGACCTGCGCGAGGAGGGCCCCGCACTTCGCAATCGCCGCACAGATGGCGTCGGTCGCTTGTCCGGTTCGAATGCCGTCGATAATCCCGTTGACCAGTCCATCCCATGTGCCGGGGGGGACGCGATCGTTGAGGCCTTTGTCTGCCAATACGTGCACACGTCGCTCCAGCAACGAGACGAGGATCAGGATGCCCGTACGGCCTTTCGTGTTGTGCAATCCGTGCTTGTAGAATGCCTGCTCGGCACGCAGGTTCACTTTATGCGCCATACGCTCGCGTGACGTGACGAGGCGGATAACCCTCGGAACCCTGCCAAGCCATTGCCCGAGTCCATACGCCGCGACGACCGCCAACAACAGCCAGCCGGCGTTGCCGGCGTGCCACCCCCACGGCAGCCAGTAGATCTCTATCGTCAGGAGGAAGGCCAGCGCGAGCAGGGCGAGCATGAGTCCCGTTCGATAGCCGGCTTCGCGGTACAGCGCCGAGGCTGGGACGATCATCGGCACAATCTCGCCCTTCGTGACCCGCTCGGCTTGTTGAACCGCTTGTCTGATCCGTTCACGTTCTGCGTCGGTGAAGGGCTTCATCTACCAACCTCCCGAGGCACCGCCTCCGCCAAAGTCACCGCCCCCGCCACTGAATCCGCCACCACCACCAAATGAACCACCGCCGAATCCGCCGCCCGGTCCTGTCATGAAACCCTCTCCCCACCCTCCCCCCTGGCCTCGGCCGCGATTCGCTTGTAGGATGAGCCACAGCAAAAAGGCCGTCACCCCGGCTGCTGCGAGACCCAACCCCACACTCGCGAACTGCGCGACGAGGAAGGCGAGCAGGCTCCCGAGCAATGCACGGGTACCTTGAAGTCCATGACTCAACACGATGCCGGCCAAAGTCCCGACGACGATCCCAATGATCACATACAGAAACGCGGTCGGCTCCTGGCCGGCACGAGCGGGACCTGACAGCACCTCTTCAGCCTTGTAGGTGCCTTCAATGGTACCGAGGATGGCCTGGACCCCGGCGGCGATGCCGCCCGGCAGATCTCCGCTTCGAAACTGTGGCACAATCTCCTGGCGAATGATGTGGGCGGAACGGAGGTCCGTCAATGTGCCTTCGAGGCCATAGCCCACTTCGATACGGACTTTTCGCTCGCGCAGGGCGATGAGCAGCAGCACGCCATTCTCAGTCCCCTTCTGGCCGAGCTTCCAGGTGGTACCGACGCGATGAGAAAACGATTCAAGCGGTTCGCCTTCGAGTGACGGCAGAATCAGGACGGCAACTTGATTACTGGTTTTCGTCTCGTGGGCTTCGAGGTCACGGGTGAGCGAGGCGGCGACACCGGCTGACAGTATATGCGCAAGGTCCACGACGCGGCCAGTGAGTGGCGGCACGTCGAGCGCAAAGACAAAAGAGGCCAAGGTTAAGGCTGAGGATAAGACGAGGAAGAACACCGCCTTCCAGCTTCTCTGGCTCAACCTTGACCTACCCCCTAGAACTTCACCTCTGGCGGCTTGGCCACAGCCTTTTCATCCGCCACGGTAAAGTTCGGCTTCTCTTCCAAATGGAGGAGGAACTTGGCCGTCAGGTTCGTGGGGAAATATCGAACGCCTTTGTTGTACTCCGCCACTTTCTCGATGTAGCGCTTACGCGCGACGGCGATGCGATTCTCTGTCCCTTCGAGTTGACTCTGGAGATCACGAAAGTTCTGGTCGGCTTTCAGATTCGGATAATTCTCTGCAATGGCGATGAGGCGGCCTAACGCCGACGTGAGACCAGCCTGCGCCTTTTGGAATTGTTCGAAGGCAGCCGGATCTTTCAACGTTTCAGGCGTCACTTGAATCCCCGTGGCTTGCGCACGCGCCTGCACCACCCCTTCGAGCGTATCCTTCTCATGCGCGGCGTAACCTTTGACGGTGGCGATTAGGTTCGGGATCAGATCGGCCCGCCGCTGGTACTGATTGACCACTTCGCTCCACGCAGCTTTGGTGTCTTCGTCTAATCCCTGGAGATCGTTGTAGCCGCACCCTGGGAGCCCTACGAACAGAACCGCGATGGCGATGGTGGCAAATACCGAGATGCGACTGCCCATGGTGGTCCTCCTTCGACGTGCGCGCGCCGGTCTATAGCGTAGGATGTCGCTCATGCTATCATGAGGATAACCATTATGATATGGAGGCAAGGCCATCCGATGTCCCTTGAACCCTCTTCACATTTGCCCGGCGGGTTTCAGGTCAAGCACCGCACCCTCGGCATCTACCAGGGGAGTGCGATTGAGCTGGCATTTTGGTATCCCTCATCCGGGATGCCGGAATATGGGCTGTGCCGGTTCGCTACGAAGGAGAAGGCTGAATCGTATCGCGCCTACCTCTGTTCCCCTGCCTGCCCGGAGCCGCTTGATGAGAAGGACCTCACCATTGAATCCTATGACCTCGCCGCACACGAGGAACTGATCAACAACCATCCGCTTCCTTCTTCCTGGGAAACTCCGATCTAGCAGGACGCTGAAACAGTCCGCCAGCTTCGTTCTCGCTTCGCTCAGAGGCTCAACGTACCGAAGCGTACGCCTCGCCTCTTCGCTCGCTACGGCCTTGCTGGACGGCCTATTTGAACATCCTGCGGGGGCGCGCTCTTCTTGTCCAAGACGTGCAAACCCTCGAAGTTCTAGCCTGCAAATCGCTTCGAACCCTATTTTTCTGTTGACGTTGGTGGCGTGTGGAAGAGGTTCGCCGGCCTGTTCAGGCGGCGACACCGACTTTACCAGAGGATTTGTCCAGCGGATCCGTTGTCTGGGCCTGAACGAAGGCAAGTAAGCGCTTGCTCTCTTGGGCAACTCGAAGGAACTTGAAGGCGATGCCGCGAGCGCTCACAGAACGGACCATTGCGGCCACTTCAAGAGGGGGTTCGCCTTCACCAAGCGACAATTGCAGATAGAAGATGTCGTCCGTATGGACCTGGGTCTCGCTCTTGATGATACAGCCGCCCATCGAGAGATCGAGCACCGTTCCCTCACCGCGGACCTTGCCCCCGGAGAACGAGAGATAGAGTCGCACGGGAATCCGGAGATGTTCGCGGCGATCGATCGGAGGCGTGGGATGGTCCAGCAAAAGACGGGACGCCAGAAAGCGGTGACTGCACGATGGACAACGAAATGGCGCCACGAAGAGGAAGGAGGCGAGGTGCTCGCGTGGCGATTGCGGGTGAGACCGCAAAAGACCGTCCTTCTGGCACCGCGGACAGCTCAGGATGCGGCCCATATCATCTGTTCCTCCTGGCAGGCTGCGGAAAAGCTATTGTGGCACGATAAAAATTCAATGGCCCGCGCGTCTGGGGCAATGGAAGAATACTCCTCAAGATGATCAAAAAATCCAGACATCTCACCCACCCGACCCTGTCGGTTATTTCACCCACCCACCCTGAGTCTGCCAAGACAGACTCTTCGCCCTGGGACGAGCCTTATCCCAAGCAAAGCCGCGGCGAGTGAAGGGCCGAGGCAAGACTCCTTTACCGGGAAGCCGGTGGGCTCGACACCCGTGGAGTGATCCGCCTGACTTGCGGCTCAATCTGATTGAAAGCGTTCGCCCCGGCGATAATTGGCTCAAGAGCCATGACACAATTCCGCCCACCTTCCTTGGCGGCATAGAGAGCCTTGTCTGCTTGATCGATCAGCTCCAAAGGCGTCCGCGCTCCAAACGCCGTAGATGAAACGCCGCAACTCACTGTGATCACCAGGCGGGATACCGTTCGCACCCTGTCCCCAGCCTCTATCGCGACCTGAATCCGAAGACGTTCCGCCATATTCGGGGCTTCTGCCAGCGTGGTGCGCGGAAACATCAAACAGAATTCCTCTCCCCCATAGCGGCCGAGGACGTCCGTCAATCGCAGCCCGGCGCTCAGACAACTGGCTACTGCTTGGATGGCTTGATCCCCCACCGCATGTCCAAATTGGTCGTTAATGCGTTTAAAATGGTCGATGTCTACCATCAGGCAGCTCAGTTCGGTAGCATGTTCGCGACTCTCGGCAAAAGCCTTCTCAAATTGCGCATAAAAGGCGCGGCGGTTGAAGCATCCGGTGAGCGGATCTCGAGACGCTAGACGTTCCAGTTCATCGTTTTGTCGCAAAATTTTCCCTTGAGCCGCCTCAAGATCCCCCACGGTCCGCACCAAGGCCACATTGGTTTGTGTAAGTTGCTCGTTCGCGCACTGGAGTTCTGTCGTACGTTCGTCGACCAGTCTGCTCAATTCATCCAGTTGTCCTGCCACCTCATGTGCAAGATCCCATTTTCGACAGAGTGCGGTGGCAAGCTGCAACACTTCAATGCTGTTAAACGGTTTCTGGAGGATCAACAACTTGTCATTTCGGCCGACACGTTCTTTGATTTCGTCCCACGGCTGGTCGGAGTATGCCGTACAAATGACCACCTGAATCCCTGCATCCTCTTTCCAGAGGCGTTCGATGGTTTCCAGGCCGTCCCACCCAGGCGGCATCCTCATATCAACAAACGCCACTGCATAAGGCCGGCCTTCATTCCGTGCCAGTTGCACCAAGGTGAGAGCGGCTTGGCCCTGATCGGCGCAGTCCAGTTCGAACCGTTCGAACGCCCGCAAGAGCGGCTGATCGCCGAACAACGCCGCCCGCGCTTGATCGAAAGTTTCATCCGCGGCTTTCGCTTGAAGGATCTTGCGAAAGTCTTCGTGAATAGACAGATTGTCGTCGATCACCAAGACCCGAAGGTTTTGATTATTGGCATCCATGCTCATTCATTTCTTTCTGTCCGCGCCGATGGGATAGCCGTCGTCATTGACGACCTCCCACACGAGTGTCCTGTCTCCGACCAGCCATGAACTCGTGCATGTCATTGTGGAGAGCCAGGAGATCTTGCGCGCATCTCTGTATGGTCGTCGCATACTCTCGCTGCCCAGGACTGAGCGGGCTATCGAACAACAGATTCACCTTGCCGACCAATTCATTGATGGGCGTGAGGATTTCATGGCTCATGATCGCCAAAAACTCTTCTTTCTGGCGGAACGCTGCCGCGGCATCGTCCTGAGGCTGGTCCTTCGCAGTCTCCGCAATTCTCCTGGCGATGTTTTCTTGAAGGCGGTCTTTCGCTTCGCACAATTCGGCCGTTCGCTGGTTCACGCAGAACGCAAGGCTATCAATCTGTAGCTTGACCGTACGCGTCAGGTTCCATTTCTTCGTGAGCGAATTTGCCAGTTGGACTACTTCGATGCTGTTGAAGGGTTTCATCAGGATGAGTAGCTTATCGGTGTTCCCGATTCGGCGACTCACGTCGTCCCATGGATGATCGGAATAGGCTGAGCAGATCACGATCTCGAGGTCAGGAGCGACGTACCATAGATGCTCGATCGTTTCGAGGCCGTCCCACCCAGGCGGCATACGCATATCCACGAAGGCCATCGAGTAGGGGCAGTCCTCCTGATGAGCATGCTGGACCAGACCGAACCCCTCGCGCCCCTGCGACGCGAACTCAAGCTCGTAGCGCTCCTGCGGCGGGAGACTCGGTGTCTCCCCGAACAAGGCCGCCCGCGCCTGACGGAGCAAGTCAGGATCGTTCGGCGGCAACAAGATCTTACGAAAGTCCTCGTGGATGGATACGTTGTCGTCGATCACCAGAATCCGTCGATTATCAGTCGTCTTGTCGCTATTCATGCGGCTATCTCCACCAAGGTCAATGGAAGATCGAGTATGAAGGTGGCACCGTGCCCTTTCCCCTCACTCTGGGCTTGTACGGCCCCGCCAAGATTCTTGGCGGAGATGGCGGCACTGTGAAGACCAAAGCCATGTCCGGCCTTTCTCGTCGTAAAACCCTGAGCAAACAAGCGTGGGAGGATTTCAGCTTCAATGCCGCCACCGGTATCGGTCACCTCAAATCGCACGGATCCTTTGCGATCGGCAGGCAACCCGATTCGGACCGTGAGGCAATGCGAGTTCGCCGGATATTCGACCATGGCATTCTTGGCATTGGTGATCAGATTCACCAGAATCTGAAGGACTTGATTTCGGTCCGTCATGATTTTCGGAACATGGGCATACTCCCGCACGACTCGGATACCGAATTTCCCAGGCTCGGGCATCCCCATCATCAAGGCTTGTTCCATCAGGTCCTCGACCAGCGTCTCCTCACGAAGCTTCCCCGCGTGGGCTATACTCTGCTGCGACATGATCACTTGCTTGATATGGTCGACTTTCTTCACGAGGGAGTCGAGTTCGCTCTGGATGGCCTCGTGACTCCCGCTTAGGGACTCGGCAACCATGCCCAAATACGAGGGAATCTGCTTGCCCTTAGGATCTTGTGTCAGAAATACCTGCAAATTGTCCTGATGCTCATGAAACATCGAAGCAATTCGGCAGACGTCCCCCACCATCGGCTTCTTGAGGGTCTTCAGCAAAGTTTCAGTCGACACGTTAATGCTATTGAGCACATTCCCGACGTTGTGCAGCACGTTCGACGCCACATCCGCCATGCCGGCTTGGCGCGACGCCTGCATGAGCTGCTGATGCAGTTCTTCTCTCTCCGCCTGAGCCTTTTTCCGTTCGTTGACCTCCACATGGAGGCTCGTATTTGTCGTTTCAAGTTCCTGGTTCTTCTCCAGAATCTGGAAGCGGGACGACTCCAACTCGCTGTTCGCCTCCCGGAGGGAAGAATTCGTTCGATCGAGTTCGGTGACATCGTGGAAGGAGACCAGGGCCCCTCTCACCGTAGACGCGTCGTCCATAATCGGCACGGTATTGACGATGAACTTTCGTAATCCACCCCCAGGAAGGTCCAGGAGAAGGGGCGTGCCGGCTTGGGGCTGCTTGTCCGTGATCGCCTCTGTCCAGGAATGAGCCAACACCGTGGCGGATGAAGCAGCAGACCTCCACGACAGGGTGCTGAGTTCGGATCCGATTAAGGACGTCACCGACTTTCCCACAGCACGGCAGAAGGCATCGTTCGCCAAGACGATAAAATCCCGCGTATCGACCATGACCACGCCTTGCGTGAGCGCATCAAGCGCGGCTTTCACGCGAGTGGGAATAATGCCGGAGGGATCGAGCTGACGGAGAGTGCGTTTCAAGAATAAGAGGTAACCGGCGAATCCCGCGACACTGACAAACGCCAGGAAGCGCACCCACGGATCCGTGAGGAACCATTGAAGACCGGACCCGTTAGCTTGGCGAAACGCAACCTGGAGCACGCCCCACCGTTGGTCGTCGGAAAAGAAGATTGGGACTTGGAGAAAGTCGAAGGTGGATTCTTCGCTGGGCGGCTGCACCCATACTCGCGCATGGTCGCCAACCTGTGCGACGACCGTCCCGTTTTTCTGGAGGAGCGCCAGCGACAAGATATCCGGAATCCGCTTGGCTAACGTTTCCATCGCAAATTTCATCGTCTCGATCTGGTCACGCTCAGCCAGCGCCGAGTACTGAACCGCCAACGACTCTGCCAAATCACGACGATATTCAAAGACTTGGCGCTCGTGGTTTGGTACCAAATCGACGAGCGAATCGCCCGCCATCATTACACTGATCGTAAGACTGACCAGTCCAAAACTCACCCACACTAACGGCGTCACTCGCATTATGGCTTCGGTCTCCTCACGCGGCCGGTCTCTTGCTGCTTGGCCGGCTTTGCCGACGATTTCAACACCCGATCCAGACCGCGGAACTGCCTGTTCTCCTGTTCATGTTCCTCGCGCGCCTTGAGATCGCGTTTCCGACGATCTCGTCCCCCCATACCCAGCACTGGCAGCGGATCGAAGTGCCTCCAGGCCGGCATCGAGACGAGAAAACTTGCCAGTAAGGACCCGCCGCGCAGAATCCACACCATGAATCCCGCAGACAAGGCGATCCCGGAGAACGATGCCACCCGCCCGAAGAAGTGCGCCTGGTGCTCACGCTCTTGCACCGCTCGCTCGAGATTGTCGGCCAGTTTGGTCAAACGCTCAGCGAATTTGTGGCCCACGGCCAAGATCGTCTTGACCGGATCCGAGAGCGGCTCCAGCGAAAGGACCGACGACTCTTCGAGCACGATATCCGGCTGCTCCACCCTGGCGAACGTTCGGCTCGGCATAGCCGCTCGCGGCACTGGATCGTTGGTTGCGCCAACCGTCGTAGAGCCGTCACTAACGCCTCCGCCTTGCACCCCCATCGGTACTGGTGGTGGCAACACAGGCGTCACACCACCGCCGCCCGGCGGGGGTGGTACAGGAGGTCCCACCACGGGGGCGGGCACGGGGACAGGAACAGGAATGGGGACGGGCACGGGCACCGGTGGGGGGGAAAACGGCGTCACTGTAAAATTAAAAGTCGTCGCCCCAATCGTGCCCCCCGCGCCATCGCTGACCGTAAAGGTGAAACTGTCATTCGTGCTGACGGCTCCGCTATGGACGAACACCAGTCGACCCGCATTAATGTCCGCTTGCGTGAAGCTCATAATCGCTACGCCAGGGGCAGTGGTCAGTTCGAGTCGGCCATCTATGGGTGCAGTGGTCACCGTGTAGATCAGTTGGGCTGGCATGTTGTCCACGTCCGTCACTTGCAATTCACCTGACGTAATGGGACCAGACAGTCCTTGGAGGACGGTGGAGCCGTTATTGGCACCAAGCACCGGAGCATCATTGACGGCCGTCACCGTGATCGCCACCGTATCCACGTCGGTGCCCGCAGTGCTGTCCGTGCTGGTCACGGTCAGCGTCTCCGGTCCGTTGTAGTTGAGCGTGCCTTGATAGGACAGGCTCGCCAAGGTTGTATTGATGTCGGCTTGGCTGCCCGATAACGTCAGGCTGTTCGTGCCGTTGCCGCCCGCCGTCACCGTGCCGAAGGGTGTGACCGTCACCGTCCCGTTCGTCACCGCCAGCTGTACCGTGCTCAAGTTGCCGTCCACATCCGTGACGCTGATGCCCGGGAGTGCCAGCGCCGTATCCTCATTGACCACCTGCGCCCCCGGCACCGTGTTCACCGGCGCGTCGTTCACCGCGATGCCGGTCATAGTCTTGCTGCCGGTGACCGCGGTCACGCCGTCGCTGACGCTGGTGGCGATCGTGAA
>PLBR01000250.1:5026-23400 GCA_003135435.1 Nitrospira sp. | reverse complement strand
GCCGCATTGTCCCAGACGTTGCCGGCCCGGCTCATGCTACAGATGACGCCGTGGTCGGCCAGGAGCCGCTGGAAGGGCTCGCTGGTGTACTGGCTGCGCCGACCGGAGTGATGCCACACGGCCTCGGGCTTGCCCCGCCGCCAATCGCCATCACGAGCGCACCGGTGACGAGTTGCGCGGTCATCGTCGCACTCATGGACTAGCCGACGACCCGTCGAGAAAAGAGATCGACGACCGCGGCCACGTAGAGCCAGCCTTCGGCGGTCCAGAGGTCGGGGAAATCCGCAACCCATTTGCGGTTTGCTGCGGCGGCGGTGAACGTCCGGTCGAGCACATTCGGCGCCACGGCGTTCGTCGACCGTATACCAGTGTCCAACGGCACCCGCCGCCGTCTGGGGCGTGCGCGCAACGCCGCGTNNAGGTCGTGCCAGACACGCCGGGCGCCGTAGGTCCGGTCGCTGGCGAAGAAGCTGGTCCTCACCCTGACCAACAGCTGTTCGTTGGCCCTCGCCCGTGCACTTGGCGGCCGGGTCCGCCAGGCATAGAAGCCTGCGCGCGAGACACCGAGCGCCTCACACAACCATCCCGCCGGCCATATTCCTCGGTGTGTCGCGATGAAGGCGAACGTTATAGCACCTCCTTCGCGAAGTAGGCCGCTGTTGCAAGCACCGCTTGAACCTGCCGCAGCTTTTTTCAAGATGTCGCGCTCCGCCTTCAGCTTGAGAACTTCACGGCGGAGCCGTGCGAGTTCTGCCTGCTCGGGCTTCATCTGCCCTTGGCCCGGAAAGGCCTGCTGCGAATCGGCAGCACACTCCTGCACCCATCGGCGCAACACCGTGCCATGCACGCCCAAATCGCGCGCGGCTTGCGCCACCGTCACCCCGCGTTCTCGAATCAGCTTTACCGCCTCCACCTTGAACTCGCGCGTACACGTGCGTCGCTCCATGCCGCACCTCCAGTTTCATTCATACACCTAACTCGGTGTCTTTGAAACCGGCAGCAGCTCAAACCTCCAGCCTCCATGAAGGTTCAGGTCGAGGCTCAGGCTGAGGGAATGAGTCGCGTGAGGTTGGCGGGGTGATGTTTGATGCCGAGCGGAAGGTTCAGGTCGAGGTTTAGGTTAAGGTAAGTCTCAGAAGAAATGGGAAGAATCCCCCCCAACCTCCATACTCAGCCTCAACCTCAGTCTTCTCCACTTGCCTCAACCTTTCTTCTCGCCTCCGGCGGCTTGAGGCGAGAGGCCTCAGGGGAGAGGTCGAGGTTCAGGTTGAGGACAAATCGTTTGAGGATCGAGGCGTGAGAAGAGCGAGGACTTTCGATCATTCGCGAGGGCTGTCCCCGCCTTCCTGTTGCAAGATGTCCGCGATTTTGGATCGCAGAACCGGCACCTTGTTCATGACCGCATCCCATCGGCGCCTTCTTAATCGCTTCCCCTATAATCTCGAGGCCGCGCACGAAGGCCCGCTTCAACGTCTCATCGCGTTTGAACTGCTCCCGACCAACCCCCGGGATATGCGCCACCAGATAATCCGCTTCATCCATTGAACCACCGATTATGCCGGAAACCAGCCGCCTGAAATGCCAAAGGCTAACTGTGGGAGCATCCCGCTCGTCAGAGGATGTCCGCTTTGGTCCAATCTTGAATGCGCAACTCAAATGGCGTGTGGTTCAGCATGGGGAACGCGAGCCGAGGGAAGGTCTGATCATTCGTGACCAACGTGGCGCGGAGATGAATGGCATGAGCAACAATCATCAGATCCAATGCCGAGAAGACAATCCCTTTCTTGGTACACCAGGCCCGAACCTGCCCATAGGTGTCGGCCACATGCGTATCCCACGGTAACACCTCAACGCGGATGAGAAAGCCTCGTATCAGCTCAACCAGCTCGTTGGGCGCATTCTTTCGATGCAACCCGTAGATCAATTCTCCCTGCGTCACGGCAGAAATACCGATGCCATGTTTCTTGGCCGCTCTTGCCAGGTGAGTCCGGACCTGCGGATAGTACCGCTTCATCGCAAAACTCGCCATGTTCGTATCGAGAAGGAACAGACTCACGAGGGATCCCGTTCTTCTGCTTACCTGGTGTCACGATCGCTCAGAAAGTTGTCGGGCAGTTCAGTACGATCGACCAGAGCGCAAAATTCTTTCCACGAATTTTTAGGCACCCGTGAGAGAATAATATCGCCTGTGCTTTCATCTCGTCGGATGAACACTTCAGAACTGTCAATGCGATATCGCAAGGGCAGTCTGACGGCTTGGCTTCGGCCAGAAAAAAACAGTTTTGCCGTGTCTTTCGTGTCCTGCTTGACAGTGTGTGCCATACCCCCCCCCTCTTCAAATATTACGGTGCTACATACCGAAAGATATACCAATGAATGTATCAAGTTTCACATAGAATATCAAGCGGGGTGATGAAGCCTCGTAAAAGAAGTGAAGGAACAAGGACGATAAACGACCAGGAATCACGACGAGAGGCATTCCGCGCCAGGCTATTCTTGCGCTAAATTCTGGTGGAGAAATGGCACGACTATCTGAGCCAAGGCCACTCGATGGCCAATGCCATCCTCAATCGGTTGGTGAGTAGGACAAGCCGGCTCAAATTGTGTGGGGAGTCCATGTGGAGGATACACGCAAGTAGATCTCGTCCAGGTGGAAGAGGAAGCCACTCCCACGGCAGCTAAGGCTGTCTGAATCGCGCAAGAATCACTGGCTGCTTTGGAGCATAATCGGTGGCTCAGTTGTAGCAGAATGCTCAAGCGGCGAGAACGGCATATTCCACTTCACCCATAATATGCGGACCAATGTAGGGACTGAGCGCGTCTGTCGTCACGAGCTCAATCCGTCTGTGCAACAGATCCTCCAGCAAGACAGCAAGGTTCATGAAATGGTCGAAGGTCTTCTGGTCGGGTTCGAATTCGACGAGAAAATCCATGTCGCTGTCCACGCGCTGTTCCCCCTCACGAATGAACCGAAAAGTCCCAGTCGGCGCACACCCAGCGATCTGAGCTGGACGCGATGCCATGAAGAACGGCCAGAATATCCTGTTTTGTCGAAAGGCCCCTACTTATCGACTCCTCGGCGAACCTACCAGGAAGCTGAAAACGTCCGCCAGCGGCGTGTGCTCGACGCTTGACCTTAACCTCAACCTCAGCCTCAATTTCTCTTCAAGCCTCTTGAGGATGGATAACACGAAGACCCAGCCGCTCTTCGAATGGATCGTAGTCCCGGTCGTTATGCAGGAGTTGGTGGCTGTGAAGCAGGCAGAAGCCGGCAATGAGGCAATCGATCGTTTTCCGAATAGTCACTCCCTGCAATCGGAGGGTTTGGTAATGTTGCGCGGCCGTGACGGCGAGAGCCATTCCTCCGGTCGAAAAGATTTCAAAGTGTTCCAACGCCGCACGAGTGGCCTCAAACTCTCGTGGCGTTCGGCTCCCCTGCAGCACTTCACAGAGAATCAGATCGGTCAGGCCCAGACGCTGCCGGCTCACTTCCCTGTCGAGCCAATCAGTCTCCGGTGTGGACCGGTTCCGGAAGTAATCAATCCACACGGTTGTATCGATTAACGTCATGAGACAAGCGGGACACGACTTTTCCGGGATTCTTCCAGGTTCCCATCCCAATGGATGGCCCCCTTGAGTTGGCGGATAGCCGTTTGCGCATGAATCTGCACGAGCAATTGCAACCCCGCCTCCACCGTTTCACGTTTGGTTCGTAACCCGGTGGCCCGCATCGCTTGCCGCATCAGTCGGTCATTGATCACAATGTTCGTCCGCATCGTGAGCCCTTCCTGTGATGTGTATGCTGATGTTAACTATACACATACCCATCGGGTTCGGCAATCCCTATGTGAGGGTGGAAGTTGGAAGATAGGTTGAGGGCAGATCGTTTGAGGTTGAAGGGGTGAGGCCTCAGGGGAAAGGTTGAGGCTCAGGTTGAGGGAATGAGTCGCGTGAGGTTGGAGGTTGGAGGGGTGAAGTTTGAGGCCGAGCGGAAGGTTCAGGCTGAGTGTTAGGTTCAGGTTAAGGTTCGTGCAAAGGCTACAGGACCTGGAAGTTTCCTGCTCAACCTTGGCCTCAGCCTCTCTGGCTAGTAGTAAGTTGGTTCTGGCTAATGCGTTTCACTTTGATTTTGTCGGCATGCTTCTCTGCCTGCGCAAGATCATATTCCATCTGCAAGCCGTACCACACTTCGGCGGAACTGCCGAACCCTTTTTCCAGCCTGATCGCCATGTCCGGAGAAATACCGGACTTCTCGTCGACCAGATTGTTCAGGGTCTGCCGCTCCACGCCAAGCGCGCGCGCGGCTGCGGTTACGGACAGGCCGAGAGGTGTAATGCACTCTTGCCGAATAATGCGGCCGGGATGAGGTGGGTTCTTCATACACATCGCGTGTCTCCTCCTAGTGATAATCAACTACATCCACGTCGCAGGCCGCGCCTTCTTCAAAGCGGAAGGTCACACGCCAGTTTGCCCTGACGGTCATGGCCCACAGGCCCTGCATATCGCCTTTGAGCGGGTGCAGGTGAACGCCAGGAAGATCCACGTCTTCAGGCTTGTGGGCACGAGAAAGAACGAACAAGATGTTTTCGATTTTCTCCAGCTGGTCGGCACGGACTCCTTTGGCCTCACCCTTAACCTCAACCTCTCTTCTCGCCTCCAACCTCCACCCTCTAACCTTCCCAAGTCAGTGCACTGTGAGCCCAGTCGGGGCAGTGGGCGGTGATTGGTCTCGGCTCTTCATGAATTCCTTCGTGACTTTCCACCAAGGGGCACTGTCATCCCATATCATCGGTTTGTCCATCTTCAGGTCCCATCCCCCCCAGATGACAATGCCGTCGGCATATTCTTTGGCCGTTTCCAGCTCAAGCAACCAATAATCAGCCGGCAAATAACGGCCTCCAAGTATGAGGTTCGAATCGTGATATTGTGGCCACAAAAAGACATAGACGGGTTTCCCTCCGCCATATCTCCGCGCCTCCTCTATCTGGGCGATCGCATATTTCTTCCATCCGTCCTGGTCGGGATAAAACGTGTACAGCGAGGGAAAGAGAGCATCCACTGCACCGGCGAGAGAACGGATTTGATCGTTCTCTTCCATCCATGACCGACGCTCTTGACTAGATGGATCTTTAATCGCGCGCCAATAGTCGCCTAAGGGCGGCGCCCCGTAGTAGCCTAGAGAAAGGCCTGGCGCTGCTGCTCGGAACCAGTCCAGCATGGTCATGTATTTCGTCAGGCTATCTCGGACTGAATCTGGTGAGCCGTTGAGTAGCCAGTACTCAATATCCAGGACAACCAAATGTCCTTTCTGTTGTGCTTCTCGTGCCACAGCTTGCACCGCTTGGAGACCCGGCAGACCATCAGCCTGCTGGTACCAGTCAGGAGGGCCAAAATTTCCTCCATAGGCTATTGTGATAGGCCGAATCCCATACACGGAGAAGTCCGCCTTGTTGGAATACTGTGTCCCATCGAACACTATAAAGGGTTTAGGACTTGGAAGTGACTGAGCTAGTCCAATCGATCCGAGAAATACAAACCATGTCGCCAGCCCCACCGCAAAGGAGCCCATCGGTACCAGCTTCATGTTTTGCTCTCCTCTCAATGTGCGAGGGTTAATACAGTTACGAAGTTGGATTCTCCGTCACCGCGATAACGGCTTCCCACGCTTGCATAGCATGTCTCATATCAAATCGCTGATCAAACAGTGCACGTGCACGCCTGCCCATGCCAAGGCATGATTCGTTGTGATCGGCAAGCTCCCGGATAACTCGACTGGCTTCTTCGGCCTGGCCGTTCTCTATTGAAATCCCGCATTGTGCCTCAAGAAGAATGCGCGGAATTTCCCCATTCTTGCTGCCAATGAAGATAGTTGGCCGTCCAGCCGCCGCTATGCCATAAAATTTGCTGGGGACAATGAGGCCTTCCAGCGATGGTTGTAACGTTATGAGATGAACATCTGGCACACAAAGACTGAGTGCTAACTGATCTCTGGGCTGATAAGGCTTAAACACGACGTTTTTCAGACCTCGTTCGCTCACCTCACGCATGATCCATGCCTGCTTAACCCCACTCCCGATGAAAAGGAAAATGATGTCTTCTGCGTACGATAGATCCTGAGCAGCGTTCAATATTGTTTCAAACTCGTGCGCGTGTCCCATGTTCCCCGAATAACCCACTACAAACGCATCCTGAAGATTCCACTCTCGCCTAAGATCATTTTTCTCTCGATCGACGGGCTGGATTGCTCGGCCATCTGCCCAATTATGGATGACCTGTATAGCATCCGGCTTGATTCCCTCCGCTGCAAGCTTCTTTGCCATTCCATCACCAATGGCGACATTCTTGGAGGCAGTCCGAAGGGACCAATTCCTCACCGAACGCAATAGGCCCTCAATCCTCCCTATTCCCCCTACATCAAGCGCTCCGGCGACTTCCGGGAACAAGTCCTGAATCCAATTGATCAACTTCGCTCTCCGACTCTTCACCACCATCGCCGCCACAACAGAAATGAGCGGCGGATCAGTTTTGGCCACAACGATATCTCCGGGCTTGAGCAAAACGAAGAGGCTCCAGGCGGCACTAAGATAAAATGTCAGATAATCCAACGTGCGTCCCGGCAAGTTCTGACGTCCAAACCGAGTGGTCCACACACGCGTCACTCGCACGCCGCGCACCACTTCATACACCGGCAGGGCTGCATCAGGATCGTCGTAGACTTGTCTACTTGTAATAACGTGAACTGCCACCCCTGTCTTGGCTAGATGAAAAGCTAAATCGGTTAGTATCTGGCTTGTGGCAGAATGGTCGGGGAAAAAGAAACGATTCACGAAGCAAAGCACACTCATGAGTGAATAGCCTGAGCGAATACAGCTTCAAGGTTGCGGGCGAAATCGTACAGCCGTTCAGTATTCGCGGCGGCTGCAGCCTGACGGTAAACCTTATCGGGCCGCGACGCAGATACCTGTTGCCTAAGAAGAGCCGCGAGCTCTTCCGGCGAGTCCGGATGGAAATATTGTGCAGCGTTGCCCATCTGTTCCCGATGAACGGCAATATCTGAGAGAATGAGAGGTACTCCAAGTGCTCGTGCTTCCTCCACAGTTGTACTCCATCCTTCTAAGAGAGAAGGATTCAGTACTGCCGTTGCTCCCCGCATGAGCGCAATGACCTCCGAATATGGGACCATTCCTATAAAGCGAAACTGTTCCTGCAGGTCCTTATGGTTCACAAGACTTCGTAGCTCCTCATAAAGTGCAGGATGTCTGGGGTCCACTCCATGTCCCGTGGAGGCAACAACAAGACGGGAATTCGGAAACAGTGCGAGGGCTTCTATCACAACGCGATGGTTCTTGTGTTTCCAAAACTGATTCGGCAGATAGATGTAACTCTCGGGCAACCCATGACGCGCACGAGCTTCTTCCGGGTCTATTGCAAGTATCGCCTCATCAAGCTGAACGGCGAATCGCACAACATGCGTCCTTCCGCACGACGATGGGTAAAACTGCTCGCAACTTTTACGGGCATCCTCACTACTGAGCATAATCGTGCGGCCAGCCTTAACCTGCGCACGCAGACCAAGTTCACGCCGCCAGTAGGCATTCTTGCTGAACATGGAGGATAGGTGTCGGTGCTGAAAATCAGGGATCCACGCCACCGTGGGAAAAGCAAAACGCCAGCCGAGGAAATTGGCTACTTCGAACACTACATCGATATCGTGCGCGTGAAAGATGTGTTCTGCCTGTCGGTCTTTACCTGTAATCAGCGCGGCCGCAAGCGAACGGTGTTGACGCCGCTTGTCAAAGGCCGCCGACCTTATGATATCGTACCCAATGGTAGCGAATGGCGCCAACTCCGACTCTGGGAAGTCTTCGCCGACACAAAGAACCGGCTGCACCTGCCCTGTGCCGTACTTCCANNCTAATTGTACCCGCCAATCCAATGCCGGCCGCCAACCATGGTAAAGGCGACCCTCATACTCAGTACTTTATTCGAGTTTTGAACCAGGAGACAACCTGTTCAATGCCATCGCCAAGTGACGTTGCCGGCGAAAAGCCAAACTTTCGAGACAACGATACATCCGCGACCAGAACGTCGGGATCCCCTGGACGTTGCTGCCCGGAAAACTCAATTCTTGCTTCCTGGCCCCAGGATGAGCACACAAGTTTCGTAATCTCCTGCACCGGCACACCGGCACCAGTGCCGCCATTTACAACGAGTGGTGAGTTCTGATTTGTAGTCAGAGTTTCAAGTAATCTGACAACATCAGAGATATGGATCCAGTCACGCAACTCCTGCCCCGTTCCACCCAACGTTACAACCCCAGGATTGCTCCTCAGCTTGCTGCAGAGCTCCCAAAGCAACTGCTTCTCCAACCCTGCGCCGTAAACGGAAAACAGCCTGACGATAGCTATGCGCATCCCATAGTTCCGAATATTGGACTGGCACAACATCTCCATCATCGCCTTGTGGCAGCCATATGGCGAATAAGGTGACAGGGGTGCGGTTTCGGGAATTGGGCCGGAGTGATCCGCTCCATAAACCGCCGCGCTCGAGACGCAGACGATTTTCGTGTGTGGAGCGTTGACTCGTACCCACTCAAACAGGCGTGCGGACGTTTCCACGCTCCGGCGGAAATCTTCGAGTGGGTATTGCATCGAGAGGCCTACCGAGGAACCTCCGGCAAGATGGAACACAGTATCTGGCGCCCCGTGGCGATCAGCGAGATCCGCCAAATTCGATGCCTCGATCTCGCCGTTCAACCAATAGTCCAACCCCCAATTTCTTGCTTCCTCTTGAGGCCAAGCCCCATGGCCGATGCCGCAGACGGTATGCCCTCGTTCCTGTAAGTGCCGTGCCAAATGTCGGCCGATGAATCCATGCGCCCCGGTTATCCAAGTGGTTGTCATTAGACACTCGGTTTTCTACAAACAAACGAGTACAGTCGGCCCGGTCGGCTGTCGAATACCATTAGTAACTGGAGGAACCCGGCGTAGATTGGGTCGCTTGCATTCAATACACGAGACACCAGTGCCCCACACGGATAATGGCTGATCCGTTCCACCAATTCCGCACGCAGCGACACTTCGTCAAGCGGCGCAAGATTGACTGCATTTTCCAGCGGACGGATAGCGCGCTCGATTTCGAAGCCAGCGCCTCGCATTGCGTTCATGTACTCATACAATAGAAAGGCGTTCTCGCCGCCGTACAATTTGTGCAAGGGATGGGTATCGAAAAATCTCGGCAGATCCTTTCTCTTCGAGATGACATGATCGCGAACGGCGACAAACATACCGCCCGGCCTGAGGAGCCGCGCAGCCTCCGCGCACAGCATCTGCAGATCCTTGGCGTGGTGCAATGCCTGTCGGGCGAAAACGAGGTCAAAACTCGCGGAAGGACACTGAATGCGCTCGCCAAACTCCTGAATCACGGTGATCGACAAGTTTTGTGAAGACGCGAGACGACGAATGGCCCCCGCACCCACCTCCGCACTCGGATCAGGCTCCAGCGCAGTCACATCCCAACCGTCACGTGCTAGGGCATAGCTTGAGATGCCACGCCCCGCACCGATGTCAAGGACAGCGCCACGGTTAGCCGGAAAAATCTGACGGATGGCGGACCATTCCTTGCTCTTCCAATAACGCTCTACTGCCACTTCCAGAGGCGAGTCGTAATAGCAATCGAGGACAAGTGCCTGCTGATCAGGTTGAGACACCAGCCAGGACACAGCCTCTTCCCAGGTCCGTAAACTGCTAGCGCTCATTGGGCGGAATCTCCCTAACAAAGCGAGCTGGACTACCGGCGACTATTGTCCACGGTTCGATATCCTTGGTTACGACAGAACCGGCGCCAACAACCGCTCCCTCACCAATGCTTACGCCCTTAAGGATTATTGCGTTGAACCCGATCCAAGCTTTGTCGCCGATCCGAATTGGTTTGACCTCAACGTTATCCCAATTCTTTTTCTTCATTCTCCACTGCAATACATCATTAGCTCTGAGACTAAAGCGAATGCTGTGCGAGTTGTGATCGGTAATTGATACACCCCAAGAAACAAGAACATCGTCACCAATATCTACCCTTTCCGCAATTGAAATCGTGCCGTCTCCGATAAACGTTCTCTTTCCTACTGAACACACCGCAGTCGGACGCTCGTAAATAATATGTGCTCTTACAGTTGAGCCGGCGTCGATAGTTAGATGATTGTTGTCCATCATCTTAATACGCCACGCGAAAGCACTACTCGTGGGGTTGAGTTTGTACGTAGAACGTCGGGAGCGCGCCTGAAGCCGCATCACTAAATTCGCGAAAAACTCAATCCAAATTTTCATCGGGAATTAAGCGCGGTTACCAACTTAGAAGCCGCTGACTTAAGTGCCTTCAGCGCCCTTCGTCCAACCCCACCTCGCATAGCCAGCAGCGAAAGACGTACATACGCAAGCTCGTCTTCACTTACCGACACAGTATCGGGAAGCGCTGGTATCTGCGCATTCTTCTCGCTATGTCCGTGCATGCCACGTCTCGCGCTTCTCCAACCGTGCGTGCCGCTTCCATCGAAGCCTTCGTTGCTCACCAACGTGCGTGGTGGATACAGAGCAAGCCCATCACGCATAAACACTGACCAGTACCACCGAATCGCCCATGAATCGATCTTGCCAGCAAGCTGAAGCTTCAACATGCCATAGTAGTCGAACGAACCACCCAAATTGAAACAGCGCCGTAGGGAAGCATCTTGTTCCAGACGCTCCCAACCGTTTACGTGCTCGTCGAAGTGCTGCCAGGCACGAGCCCAAGTCGCCCAGCCCCAGGATGTGGTGAACGGCAGAAACAAGGCCCCGTTTCTATTTTGAAAAGCCGGCACAGGAAACATATGCCCGGAGATCTGCATGACCCTCGCCTCTTGTGCGTAGCGATCGAGACCTGAATTCATGAAGGTCAGGAACTGGGAGGCAACAACCAGGTCGTCTTCCACCACAACCGCTCGCCCATATTGCGCGCAAAGCTGGCTCACGCCTTCAATGATTGAGACGGCAAGCCCCTTATTTTTCAGCGATTCCACAAATTGTGCCTGCCCCATCAATGCTTCCCTTGCAACTGAGCGCGTCTCCTGTACAGCCGGTTCGTCCGCAGCCTTTCGTGGACCATCGCAAAAGACGAACACAGGGCTTTCGGCGAACTCCGGACAGCACTTCAGCGCCTCGATAGTTCGTCGAGTATGCTCTGGGCGTCTATAGATGAATAACGCTATTGGTGCGTAGCTCATGAATACCAGGCATGACGAGAGTCAGTTTTTGTGGGTCATTGCTGCAGGAGAAAAGCTTTGGTTTCCACCCACCACGGCGCATTTTCGTCCCATTGTTGCGGTTTGTTCTGTTTAAGGTCGTATCCACCCCAAATCACTATCCCGTCCGCATATTCCTTCGCCGTCTTCAACTCCAACTGCCAGTACTCACGGTCAATGTACTTGAGTCCCAACAATCTATTGGAGTCATGATACTGAGGCCAAAGAAATACGTAGACAGGCTTTCCTCCCCCAATTCGTCGAGCTTCCGCTATATTCGCCTTGGCAAAGCGCACCCACCCCTCTCGGTCAGGATAAAAAGTGTACAAGGAAGGAAATAGAACATCGACAACTTGCGCCAAGGGTAACAGAGCGGTGTTCTCCGCCTGCCAGGCCATGGGTTCCGGATGATCTTTAGGTTTGATTGCTCGCCAGTAATCGAATGCAGGTGGAAAGCTGTAATATCCAATTCTAACGTTAGATGAATTCGCCTTATACCAACGAAATAAAGTCAGTAAATTCGAAAGCCCTCTTTCAACATTTCCTTGAGCGGGTATAACCGGCCAGTGCTCGACATCTAACGCTACTATCGAAGACTCACTGGCAATACTAGTAGCCAGCCTCTTAACTTTGTCTTCAGATGGTAACGAGGTCCAATTCGTTCCTGGCATCCACATTTCCTGACTATACACCACTCGCAGCGGTTCGATGCCGTACGCTTTTAGATCTGGTTTGTGGCTGTAGAGCGTGGCATCGAAAACTCTGAATTCCCCTGCAGATGCTATTTTGCATGCCAATACCATCATGCCGGCTAACAGTAGCAGTCGTGTTAATACGCCTCTGATTCTCAACGTGTCTCTCACAGCACCTTCTGAGATGTAGGCTATTCAAGTAGCTACAGTTTAAGACGAACGGGCCACTCAATGCGCGAGTCGAGCATCGGTGTCCATGCCCCTGTATTAACCCGCGGAGGCTTCCCATGTATGCTCGGTGAGGGAATCAAAATACCTAACAAGAATAATAAGGAGGCGGGATTGCCAACATTAATCAGGTATCGCTCAAACATCGCTAACGTCAGATAGCCGCAACATAGACCCAATAAGATGCTATGGCTGTAATATAGCTCAGGATCCCACACGCGCATCCATAGCCGATAGCACCCTGCTGTTATTAACCACACGATGCAAAGAAAGCCTGGTAGTCCGATCTCTGCAAGCATCGCCAAATACCCGTTATGAGATGACGTTGCCACACGCAGTAATTGTTCATGCGCTCGAAATCCAACGCCCAATATCGGGTTTGCCAAAAACAGTTCCCATGTTACGGACCATGCTATTGTTCTGCCTGAAGCACCTGTTTCAAGTCCCCGATGTCGATCATGAATCGCAAAATAGTCATTCAAGGAAGTTAGTATTAAGTCCGAGTAATATCCTCCGGCAATAACAAGCAGCACTATCAATGCTGCGAATAGTAGCTTGGTATTGGAACGCGCCATATAAACTCGAACATATGTAATGATAAAAATGCCAATAATAGTTGCTGCTGCGGAGGCACGGGAACCAGTAAGCGCAAGAACGACAATGGCTAGGCCAAGAGCCACTACCCGGATGGGAATTGTCCGAATAGCCATTGCCGAAAGTATGCCTGACATCGCTAATATGGCGATGTGGTTAGCGTTCAATACACCCTTCCCGAATCCTAGGCGCGCGCCTGGGATATAGCTCATTGCGGCATAAGACACTAAGAGTGTCACCGCAACAAGCGCGAAGATTGTCATCCCGCGTTCATATCCTTTTCCGTCAAGATTATAATTGAATTGAAGTACTATCCATGTAGTTATCAGTGTAAGCAGCACGTAGGATGTTGACTGATAAGGAATGGGGCTTATGATTACCGAGAGCGCACTGAAGATGGCGAAGCCTACTAGTGGCACATAGGTGCCGAAACTTAGGCGCCGCGGAACAAACTTACAACTGCTGAACGCAAAATAAATAAGTGGCCAAACGAGGGCCACCGCATTACGCGCCAGAGGAGGTATGACGCTCGCACCCAACTCAGACGTCAAAAAGAGTGATGCGGTGAATATTCCACTTAACCATAGCCCAAGAATAATCCCAACGTGTTCAATTTTTTCCTTGGGTTGATCAGTGATTGCTCCTTGATTCCACGGCTCTGAGTCTCCATGTAAGGCCTCATTAATTCGAATGCTCATAATGATCCCTAGGCCGGTATCAGCGCATTGGATTGCAGCAGCTTATTTTAAGCTGCCCCCTTGCAAGCCGCGCCATTGGCCAATGACCCTTGACAGATTAATTCGCTCTTCCGAACCTAGTACGATGTACCAGCACAGCACCGCATAAGATAGCACGTAGCTTGCCACTGCTGTAATTAGCCAGGGAAGAGTCCATTGCGCGACATTAAAAAGGAAAAGCACCAACACTGGAACGCATACTATAGCCGCAACCAGCGGCTGCACGAGTGGGGAAAATAGATCCCGCAGTTTCACTTCTAGCGTTGCCGTCACAAGCCTCGACATCAGCCCCAAATAGCACGTTAGATACATTAGAGAGAATGCCCATGGAGGGGCCGTATACCTGATAGAGTCAGGAAAATACCTTACAAGCAGCAAGGCTAATGCCAGATTAACTAATCCGCCCATGATTACTATTGGTGTGTAGCGGCGAATATGCCCTGCTCCATACATCATCTTTGTCCAGTTATCGGAAATGGCCATCGCTAAGAACCCAATCAATAGAATGCGAGTCAGCGTAACCATGTCCGGTAACAGATGTGGCCTATCCAGTCTTCCTTTCATCCACAATCCAAGGATTGGTTCAGCGAGGCCGGCCATCCCAAATACTGCGGGAAAAGCAACAAGACCATGTAGCCGTGTGGAGTGATATAAAATGCTCCTTATTTCCTTGCCACCGTTGCCCTGTGAACTTAGCCGCACCGATACTGAATCAAGGCCATGACTCAGACCAGTTGTCAGCATGCGCGCATACCCGCCTAGTTGCGCGGCCCGACCTAAGATCAGGTTACCAAAGAGGCCGAAGTGCAGATTCATAATGATTTGGGACGCGGACAGCCCCATCCATTGGGAACCAAAAATCGCTATGTTCCAGCCACTGATGCCGAGGATAGCCCTGATCTCTTGACGTGTTGCAAGTCTTGGTATCGGGATCATTCGCCGGTCCATCGTCACAAGGATCAAAACTGAAACAAAGATAATAGAAATATGCAAGAAGCATGAAATCCAACCAAACCATATCAGCCGTGACAGCGGTTCTAGAGTGTTCATCCACGCCAGCGTCATTGCCGAAAGAACTAGGCTTGCCCGTCTCGCTACCAGCCAGAAGTTGTAATGTACCTGCCTTTCCGTGACCAAATACATGTTGAACAAGGGTGCCAGAAACACTATCGCAGCAGATTCAACCCCCTTGGCGATCACAAACCACTTGGCAGCATCTAGGAAATTCTGCGGGACATCCATTAAGGGTAGCGCACCGAGAATAACCCCATGAAGACCAAGCGTCACTACAGCGCCAACCGCACTGACCACAAGAGCTGAGTTATACACACGACGAAAAGTTTCCTCATCCCCACTGTGGTGAGCAACCCCCAATTCCCGAATCATGCTCGAGCCGACCACTTCCTCAACAATCGCTGCCAAACCGATAGTCGATCCGAGGAGGTCGATCAATCCTGTGGCCTCCGCTCCAAGCACGTCAAGCAGGATGCGGATGAGGATGAGGCCTAGAAGCATGGTCGCAGCTAGACGCACGAAATTGGATACGATCCGGACCGCACCTTTACGGAATTCGGTCATTCTGCGAGCTCCAGCATCGAAACCATGGCGTTCATTGCCCGTCGCACATCTGTCGGCACCAATTATCCAGCACCAGCGATCTCCCCGCTATCAAATCAGGACCAGCCCATGGTAGCGGCGACAATCGACTGCGTTGTTCACGCGCGGCATCGGCATGGAGAACTCCATGCTGCACAAGATAGCCGTCGATCAATTGGTCGCCATAGGCCTCTGCAAGCGCCTTGTGCCAACTCCGCCACGGAGGAGAAAAGCCTCGCTTTCTCCTCGACATAACAAACGGAGGCACGATGTCACGCACAGCGTCTTGCAGCCATTTCTTATGTTGCGGCTGTGTGACAGGGTGCGCCTTGTGCAACCCGATCACGGTCTCAACAAGACGATAATCAACGAGGGGCAGGCGTAACTCCACGGACGACGCCATGCTCAGGCGGTCGCCTTGGGCGATTCCATTTTCCATCAGGTAGGTCTCGCAAATCAGTCGGATAAGTGTGATATCAAGCGGAGAGTCATGGGTGCGTCTAGTGAAGGCTGCAGCCGGATCTGTATCCGCAATTCGTTCCCGAAACGCTGGTGCGTACGAATCAAGAACATCTTGGGCCGCAGACTCGAAACCATGTTCACTGTCATAAAAAACCAGCCGGTCGGCCGGTGAAGTTAAATCGGAGCGATATTGCTGCCAGCCGGAAAGCAGGCCGCCTAACGACTTGAGCCACAGAAGGCCCTTAGTGTAGGAATAAGGGGGCTTGGTGATCTTGAGGTAATCGGCGAGACCGACGGCCCCGCCATTACGCAAGGCGATTTTGCGCCGGCTGGCCACCAGAGCGGCGCGGACCCACGAATATCCCCAAAACAATTCATCTCCCCCGTGCCCCATCAACATTACAGGCACGCCCTGCTCGCGGGCCGCTTGCATGACCGCGTAGTAGCTCACTCCACTGATGTCCGCAATCGGGTCGTCCCGGTAATGGTTGACCTTCGCGAAGAGGGAAACCACGTCGGATGTTGAAAGCTCAATCTCGTGAAACGGGATCTTCAGGTAATCCGCAAGCTCTTTGGCCTCTGCGCGCTCGTCCTGCAACGGGCGGCCTGCATAACCGACCGTGAATGCGTGAATCGTGCCATGGGACTTCTTAGCCGCAAGGGTGGCCACGGCGCTGGCATCCACCCCTCCGCTGAGGGCCACACCGACCGGGACGTCGGAGCGGATGATCAACTCCGCAATACGGTCGAGTTCCTCGCGTATGGTGGTCGCAGGGTCGCTTTCGACTGGCGGGGCGTCCTCCATGCTCCAGTAACAGTGCTCATCGACCTGCCAGCGATCGACATCGATGGTCAAGGTATGCGCGGCGGGCAGCTTGCGCACGCCGCGCACTGCCACCATTGGTTCAGGCACATAGCCATAATGGTAGTAAAGATGCACGGCATGAGGGTCGAGGTCGAACGGGACGACGCCGCCACGAATCAGCGCCTTGAGTTCCGAGGCGAAGACGATCCGTCCGTCCGCGCAGGCAAGGTATAGAGGTTTCTCACCCATGCGGTCACGAGCCAGCAGCAGCCGCCGTCGGTTGGAGTCCCACAGCGCAAAGGCGAACATGCCGCGCAGATGATCGACACAACGATCCCCGTGCTCTTCGTACAAGTGGAGAATGGTCTCGCAATCGCTGCCGGTCTTGAAGCTGTGCCCACGCGCTTGCAGTTGAGCTCGCAGCTCGATGAAGTTGTAGATTTCTCCGTTCGCGATCAAGACGAGCGAGGAGTCTTCGTTATAGAGAGGTTGTTGGCCGTGCGAGAGGTCGATGATGCTTAGCCGCCGGTGCGCGAGAGCGATGTGGCGAGAACGAAACTCCCCGGACCCATCCGGGCCCCGATGATTCAGGGCCTTGCTCATGCGCACGACCTGCTCAGCGTGTTCTGACTGCAGAGGTTCTTTCGATATTATTCCGGCGATTCCGCACATAGAACAACTGTTTCGTTATCAGTTCATCTGGAGAGTTGATGGTGATTGAGCAAGAAGTGCCAATTCTTGAACAGCTCGCTCATGCAAACATTACATTTTTCATCATGTATGGGAGCTTCGCTTTAGGCAAGCACAAACTTCATGGGAATGGCCTAAGAAAGAGACCTCTGAGGGTCAAGCAGCGAGTTTAGAGTGGTGAGTTTCTGTTTGGGCAAGCTTTCGCCGACGAGTCTATTGTGCTGTCGTACTTTCACTCCGGTTTTTGAGAAGTTGTTTCATTTACTCACCAGCAACCGCTCCAGATGCTCGACGATCCGCTCTGCCGCCTTGCCGTCTCATTTCGGAGGAATCGTGAAAAGCAAGTAGGGGCAGGTTGAGGTGACCCTAAAATAACGGACACCTGGATTAAGACTCACCGACCTGTTGCTCGAACTCCTCGGGACTCCGGTAGCCGAGCGCCTGGTGCAAGCGCTCTCGATTGTAGAAGCGCTCAATATACTCGGCAATGGCGTAGCGGGCCTCGGCCTGAGTCTGAAACTGCCGGTGCCGGACCAGCTCGTTCTTGAGCGAACTGAAAAAACTTTCCACGGGCGCGTTGTCGTAGCAATTGCCCTTCCGACTCATGCTCAGGACCACTCCGCATCGAGCGAGCACGGTGCGATAGAGTCCGGCCCGGTATTGATTGGCTTGGTCGCTATGATGCACAAGCCCTGGGGCGGGACGTCGGCGCTCCCAGGCCATCCACCACGCCTCGACGACTACCGAGCGCGTTTGGCGCGGACTCATGGCCCACCCCACGATGCGCCGTGAATACAGATCCAACAAGACGGCCACCGTGAGCCAGCCCGTGCGCGTGGGGACGAACGTCAGATCGCCCGCCCAGACCCGATTCTTCGCTGACACGGCAAACTGTTGGTTGAGGCGATTCGGAATGGCCGGCGTCTCGTGCTGGCGCACCTGCACGGTGCGAACATAGCGCCGTCGGCGCAAGGCCACGATCCCAGCCACCCGCCGGAGCCGCGCTACCCGATGGCGGCCGCAGATCAGGCCTTCGCGGGTGAGCAACTGCCACATCTTCCGAGCCCCATACGCTTCCCGCGTCTGCTGATGGAGGACGCGNNACGATGAGCCGCTGGTTGGCCTGTGTGCGAGAACTGGGCTGTCGCCGCGGCCAGGCATAAAAGCCGCTCCGACTCACATGCAGCACCGCGCACATGCGCGTGACTCGAAACTCCTGCTGAGGCGTCTGCATGAACCCGTACCTCACCGCACATCCTTGGCGAAGTATGCCGCGGTAGGTTCAAGCGATCAAC
>PLBR01000250.1:0-5020 GCA_003135435.1 Nitrospira sp. | reverse complement strand
TGGCAGCGATGGAAACAGGGGCAATCGTTGAGCGAGATCGGCCGGGCACTCGGCAAGCACGCCGGATCGATTCATGGCGTGGTGTCCTCGAACGGAGGGTTCATTCCTGCCGTTCGCAAGCGGTCGCGCTGGGCACTGACGCTAGCAGAGCGAGAAGAAATTTCGCGTGGCATGGTGACGGATTCTTCAATCCGGCAGATCGCCGCCACGCTCGGGCGCGCGCCGTCGACCGTCAGCCGGGAGATCCACCGCCATGGTGGGGTCCACACGTATCGCGCGGCTGAGGCCGACGCGCAGGCATGGACGCACTCGCGACGCCCCAAGCCCTGTCGGCTCGCCACATCCCCCATGCTCCAGTGGATCGTCGCGAGCAAATTGGCGTTGGAGTGGTCGCCTGAACAAGTCGCGGGATGGCTCAAGCTGGAATTTCCAGAGCAGGACACCATGCGGGTCTCCCACGAAACAATCTACCGCAGTCTGTTCATTCAAGTCCGAGGGGTGCTCAAGAAAGCATTAATCGGGCATCTCCGATCCCGGCGCATGATGCGGCGGGCACAATGTGCGAGTACGGCTGGCCAGCCACGCGGGCAGATTATTGATGGGATCTCCATCCGCGACCGTCCTGCTGAGGTGGAAGACCGGGCGATTCCCGGTCACTGGGAAGGNNCACCGGCTCACAAAATACGCATAGGGCCACCTTGGTGGAACGGCAGTCGCGCTTCACGATGCTGGTGAAGGTGCCGGGCAAAGACACGACCAGCGTGGTCACGGCACTGAGCAGGCAGATACGATAACTGCCCTCGGCCTTGCGCCGGTCACTCACATGGGATCGCGGGATGGAATTAGCCCAGCACAAACGATTGACGATCGATACCAACGTGCAGGTCTATTTTTGTGACCCACAAAGCCCGTGGCAGCGGGGCACGAATGAACATACCAACCGCTTGCTGCGGCAGTATTTCCCGAAAGGCACAGATCTCTCACGCTACTCCCAGGCAGATTTGAACACGATCGCGTGACGCTTGAACCAACGTCCGCGGAAGACGTTGGGATTTCAGACGCCAGCGGCTATACTGGAGGCCGCTGTTGCAAGCACCGCCTGAACCTACCGCCGCTTTTCTTAAGATGTCTCGCTCCTCCGTGACCCGGGCCAGCTCGCGTTTCAGGCGCGCGATCTCGGTCGTGCGTTCCGTCCGCGCCCCCGAGCCGGGAAACGCACCCGTGCCTCGTGCCTGGAACTCCCGCTGCCACTTATAGAGTTGATTGCGCCGGACCCCCAGCTCGCGGGCCAGCTCGGACGCGGACCGACTCCCACTCTCCACCACCTGCACCGCCTCACGTTTAAACTCCGGCGTGAACTGCTTGCGTGTACCCATCGGACACCTCCTCGGGACATGCGGTCCCCGTTTAAAGGTGTCTGTCAAATCCGGGTCACCTCAGGTCTTGCAATCGCACATTTGCTCTCATTCGTTCGCCTGACGGAGATATTACTCATGGCACGCTCAGGCTTCGGTCTTGGAGGGTTTTTCATTTTCTCGCCAGCACTCGTTCCAAATGTTCCACAATCCGCTCCGCCGCTTTGCCGTCCCATTTCGGAGGGATCGCACCTTTGTTCCACTGCCGTGCCATCAATCGCGCCAGGGCGGGAGGCAGCTTGCTCGGATCGGTCCCAATGAGTTCGTTCGTCCCGATCGTGATGGTCTCGGGACGTTCGGTGTCGAGACCGATCATCTCGGCCTCCCCCTTTTGCGAATCGCGCGGTTCATGCCTTCCACACTTACCGGCCGAGCCGGCTGCTTGATCATCCCCGCTGATTCCGCCGCGTCTATGCTCACTGGTAGCACCAGCACTCGACCGTCCTCATCCATCACACATTCCAGGCGATCCCCCGGATGGAGATTGCGTCATTTCCGAATGTCCTTCGGGATGATCGTTTGCCCTTTGCTGGTCAGCGTCGACATGGACATCCTTGCTCCTCACAATGCAAGGTTTTCCTTACTCTAGGGTAAGTCTGCATGCAAGGTAAGGTGATTGATGCGCGACTTCCACCCATGACGTTTCACTTTCGACTCCGCCACCACACAAATCAGTCTCACACGCACGGCCGCCCCGTACCTTACTCTTAGGATAAACAACGCGGGCGTAGAGGGTGTGTCAGGCTTAGTTGAAAATTGACGAAGCGGCCCCGGTGTGGTGCAGTGATCGTTGCTCAGACAACCACCACTCCACACCAAAGGAAAGGAGCCGCTCCATGAAAAGCGTAGTCGAGATTCAGAGACAAGGCAAGGTGAAAAACGTGAGGGCGTCGGCAGCAGCCTCTGGATTGCCGACTGAGGAGATTGACAGCACGGTGGCGCTGATCCAGGCACTGATTCCGCTGGGACTGCAGGCGGTCGGCGAGGCGCTGGACGCCGAAGTAACCACGTTGGCCGGCACCCGGTACTGCCGGACGGGAGGACGCCTCGGCGTGGTCCGCTGGGGACAGCAACCAGGCTCAGTCTACCTCGCCGATCAGAAGCTGCCCGTCCCGGTCCCTCGCGTCCGTGATCGGGTCGCGAACCGAGAGATCCCGCTGACCACGTACGAACGGCTGCAAGTCCCGCGGGCGGCGGATGCCGGCTTGTTCCGGAAGGTGCTGGTGGGTCTGACCTGTCGGCAGTACGCCGCCTGTGCGGAGGCGGTGCCGGAAGCGTTTGGGCTGAGTGCCTCCAGCGNNTCTCCCGCCGTTTCATCCGGGCCAGCGCCCGCCACCTGCAGACCTTCTGTGAGCGGCGTCTGGACCGGGACGAGTTCGTGGCGGTCGTGCTCGATGGCAAAACATTCGCCGAGGATGCGATGGTTATGGCCTTGGGCATCACGCTCCAGGGGCAGAAGAAGATCCTGGGTTTCGTCCAGACGGCCACCGAGAACGAGCCGGTGTGTGCGGCGTTCCTGCGGGCACTGGTAGCGCGAGGACTGCGGGTGGAGCCCGGCCTCCTCTGCATCATCGACGGGGCCAAGGGACTGCGCACCGCCATTCAGACGGTGTTCGGAGCCCAGGCCCTGGTCCAACGCTGTCAGTGGCACAAGCGTGAGAACGTCGTGCGGTATCTGCCGAAAGCTCAGCAGGCGGCCTGGCGCCGGCGACTACAACAGGCCTACGAGCGACCGACATATGCCGAGGCTCGGGCGGCTCTGGGCCGACTCCGCCAGGAGCTGCGGGGAATCAACATCTCTGCCGTGGCCAGCCTGGACGAAGGCCTGGAGGAGACGCTGACCCTGCATGGCCTGGGGCTGTTTCCAATGCTGGGGGTGAGCCTGAAGACCACCAACTGTCTGGAATCCCTCAATGCGCAGCTCGGCCAGCTCACCGACAAGGTGGATCACTGGCGCACGTCGGACCAGAAACCGCGCTGGGTAGCCAGTGCGCTGAGCTTCATCGAGCCGCGTCTGCGGCGGATCAAAGGCTACCGCCATCTCCCGCAGTTGCGGGCGGCGCTGCAGGCCAAGAGCGGGAAGGCTGAACGCGGGAAAGGAACTCACATTGCATGAGGACTGCATCGAGGCCGCTCCGGAATTTCAACTAAGAATGGGATTGACTCCGGGCATTTTCCGTATCGAGTTACTTGCGGGGATTTGGCGAACGAGCCGGAAGGTTGAGGATGAGGTCAAGGCTGAGAAAAAAGAGTTTGCTCGACGCGTAACCTTAACCTCGACCTCAGCCTTCTTCAGATGCTAAATCCGCGCTGGCCCCTCATCTCCGACTCCTTGCATCCCTGCCGTTCAGGGGTGTCCAAATAGTTTTTCCGCAGCCTGTCAAGCCGGCTATTCGCTAGGCACGTGTGCGGGGAGTGGCTACATTGGATCGATTGAGATGCTTCTGTACGACTATGCGGAGGATCATTTACGGTGAAGCGCCGGCTTGTCTTTTGGGGAGTGGGTGTTCTTGTATTGTGCGTTGCCGCCGGTACCATCGCGTTCTTCCAGGTTGGCTACTTCCTCGAAGCGCCTTCGCAACAACCTGAGAAAGCCGACCTCATTGTCCCGCTGGGTGGTGGGAGTAGTAACCGTATCCATAAAGCGGCCAAGCTTTACGAGCAAGGCTTCGCGCCCAACATGCTGCTAATCGGTGCAGGAGGCCATGATGCCAACACCCGTCCCGATTCTTTAGACTGGCGGATTCGATTTCTCCTTGAGCATGGCGTACCGGACAACATGCTGGTGTTTGATGCGATTTCCACGAACTCATGGGAAGAGGCGGTCAACACGTTGCGCCTCATGCGGGAAAGACATTGGCGGCGAGTGCTGGTGGTCAGTGATCCACCCCATTTGCGCAGGCTGGCCTGGGCTTGGGGCAAAGTCTTCGAGGGCAGTGGGAAAGAATACCGATTGATCGCTGCCCCGTTGGAAGGCTGGGATCCCGGCCGATGGTGGCAGAACGACTCTTCGGCGCGCTTTGTCGTGATGGAAGTCAACAAACTCGCCTACTACCATGTGGCGCATTAACCACCACCTCGATTGATCAGGATGCTAAACAGTCCGCCAGCGCCACAGACCGTGGCGCGTGAAGCGCGAGACATGCGAGAAAGGCGCGATCCAAAGTTCGAAGTTCGGGGTTCGAAGTTCCGAAAACCTCGGTCTTCGGACCTCGAACCCTCACTCATCTCGCCCGTCCCGCCAGTCCCGTGCGGCTATCCTGCGGGAGTGTGCTCCTGTTGTCCCACACAAGTGGACCATCGAAGTGCTGCTGTGCCGAAATGGTTTTCCCGCAGCCTGCTCGGTGAATCCAGAAGACCAGACGCTGCTCTGTACCGCAGTCCGGTGCTGTAGGGCAAATGCTATTCCTGGTGGGCTGGCTATGGAAACGGGTGGGTTCTGGGGGATGTGGTAGCGCTCCATGGCCTGTAATGCCGCGGCAGCTCGCGCGGCGGCGCACATGCGAGAGAGAGACGTCGCTTCTGCATCCGATGCATCTGCTGTGACCGTATTCGACGACAGGCCGTAATAGCTGATCCGTCCCGCGGCCACCAGCGACTCAAAA
>PLBR01000145.1 GCA_003135435.1 Nitrospira sp. | reverse complement strand
AAAATTGTCTCGCAGCAGCGGCGGGGCCTTGGCCGCAAGCTCCTTTCCCAGGTCAGTCGCCACGGCAAGCGTGCTGCGACGATCCGTATCGGAGCGCTCCCGTCGCACCAGGCCGCGTTGTTCGAGGCGGCCGAGGATCCCCGTGACGGTGGGTTGGCTCAGATGCAGCACGGACGCTAGCGCGCCGGGCGAGACATTTTTGCCAGCCAGGATTTCGCGGAGCGTCGCCAGTTGGGGGGACGTCAGTCCATAGTCCCGCCAGAGGTGTCTTGACCAGACGTCAATCGCTTGGCTAACGCGTCGCAGCGCGAGGACGATTTGATCTTCCTGGGATAATGTCATTGGCCTCCCTCCGGCCTTCTGTGGCTCAAAATAATCAATAGTGAACGATCAAAAATGGGCGTCAACAGGCCGCCGGGGTGTGCAGGAGCAACGCTAGCCCGCAGGTTTTTCGCTGCGCAGATCGCAATATGACCTCCGATTGACATGCCCTATATAAATAGTACACTATGTATTGTTCGAACGTCTTTTGGGTTGCAGTGTTTTTTACATCCCGACGCTCGACGAACCCGAAAACGGGAATTCAACATTGAGTCGCGAGAATCGGCNNGAGTCGGTGCAGCTGGGCGATTCAATCGCCGTGCAAGTGTTATCGATCAAAGGACGGCGAGTCCAATTAGGGATCAGCGCGTCGCCTGAGGTTCGCGTTCTCCGTTCCGACCTAATTGAGAAAAGCAAAGGAATGCCACTTATGGATACCGCTCGAAGAACAGGGCCTAAACGGAATGGTGGATGCCATGAAGCCCTTACGGGATGCACAAGTTCGGCGGCCCCAGCTGACCTTAAGCGATTGTAATCAAGACCTACCTTGGATGGCTTGCAGGCAGGGACTATAAGTTCCGCCCCGCATGAGGCCGGCCGATGAATCCAATCGCATTCGCCATGCGGCGGCCGGTGACGACGTTGAGGTTGGAGGTCGCCCTCTTATGTGGCGGCTTGCCGGCGCTAAGAGAAGATATGCGATAACGTCGTCCCTTCCTTGATCCACGTTAAGTGATCCAGTTCGCGACCTGACAGGCAACCAACGAGCGAAAACAATATGAAAGTTTCACCGATCGTGGCCATCATCCTGGCGCTGATTTCCCTCTCCCTACCTGCTTGCAACATGCACAAGGAGGAGCCCCACCAGGAGCACCATAAGATCGTGGCCACCAGCCCTCAGTCGAAGGCTGTTACCCTCATCCAGAAATATGTCTGCCAGATCCACTCGAAGCGCCACATCCAGGTCCGTGCCTTGGAGATGGGGTATCTCGAGGCGATCCCAGTCAGAGAGGGTCAGCAGGTGAAGGAGGGTGATCTTATGTTCAAGGTCAGGCCAATTCTTTACCAGTCAAAGCTGGACGCCGAGAAGGCCGAGGCAGATCTCGCGCAGCTGGAGTACGATTACACCAAGAAGCTGTGCGACGATAAAGTGGTCTCTCAGAATGAGGTGAAGCTGCTCGGGGCCAAGCTGGCAAAGGCCCAGGCCAAGATGAAGCTGGCGGCGGCCGAATTGGACTTCGCCACAGTCAAAGCACCTTTTGACGGCATTGTCGACAGTCTGCGCCACCAGCAGGGCAGCCTGGTACAGGAGGGGGAGATCCTCACGACCTTGTCCGATAACAGCGTGATGTGGGTTTATTTCAACGTCGCCGAAGCCCGTTACCTCGAATACAAGGCCGATCTGAATGAGCATACGGAGGATCTGCAGATCGAACTCGTGCTGGCGAACGGCAACACGTTCCAGCATGTCGGCAAGATCGGTGCGATCGAGGCCGACTTCAATAACGAGACCGGAAACATCCCCTTCCGCGCGGATTTTCCGAACCCGGACGGCCTGCTGCGTCACGGTCAGACCGGCAACGTGTTGATCCGCCGAGTGCTGAATGACGCCATCGTCATCCCTCAACGGGCGACTTTCGAGGTTCTCGACAAGCGGTACGTTTACGTCGTCGACAAAGATGATGTGGCGCATCAACGCGAGATCGTCATCCAGAATGAATTGGAGGACATCTTTGTCATCAAGGAGGGGGTTGGTGCGGACGACACGATCGTTCTCGAGGGGATCCGACAGGTTCGCGACGGCGAGAAGGTGGAATACGAGGTTCAACAACCGGAGCAAGTTCTTGCCCACCTAAAGTACCACGCAGAATAGGTAAGCCTTTCCATGTTCGCAAGAATTCTGCATAGGCCAGCATTGGCCATCGTCATCTCGCTGATTNNCCTCCGTCGCGCCGCCGAGCGTGGTGGTCTCGGTTTCTTTTCCCGGCGCCAGTGCCAATGTTTTGATCGACTCGGTTCTGGTTATCTTGGAGCAAGCCATCAACGGCGTCCAGGACATGCGCTACATGATCTCCGACGCCGCCAGTGCCGGTGAGGCAACGATCCAGGTCATCTTCGAGCCAGGCACGGACCCGAACGTGGCGGTCTTGAACGTGAATAACCGGATCGCAATGGTGAAGAGCAGGCTCCCTCCCATCGTGGAGCGGGAGGGAATCATCGTCATGCAGAACATGTCGAGCATGCTGATGTATGTGAACGTCTACAGTACGGATAAAAACGTAGACCAGAATTTTCTTTACAACTACGCCACAGTCAACATCCTGCCCGAGATCAAACGGACCAGAGGCGTCGGTAGCGCCACGATTCTCG
>PLBR01000143.1 GCA_003135435.1 Nitrospira sp. | reverse complement strand
GGCCTTTTTGAGCATCCTGCGAGAGTGTCCTCCTGTTGTGCCACTTGAGTGGACCATCGAAGTGCTCGCGTGCCAGCATAGTTCTCTACAGCCTGCTAAGGACTCACATGATACAGGATTCGGCGCGATGCTTCCTACTCAACCGGTGTCAGGCCACTGTGGTGGAGCACTAACAGGCTGCGGAGAAACTATGTTGGCGCGCGAGACAGGCCGGACGGGTTGATCTGGTTCATCTGGTTTGTTTAGTCCATCTGGTTGGCCTAATTCAACCAAACAAACCAGACAGACCAAATAAACAAGAGAAACCAGCCGGATCTCGCGCTTCACGCGATCGGACGAGTCCGATCACAAAGAAGGTCGCGGTAGGTTCAAGCGATCAACTCAACCAGCCTTGCCGGATGAACCACTTCTCAATCTCCACCGCGATAAACACGATTGACGAGAGCGCCAGGCACAGCAGCAGTTCGTCGAGATCGAGTGGTTCAGTCTTGAAGATCGGATTCAGGGCCGGGATGTAGATCGTCGCCATCTGCAGCGCAAAGGTCAACAGTACGGCGCCTAACAGGGGAAGATTCGTCAAGGGCCCCAGCGTAAAGAAGGACTCGCGCTCGGACCGAAGCGCGAGCACGTTGCCCATCTGCGACAATGTCAGGACGGTGAAGACCATCGTCTGCCAATGAGCATGTCCCGTGCGGTAAGCCCAGGCCTGGGTAAAGAGTGTCACGCCACCCATGAGCAGGCCCACCCAGATAATGTCCTGCCACATTCCATGCGCGAAGATGCTTTCGCGCGGTGGTCTCGGCGGCCGCTCCATGAGACCTTTTTCTTCCGGTTCAACCGCCAGCGCCAACCCCGGCAACCCGTCGGTGACGAGGTTGATCCACAAAATGTGAATCGGCAGCAGCGGGATCGGCAATCCCAAAAATGGCGCCAGAAAGATGGTCCAGACCTCTCCCGCGTTGCTGGTCATCGTGTACTTGATGAACTTGCGGATGTTGTCGAAAATCCGCCGCCCTTCCCGCACCGCCGTCACGATCGTGGCAAAATTGTCGTCGAGCAAAATCATATGCGCCGCTTCGCGCGCCACATCGGTGCCCGCAAGCCCCATCGCGATTCCAATGTCGGCGCGCTGAAGCGCCGGGGCATCGTTCACGCCATCGCCGGTCATCGCGACGAATTCGCCCTTATCTTGTAACCCCTTCACGATCGTGATCTTCTGATCCGGCGACACGCGCGCATAGACCCGGATCCCCTCCACTCGCGCCTCGTACTCCTCCAGCGGCAACTTCGCCAGCTCCTGCCCCGTCAACACCGCATCGTTGTTTTCGATGATGCCGAGGCGCAGGGCAATTGCTCGGGCCGTCGCGGGATGGTCACCGGTAATCATCACGGGCGTGATGCCGGCCGATTTGCACAGGGCCACCGCCTCCCTCGCTTCTTCCCGTGGCGGGTCCATCAAGCCCACCAGGCCGAGGAATGTCAGCCCGCACTCGACGCTGTCAGGCGTAAGCTCTGCCGGCAGATCCGGCCACGTCCGATAGGCCACGGCCAATACGCGCAAACCATCCGCTGCCATCCGGTCGGCTCGATCTAAAACGGCCGCCGGATCGAGCGCGATCCGAGCATCGCCGGTTAACTGCCCATCGCACAACGCTACGACCTGCTCGGGCGCACCCTTGGTGAAGGCCACGACCTCCGAGCCCTCCCGGTGCAGGGTCGTCATGCATTTGCGATCTGAATCGAACGGCAGTTCAGCCACCCGCGGCGCCTGCACAAGCAGTTCAGCTTTCCCATAGCCTCTCTCGTCTGCTCCTTGAAAGAGCGCGACTTCCGTGGGATCGCCGATCATGTGGCCATCCTCGTGCCTGGTCGCGTCGTTGCTGAGCGCCAGGGCCTTTAGCAACCGACGCCACGACTCCTGCCTGCCCGTAGATCCACCCTCTGGCTGGCCGCTCACAAAGAGTTGCTCCACTCGCATCTTGTTCTGCGTCAGCGTGCCGGTCTTGTCCGAACAGATGTAGGTGACGGACCCCAGCGTCTCCACCGCCGGCAGTCGGCGAATCAGCGCCTGTTTCTTCACCATCCGACGAGCGCCTAAGGCCAGAGACACGGTCACCACTGCAGGGAGCGCTTCCGGGATCGCCGCGACCGCCAGACTCACCGCCGTGAGAAACATCAACACGACCGATTCGCCACGCAACACACCGACGGCAAACACGATGGCACAGATCGCCAAGGCCGCCAGTGCCAGACGCTGCCCAAACCGCGCGAGCCGCTTTTGGAGCGGTGTCTTCGCGGCCTCTTCTTTCCCCAGCATCGAGGCGATCCTGCCCAATTCGGTGTGCATGCCGGTCGCGACCACGAGGCCGCTGCCACGGCCATAGGTCACGCTGGTCCCCTTGTACGCAAGGTTCACCCGGTCGCCGAGCGGGACCTCAGCCTCAGGCAACGGAGCCGTGCGCTTTTCAACCGGGACCGATTCACCGGTCAGCGGCGATTCATCCACTTTCAGCTGGACGGTTTCGATCAGGCGCAGGTCAGCCGGCATCGTGTTGCCGGCCTCCAGCAACACAACATCGCCCGGCACAAGCTGCAGGGCGGAGAGGTCTGTCACGTGGCTGCCCCGCCGGACCCGTGCCGTGGACGCCGCGAGCAACTTCAGCGCAGCAACCGCTCGCTCAGCCCGGTACTCCTGGACAAAACCGATCACCCCGTTGAGCAGGACGATGACGACGATGGCGATCGCGTCGGGTGGCTCGCCGACGATCCCGGAAATGATCGCAGCCCCGATCAAGACGAGGATCATGAAGTCGGTGAATTGATCGAGAAACATGCGCCAGAGCGGGCGGGGTGGTCGCTCACGGATTTCGTTCAGACCATATTGGACAATCCGACGCGCGGCTTCCTCAGTGGTGAGACCGGCGTCTGGATCAACGGTGAGATGTGTGGCGACTTCACCGGACGAGAGCACGTGCCAGGGCGAGTGATTGAGAGCAGACTGTGGAGACAAAGGAATCGCCTGTTGCAGACTCATGTCGGTTACTCACCCACCTGAAACAATACCCACATCCCCAGTCCTAGCTTACGATCATCAGAAGGCCATCCGTCTCGACCAGCAGGAACCGCTTTCCTGCGCGATAGATAATGCCCATCAACCCGACGTTCATCAGAAGAATAAACCACTTGCACAGAATTAGGCACAACAGCGCGCTAGGGGCTTCCCATCGAAAGCCTGTTCGCTAGAGAGTTCGTGTTTAGAACCACGCCCGCACGCCCACAGCGAATCGAATCTGACTCGGATTGCCTCCCTCTTGGCTCACGAACGTGGCAGTTTCGCCGAAACTTCTGTCGAGGGAGATGCCGACATAGGGGGCAAACTCGCGTCGGATTTCGTAACGCAGTCGTACCCCGAATTCGAGGTTATTGAGACCCGAACCGGTCGTGAATTTCTCGACTCGTTGTACGGCGGCGTTGGTCTCGAAACGGGTCTGGAGGATCAGTCGTTGCGTCAGCAACAGGTCTTTCGTCAACGACAGACGGGCGGATACTGCGCCGTTCTGATCAATGAACAGGGCCGATTCGAATTCGTAGTTGTACGGCACGAGTCCCTCGATCCCGATCACGCCGAGCCCACGGGTCACGTTACGTCCGCGGAATGTTTGAGTCTCGACGCGTGGGCCGATTTGAAAATCGTAATGCTTCTGGATGAACCGCCCGTACAGGAGCTGAAAGTCCACGTCATAGTCTGCTTTGAAAGCGGTGTCCTTCTGTCCTTCGCTTTTGAACCAGAGTCGGTTGTAGTCCCCGCCGTACCAGCCCTCGACGTCCCATCGGTAGTCCTCTTGCCCTTGACTCCCACCTGTGCTCGGACGGTATTCAAGGACATCGACGAGAGTGAATAAACGGTGTTCCTGATCGTTGACAGGAGCAGGCCAATCGCCTGGCGAGGGAAACTTAGATTGCCTGCCTTCCTGCATGGCGGAAGGACCGACGGTCACAGAGGCCTTGGAAGCGGTAGAGCCGGCTGAGACCTTTCCGCTTGCGATCGGATCAGTCACCATTGACTTGATTGGAGTCATGGGTGACTCGATCGAAGGTGGCGCAGCGATGACCGTCACGACGATGCCGTCGCCCAGCAGGAAGCCCAAAGCGGCTGCAAGGAGGCTTGCGGAGAATCTGGCAGGAAAGCCTGTTCCGTTCATTGTTCCGACACTTCGACGACCCGGAACATCCCCGCCTCCATGTGGAGGAGCAGATGGCAGTGAAACGCCCAGCGCCCAGGCGCGTCCGCGGTTACGGCGACAGACAGTCGCTCCGCGGGCTTGGCCACAACCGTGTGCTTCCGAGGAAGATAGGCACCAGCGCCATTTTCCAAGTGCATCCACATGCCGTGCAGATGGAGAGGATGCTCCATCATCGTATCGTTCACAAAGGTCAAGCGCAGGCGCTCACCGTACCGGAAATGGATCGGCTCGCGGGCTTCCGAATACGTCTTGCCGTCGAAGGACCACATGTACCGGGTCATCTGGCCCGTGAGATGGAGTTCAATCTCGCGCTCCGGCTCCCGCTGGTCTGGGTAGGGCGCAAGACTTTTCAAGTCGGTGTAGAGCAGCACTCGCCGGTCGCTGTCTTCCAATCCTCTCCCTGCTTCCCCCATACGGTTCTGCGAATACTCGGCCACCGTTTGATTGCCGGGACCATGATCGTCGGGGCTATGCTTGACGGGCTCGGCGCCGGGAATCGTCGAACGGCGTTGATCGACCGTACCCATGCCCGGCATATCAGGCATGCCTGGCGTGGGCGGTATTCCCGGACGATGCTGCCGGTGCTCCGCGCTGGAATGATCATCAAAAGGTTCCATCTTCTGGATGTCGCCGGAGGGCTCCATGCCGGGCATTGTCATGCCGCCGTCATGGGAGGTCTTAGGCATGTTCCCCATGTCCATCCCTTCCATGCCCATGTCCTCCATCGTGCGGAGCGGTCGGGGCCGACGTTCAGGAATCTCCGCACTCATGCCTGCTCGCGTCGCGAGGGTGCCGCGCGCGTAGCCGCTACGATCCATGGTCTCGGCGAAGATGGTGTACGCGCGGTCCTCGACAGGTTTGACGATCACATCGTAGGTCTCCGCCGGTCCCATGCGAAACTCATCCACCACGACAGGTTGGACGTTCTGCCCATCGACCTGCACCACCGTCATTTTGAGTCCAGGAATGCGCACGTCGTAGAAAGTCATGGCAGCCGCATCGATGAAACGTAGGCGCACCCGCTCTCCGGGACGAAACACCCCGGTCCAGTTGCCGGCGGGCGAGAGGCCGTTCATCAGATAGGTGTAGGTATAGCCAGTGACATCCGCGAAGTCAGTGGGGTCCATCCGCATTTGGTCCCACATCAGGTAGTTCTGTATCGCCGGCCAGAAGCCCATGCGTCTCACGTCGGTGAAGAACTCACCCGCCGCGCGCTTCTGGAAGTTGTAATAGCTCCCTTGTTTTTTGAGATTGGAGAGCAGGACCTCGGGAGATTCGAAGCTCCAATCCGAGAGCATGACCACATATTCGCGCTCGTAGCGAAACGGTTCCGGCTTAATGGGGTCAATGATCATCGGCCCGTAGACGCCCGATTGCTCCTGCATGCCCGAGTGGCTGTGGTACCAGTACGTGCCGCTCTGCCGAACCGGGTAGGTGTAGGTAAAGGTGGCGCCGGGCTCGATGCCGGCAAAGCTGACACCGGGCACGCCGTCCATGTTTGGGGGCAGGAGCAATCCGTGCCAGTGAATCGACGTACTTTCTTCCAGGCGGTTCGTAACGCGCAACGTTGCCTGTTGACCTTCTTGCAGACGAATCACGGGACCCGGAATCGTCCCATTGATCGTGACGGCAGGCGCGGTTCGGCCGTCAAGACGGAACAACTGCTCGCTGATCGTCAGATCGATGATCTCTCCGCTCAGCGGCGTCTGTGAACCGGCATTGGTGGCGCTCGTCAAGGCATAGGCGGGCACGAGTCGTTCTACCGCTGCCAGCAGCCCCAGCGCCCCCGTGCGCTTCAGCAGCAGACGCCTCGAAATAAGGTTGGGCTTCATTGTGTACGAATAGCTACTCAGGTGTTCGGACTGAAGGCTGAAGGCTATACATTATCTCGCAAGGCACGAATCTAGCCATTCAAAACCTTCTCAGTTTCTACGACCTTGGGTTCAAGCAGAGATGAATCCTTCAATATCAGGCTGAAGACTAAGCGCCTTCAGCCTTCAGTCTATCTACCTGAGTAGTTACGAAACATCGATGAAATCGATCAGCAGTATTCTCAGTGGAACGGCGCGGTCCTTCGACAGTTGTCTCTGTTCCATCGTTTCACCGTGAGTAAGTCCCCAGTCAGCGCAACTCCGGCCAGCTCCGCAAACCAGCTCTGAGACGGTCTTACTGCATCACTCCGTGCGGACGCATCGCGCGCGGTTCCGTGGCCAGAACATCGGCCTCGTCCGCTGCCTTCTTGGAACTTTGGGTAATCGCGCGCCCGGGCAGATGAGAATCGTCAGCTACGGGCCAGCGTCATCGGCTTCACCTCTCGTCGACCGTCCAACCCTACGCTTCCATGTCGTGTTCATACGAGCGACGATAGGACTATCCGCGCCGTTCCATCCCGTTGATCAATTACCCTGTGTGCCGCTATGTGAAGGGCCCGGACGTTGGGCTCGCCCTTCGCTCCACCGGTAGAGCACCGGCAGGACAATAAGCGTCAGGAACGTCGAACTGACGAGTCCACCGATTACGACCGTCGCCAGGGGTCGTTGCACTTCTGAGCCGATCCCGGTCGCAAAGGCCAGCGGCAGAAGTCCGAGCAGCGCCACGAGCGCGGTCATCAGCACGGGGCGCAACCGGAGGTTGCAGGCTGTCACGATGGCTTCACGCAGAGGCAGGTTCTCATAGCGAAGCTTGTTCATGTAGGAGACGAGCACGATACCGTTGAGCGCCGCCACACCGAACAGGGCGATGAACCCCACCGATGCGGGGACGCTCAGGTACTGCCCGGTGGCCCACAGGGCGACGATTCCTCCGAGTAAGGAAAACGGCAAGTTGGCGATAATCAACCCCGCGTGCCGGAGCGAGTTAAAGGAAGAGAATAAGAGAAAGAAGATCAACCCAATCGTGATCGGCACGATGATTCGCAGTCTGGCCATCGCACGCTGCATGTTTTCGAACGCACCACCCCATACGATAGAGTACCCCGTCGGAAGGGGCAGCTGTGCCGCGAGCTTTCGCTGCCCCTCCTCCACGACGCTCTGAATATCGCGGCCGACCACGTTGAGTCCGACGTAGATCCGGCGGCGCCCCCCTTCCCGGCTGATTTGAGCCGGCCCCTCTCGCACGGTAACGGTGCTCAGCTCGCTCATGGGAATCAACGAACCTAATGGCGATTCAATCAACACATTCCCGATGGCTTCAGGGCTGTTTCTGGTCTGCTCCGGAAAGCGGACCGCCACCGAAAACCTGCGCTCGCCTTCCAATATGCGGGTGGCCGATTTTCCCCCGATCGCCGTTTCAATGACCTGTTGGATGTCCGACACGTTAATGCCGAAACGGGCAATCTTCCGGCGATCGATGTCCACGGTCAGATACGATTGCCCGGCCTGCTGCTCGACTTTGATATCGCGGACTCCCTCGACTGTCGCCATGATCGCGGCGATCTCTCCTGCCTTTTCCGTCAATGTCTCCAAATCCTCACCGAACAGCTTGATCGCAACCTCGGACTTGGTGCCGGAGATCAGCTCATCGACCCGCTCTTGAATCGGTTGACTCATCAGCACGGTAATTCCTGGAATCTGCGCCAACCGCCGACGCATCATCTCAACCAACGCCTCCTTATCGTGGGCCGAGGTCCACTGGTCGCGCGGTTTCAATGAGACGATCTGATCGCTCTCGTTCAACTCCATCGGGTCAACAGCGATTTCCGATCGTCCGAGCTTGGCCACGTTCGACAGGACTTCCGGAAACTCGCGCAAGGCCTTCTGGGTTTCCATTTCGACGCGGATAGAATTGTCGAGCGAGATATCCGGAAGGCGTAATACTTGCGGTGTCAGGGCGCCTTCCTCGAGCGTCGGGATGAATTCTCCGCCTAGGAATGGCACAAGGAGCAGGCTGCCGAGCAGCAGTCCGGTTGCACTGAGCATGACGGATCTAGGGTGATTCAAGGCCCATTCCAACGTCGGAAGGTAGGAACGCTTGGCCCATCGAACCGGGAACGTATCCTCTTCGCCGCCGGCACGCAGAGCCCACAGACAGAGGAGGGGGGACAGCGTGAGGGATAACACCAGCGACACCAGCAGCGCGATCATGATCGTATAGGCCATCGGCGCAAAGAGCTTTCCTTCCATCCCCTCCAAGGTAATCAACGGGAGAAACACGATGATGATGATGACGATCCCGAAGACCACCGGTCGGCCGACCTCCCGGGCGGAATCGAGGATGACGGCCTGTCGAGGCAGGCCCTGGTGACGGCGATCCGACAGATGCCGGTAGATGTTTTCCACCACCACCACAGAGCCGTCGACCAGCATACCGATCGCGACCGCCAGGCCGCCCAGTGACATGAGGTTGGCCGTTAATCCGACCTGATTCATGACAATGAACGTTCCGAGAGGCGCCACGACCAGCGTGGCCACGACGATTAACGCGCTACGCACGTTCCCTAAGAAGAGGAACAACACGATTACGACGAAGACGATCCCCTCCACCAGCGACTTGCTGACTGTCTTGAGCGCCGCTTGGACCAACTCGCTGCGGTCGTAGAAGGGCACAATGCGGATCCCCTCCGGCAAGGTGCGATCTCGCTGGAGGTCCGCCACCCGGTCCTTGACGTGCTTCACCACCTCGAGCGCATTGGCCCCCCGCAGCATCAAGACGACTCCCGTCACGACCTCGCGTTCCCCATTCAGCATGGCGGCGCCATGGCGCACCGCATGGCCGATGGCGACCTCGGCCACATCCCGGACGAACACCGGTGTCCCACCTTGCTCCTTGACGACAATGTCTTGCAGGTCCTCGATCGTCTTGATCATCCCGACACCGCGGACAATGTATCGGTCGGTGGGACGGTCGAGAATCCCGCCTCCGGCATTCGCATTATTGCTTCCGATCGCCTCGTACACTTGAGGAACGGTCAAATCGTACTTCCGCAGCTTGACGGGATCGACGATCACGTTATATTGCTTCACATAGCCGCCCAACGAGTTGACATCGATCACACCGGGCAGCCCTTTCAGCAACGGGCGAATAACCCAATCCTGCAGGGTACGTTCTTCGGTCAGCCGTTCAGTCTGCCTCGCGAGATCCCCATTGGCGGAATCCTCGCCGGGGCGGGCGAGGTAGTACTGATACACCTCGCCCAGGCCGGTGGAAACCGGCGCCATCTCAGGTTGCACGCCATCTGGGAGTCCGTCCTTCGCGGAAATCATTCGCTCCAGCACGAGCTGCCTCGCGAAATAGAGTTCCATGTCGTCGTGGAAGACGACGGTGATTTGTGACAGCCCGAACTTCGAGAGAGAGCGAACTTCCTGAAGCCCCGGCAACCCCGCCAGCACGAGTTCGATCGGAAACGTGACGAGCTTCTCCACCTCGACGGGGGAGAGGCCCGGCACCTCGGTCAGAATCTGGACCTGCACGTTGGTGACATCAGGGAAGGCGTCGATGGGCATGATCCGAAGCGTATAGAGGCCTCCGAGTACGAGCAGGCCCGAAACAAACGCGACCAGAATCCGCTGGCGCAGGGCAAAACCGACCACGGACTCAATCACTAGCCGCCCCTTCCTGTTGCCTAGCGAGCTCAGACTTGAGCATGTAGGCGCCGGCGACTACGACCTTTTCGCCTTCCGTCAGTCCGTCCAGCACATGCACCTGTTTGTCGTTTTGCCCTGCGATGTGGACGACTCGGCGACCAAACTCCTGTTCGTTCAAACGGACGAACACGACCGATTCCCCATGATCCTGCAGGACGGAGGCTTTCGGAATGGTGATGACATCGGGTTCCGGCTTCGACACGACGCGTACCGTGGCAAACATCTCCGGTTTCAATCGGCCGTCGGAATTGGATACCCTGACCCGCACCTGCATGGTCCGCGTAGCGGTGTCTAGGACGTCGCCGACGTACGATACGATCCCCTGGAACACTTCGTCAGGATACGCAGCCACATGGACCTCGGCCGGCTGATCCTGAACGGCTGTCGCACGCTGCACATAAGAGATATCTTTTTCCGCTACATTGCCCATCACCCAGACCGACGAGAGATCGGCAACCACAAACAGTTTTTTGGTGGTTTCGACCACCTCGCCTCTGGTGAGATTCCGCACGATCACCCGGCCGGCAAAGGGCGCCACAATGGGAATCTCCGAGCGGATCGTTTGGGTCCGCTCCAGGGTTTTGATCTGCTTGTCGTCCATGCCTAACAACCGGAGTCCTTCCCGCGCCTCCTGAGCGTCGGCACGGATACTGATCATCTCTCCTTCGCGGCGCTGCTCCTCCGCCTGGCCAATGACTTTCTCTTTGAAAAGAAACTGCGCCCGCTGATAGGCCTGCTCCGCTACGTGTCGTCGTGCGCGGGCCTTTAGATAAGCAGACTGGGCTAGTCCGAGCTCACCGCTATGGAGCACTGCCAACAGCTGATTGGGCTCGACCATCTGTCCCAAATCGGCATACACCTCGGCCACCCGCCCACGCACGAGGGTCGTAATATCCGCCGACGCGTGCTCGTTCGGCCGTACGACGCCGGGAAAGTCACGGTAGGTGCTGAATGCCGTTCGTCCGACCGGCTCCACCGTCACACCGGACCGGGTGAGTTGTTCCGGCGGGAGCCGAACAAGACGTGCCCCATCCGGCGAACGTATCGCCTTGCTCTCCCCCGCCGGGGCCGGCGCACGGTCACAGCCCGTGAAGGACGCCAACAGCAGCATGCCGAAGAAGACCCTGCACGTCACACTCAGACGGCTTCGCTGGCGCGCAGGACGCTCGCATCGATCCGTACATCGATCAGAAGAAATGACCATGCCTCTCATCTGTTCCTTGCGCAATTAGAGTGGACCGCCCACCGCGCGCTCAAACCGCGTGAGTGCCAGGGAGAGTTCGAACCGTGCCTGATTGTAATCCACGGCGATCTGGCGTTGGACCCGTTGGGCATCAAGGACATCCAGGAGGCTGGAGGCGCCCTGTCGGAAGCTTAATTGGGCGATGCGAAGCGCTTCTTGCGCTTCCTTTAAGAGCCCTTCCTCGTATACGAGGATCTGTTCTTGCGCCGTTTCCGCCTCTCGAGCATGTTGGTTGATGGCACGGGCGAGGTCGTTCTTGGCGCGAATCAGCTCTGCCTCTTCTTTTCGCTGAGTACCGAGCGCCGTCGCAATGTGCCCTTGCTGCCGATACCATAAGGGCGTCGGCAGACTCACGCCCGCCATTACCGCCTCGCGGCCTATCTCTCTGGCATACCCGCCAAAGAGGGTCACGTTCGGCACACGGCCCTGCCGCTCCTTGGTGACGGTCAATTCAGCCTGCTCCACCAGTTTTCCCTGGCGTTTGAGGAGGGGATGTTGCGACAGGTCCCTCGCCGCCATCTGCTCCGGGTCCAGACGATCCCGGAGCGACCGGAAATCTCCTTGCACCTTGTACCGAGGCCCCAAGGCCCCCGCCGTCAAGGTGTCCAATCCGACGAGTTTCACGCGCACGGCATTTTTGGCTTTCGTCATCTCTTGCTTGGCCTTGAGCACCTCCACATCCGCCTTCACCGCTTCGAATTGAGGGCCTTCGCCGGATCGGACGCGGGCTCTCACAATGCGCGCCACTTCCTGAACAATCTCCAAGTTCTGCTGAAGAAGGTCTACCGTCCGTTCCGCCAGCAGCAGTTCGTAGAATGCCTGCTTCACCTCCGCAATGAGATTGAGCTTGGCTTCTTCGAGGCCAACCGTCGCGCCGGCCAGACCGGCGTCTGCCGCGTGCTGGCGGGCCGCCCGCATGCCCGGCCATTCCACCGTCTGATTCACCATCACGCCGCGCTCGGTTATGCGATCCCCGTTGCGGGGGTCTTGAATCGTGGCATCCGCAGTCTGGGCGACGATCGTGGGGTTGGGATAGGCGCCGGCTTGGATCTGGCTGCCCTCATTCTGTTGGATCACGCTCTGGGCGCCCTCGATCATCGGGTTCCGTTCCAGCGCCAAATCGATGATGCGGTCGAGGTCGAACGTGCGCGTCTCTTCTTTCGCCTGGGCGAAGGACGGCATCAGCGTCCCACTCGTCCCCGCCACCATCACGGTCATCAAGACGACGCAATTCCAAAGCCGAGCCGGCATGCGCTGCCTCCTTCGGAATCAAGATTAAGTTGTTCAATCGAAATCGAAGACGAAACAGACCGTCGACGCTGCACTAACTGTGTGCGATCGGGGGGTGAATCAATCGGGAGACCAGAAGGGAGAACGGAGGAATCTCGCTCATTGAGGCATGAGAGCGGCTTGATTCGCAATCCCACACACTCACTCGCGAAGTGACGCAGTCGCCCGGCATCTCTTGCGGCGAATCGTCCTCGGAATCGACCGCCGCCCAGGTATTACTGAAATTGCCGGCTTGTTCAACCCCAGTATCGACAGCCCGCCCGATCTGCGCCACCGGGAATAGGGTGCATAGAAGCAGCGTGAAGACGAGGACGGAGAAAAATGAGCGCATCGTCGCCACAACACCTTCTATCAATACGAGGTTATCAATAAGTTCGTTGAAACGTTCTGAGCAGCTCCCATGGCGATTGTGGCGCAATTAAAACATTCAACGCCATAATACGCCTCTCCCAGCCTCTGGTACAAGAATAACCGTTAGCCCGCATGATTCATAACGGTTCGTCGTCCCCCACACTTCTCTCCCCCATAAGTATGGGGAGGGAGGGGGCGCAAGACCGGCGCGCAGAGCCCAGTCCAGGCCTGTCGCGCTTTTCCCGCCAGTCTCGCCCGTCTCACTTGAATCAGGCATCGCCGATTGCAGCAGAAGTGTTCATGAACAATGCGGGGTAGGAGTCTATCCGACATTGCCGTTCGTCACGAGGCGAAGGAGATGCGGCCAGATGCGAGGCCGCAGGCCCGAGGCTGACCATCGTTTCACGTTTCACGTTTCACGCCTCACGTTTCACAGTTCTTGGGAGCGGGCCGAGCACGACACAGACGTTCGCGGATCGTTCGCCGCAGTAGAAAGGTCAATGTCGGACAGGCTCCTTGGGGACTCCCCGGTAGTTCTCGCTCTGTCATCGAACGACGAGAACGGAACAGTTCGCGTGCTGCATCACCCGCGTCGACACGCTCCCGAGGAGGAACCGGGCAATGGCGCCCAACCCTTTGGCCCCCATCACGATCAGATCAGCATGGTGTTTGGATGCCACCTTCATAATCACTTCAGCAGGCTTCCCAAGCTGACAAACAGCCTCGGCCGTAAATCCTGCCTTGATCAGCTTCTGCACGCTCTGTTCGATTAATTTGTGGCCTGCCTCCTTCAACTCCGGGTACTTGAGGAACGGCATCACATGGATCACGCTCACATGAATCGGCGCGCGCCCGCCCTTGCCGGTCGAACGATCCGGCTGAAACTTGGTCAGCACAAACTCAAGCGCTTGGGCCGATGCGTCCGATCCATCGGTCGCCAAAGTGATCCGCCGCAACGGTGCCGCCTCGTCCTTGACGACAAGCACAGGGCAGGTTGCATGATGGATGAGATTCGTCGACACGCTGCCGAGCATGAAACGGTCGAGGGCGTCGAGGCCTTGACTGCCCACCACTAAGAGCCCGTCCCGTTTCGGCGCGCGTTTCAAGATCACCGGTGCGATCGCCCCTTGCTCCTTGCGGACTGTGCCCTTGAGCTTGAGCGCCGCCAACTGCTGTGTGGCCTCCTTGAGGGTTTTGGCCGAGCGCGCTTCCATGCGATGTATTTCTTCCTGGATGTACCGCTCGCTGCCGGCCATCACCGGCTGCCATAGAAACGGCGCGCGGAGCGCGCTGAGATCCAGCACATGCAGCGCCGTCACCTTTACCGGCTCCACGAACGGCAGCTTGGCCACCCAGTTTAGCCCCCATCGCCCATACTTCGATCCATCCGTCGCCACAAGCACATTCATGGTGCGNNCCCGGCGGGGCTGTTCTCGTTCGCCTCCTCGACGGAATGCATGTACACCTCCGTCGGCCTTACGGGCGAGCAGCCCCGGCGGGCTTCGATCCATTTTGAATCGACAGCATGGCAGCCGTGCCTCCACCGAGAAGACACTGTGACGCACAATAGCCGAGATCGCGGGTGTATTCCATATCGAGGGGTCGCAATGCTATCTCACCACGAGCACCGAGCAGGAACTGTGCTGCACCACCCGCGTCGACACGCTCCCAAGGAGGAACCGGTCAATGGCGCCCAGCCCTTTGGCCCCCATCACGATCAGATCGGCATGGTGCTTGGAGGCCACCTTCATGATCTTTTCAGCACGGTTCCCAAGCTGATATACGGGCTCGGCCGTAAATCCCGCCTGGATTAGCTTCTGCACGCTCTGTTCGATTAATTTGTGGCCTGCCTCCTTCAACCCCGGATGCTTGTTCCACGGCATCGCCAAATTGATCGTGATGGGGGCCAAAGGGCTGGACGCCATTACATGGATCACGCTCACATCGATCGGCACCCGCCCGCCCTTGCCGGTCGAACGATCCGGCTGAAACTTGGTCAGTACATACTCAAGCGCTTGGGCCGATGCGTCCGATCCATCGGTCGCCAAGGTGATCCGCCGCAACGGTACCGCCTCGTTCTTGACGACGAGCACAGGGCACGTCGCATGGTGGATGAGCTTCGTCGACACGCTGCCGAGCATGAAACGGTCGAGGGCGTCGAGGCCTTGACTGCCCACCACCAGGAGTCCGTCCCGTTTCGGCGCGCGTTTCAAGATCACCGGTGCAATCGCCCCTTGCTCCTTGCGGACTGTACCTTTGAGCTTCAGCGCCGCTAACTGCTGTGTGGCCTCCTTGAGGATTCTGGCCGAGCGCGCTTCAATGCGGCGAATCTCTCGCGGCGCCAGAAACGACGCGCGGTGCGCGTCGATATCCAGCACATGCAGCGCCATTACCTTTACCGACTCCACGAACGGAAGCTTGGCCACCCAGTTTAGCCCCCATCGCCCATACTTCGATCCATCCGTCGCCACAAGCACATTCATGGTGCGTCTCCTTTTATTTGAGTTCCCCTCACGTTCGAACCGACAGGCTGAAACCGGCTGCGAAATGCCTCCGGCGACAGCCCCGAGAGGGCCGCGCAGCGGCCCAGTGCCACCGAGTCTTTGAAGTCCTCGTCGGACAGCCGAATCATGTACTGGCGCGCAATCTGGTACGACTGTGCCGTGATATCCACCATCCGCACTTTCGCCCGACCGCTGACCGGATCCACCATCTGCGTGAACGGAATCGGCGTAAATCGCCCATTTTGAATCGACACCATGGCCGCCGTGCCTCCATCGAGAAGAAACTGCGCCGCACAATAGCCGAGATCGCGGGTGTATTCCATATCGAACGGAATCGGGTCCGCACAGCGTAATTCATAACCCACATTCTTAGCGACGATCGACGTGGCAAGTCCCAAGGCTTTCATGCCCTTCGTCACTTCACGCCGGAGTACATCGCCGATATCCACGTCTGCTAATCGCAGGTGGCCATGTTCATCCCGCTCGACATGGTCCAATCCACCCAGGTCTTGCGGGTCAAGAATCTCGATCAATCCTTCCGCCAACACGACCACCCCGTCGGAGCGCCCTCCGCTGAGACGCTTGATCATCGTCCCGATCACGAGATCCAACACGCGCTGGAGTCTCACGGGCCGCTCTCCAAATTCCTCGGGAATGACGGTGAGCGTGGCGCCGGCGGCCTTGCCGATTCCGAGGGCCAAATGGCCGGCTTTGCGGCCCATGGTCACGACAAAGTACCAGCGCGATGTGGTGTGGGCGTCCACCATGAGATTCTGGACAATCTCGACGGCGACATGCCGGGCCGTTTGAAAACCGAACGTCGGAATGCCATAAGGAAGATCGAGGTCATTGTCGATGGTCTTCGGCACATGCACAATTTGAATGCGCCCGGCCACCTGTTCCTCCAGTTTGAGCGCCGAGAAGGCCGTATCGTCTCCGCCGATGGTCACCAGGCGCGTGATGCCCAGCCTCATTAAGGAGGACAGGACGTGAGCGAGAGACTCGGCCTTCTTCGTCGGATTCGCCCGCGAGGTGGCCAGATACGACCCGCCTCGGAAGTGAATGCGACTTACCTCTTCGATCGAAAGAGGCTTGACCTGGCTCAGGCTGCCTTCCATGAGCCACTTGAATCCGTCAAGGATGCCGACCACGTCGCAACCGCCGAGGATACTTCGGATCGTGACCGCACTGATCACGCTGTTGATGCCGGGAGCCGGTCCGCCCCCGACTAAAATACCGACGATCGCGCGAGGAGCATTCATGATGTGAGGACTCCTGTGACGTTAGCCTGCATGATTCATGAAGCTTCTGCTGCAAGCGCGGATACGCGACTGTGACGGGCAGTCTCGCTTCGCGTCTGCACGCTTTCGCAACGAACCTTCATGGATCATGCGGGCTGATCCGAATTTCTCAAATACACCGACCAATAGACCAACGCGACGAGGACGGTCCCGCCGAGGACGTTGCCGAGCGTGACCAGCGCGAGATTGCTGAGCGCGCCAGTGACTGAGAGTGGTGCCGAAGTCCCCGCAGCGAGCGCCACGCCGATCGGGAGAAAGTACATGTTGGCGACGGAATGTTCAAACCCGCATGCGACGAACGCGGTGATCGGGAAGATGATGGCGAGAATCTTATCGGTCACACTCCGCGCGCCCATGCACAACCAGACAGCCAGACAAACCAGCACGTTGCAGAGGACCCCGCGCGCAAGGGCCGAGACCGGATCGAGCGCGATCTTGCTGCGCGCGATCTGGACCATCGTCTCCCCGACCGCGCCGTCGCTCATCGTATGCACGCCAGCCAGCCATACTAAGACCGCTGTTCCAACCGCTCCAACCAGGTTGCCTAGATAGACCCATCCCCAGTTCCTCATGACTTGTTGTGTCGTCACCCGACCGGAAGCCCAGGCCATGGCGATCAGGTTATTGCCGGTAAAGAGTTCCGCTCCGCCCACCACCACCAGAATGAGCCCCAAACTGAACGTGAGCCCGCCCGCCAAGCGCATGAGTCCAAAGGCCGGCGGTTGACCGGTGGTTCCCGTGGTCATTGTCATCGTAAAGAACAACGAACCCAGCGCAATAAAGGCCCCCGCCAAGATGGCCAGGGCGAACATTGTCAGGACCGGCATCGTGGCTTTTGTGACGCCGACTTCACGCACCCGCATGGCAATTTGTGCGGGAGCGTAAGCATCGAGCCAACTGTTGGCCGCGCTCTGTTCCATGTCTCGCTACAGAATCAGTTGGCGGCGCATGTGCCGCAGTTCCGCTTCATCTTCCGGATCGAGTTCGTCCCGTTCAATCGGTACCACGCGCACGGCAGACACCTTGTACTCCGGGCACTTGGAACTTTCATCCGCACTCGACGAGAGCAATGCGTTCACCGTTGAAGCAGGGAAGTGAAAGCTGGTGAACAGATGCCCCGGAAGGACGCGTTCACTCTCCACGGCAGGGAGCAGTGCGTCGCCATGGGCACTCACCAGACGAATGATCTCACCGTCGCGCAGATGCAGCGCCGCCATATCGGCTGGATGCATTTCCAGTACATCGGTATCAACCAACTCGAGAATGTCCGTCCGACGCGTTTGGGCCCCACAGTTGTAATGTTGGAGAATGCGGCCCGTGGTCAGCACGAACGGATACTCCTTGCTCGCAGCTTCACCAGGCGGCAGGTAATCGACTCCAACAAAGTGCGCCTTCCCCTTTGGAAATGTCTCCTGGTGCATCAGGGATGTGCCTTCGTGTGTGGCAGTCGGCACGGGCCACTGTAAACCGGCAGGCTGGTCGAGTCGATCGTAGGACACACCGGCACACATCGGCGTGAGCCTCGCAATCTCGTCCATGATCTCTGAGGGATGCTGATAAGGCATGGGATAGCCCATCCGGTTTGAGACTTCGCAGACCACGCGCCAATCCGGGAGGATCCCGTTCGGCGGCTCCACCGCTTTCCTGATCCGCTGAATACGACGTTCAAGATTGGTAAATGTGCCGTCTTTTTCGAGGAACGACGCCCCAGGCAGCACCAGGTGCGCAAACTTCGTGGTCTCGCTGAGAAAGAGATCTTGCACCACTAGAAACTCCACATGCTTCAACGCCTCGTGCACTTTCTTCAAATTCGGGTCGGTCTGCGCGACGTCATAGCCGATGATCCAGAGTCCCTTAAGTCGACCCGCAATCGCCGCATCCCACATGTCGGGCGTTTTCATGCCTCGCTTCGTGGGCAACGGACGACTGGTGATGGTCTGATGCAGCGCCGCCAGCTTCGGATCGTCCAAACTCTGGTAGCCGGAGAAGTAGGTCGGGAGGCAGCCCATATCCGAAGCCCCCTGCACATTGTTTTGTCCACGTAAGGGATTGATGCCGGTGCCAAGCTTTCCGATATTGCCGGTGGCCAGGGCCAGATTACAGAGCGCGATGACCCCGTGACTGCCCCAGCGATGTTCCGTCACACCGAGACCATGGACGCAGAGCGACGCGCTGCTGCTTCCATAGCGCCAAGCCGCTTGGTAGATGAGATGGGCCGGCACGCCGGTAATGACTTCAGCCGCTTCCGGCGTACAGTCCGAGACGGTCTTGAGCCAATCGTCGACTCCCTCGGTCCTTGTCGCAATGAAGTCCTGATCGAGGAGCCCTCCCTTGACCAGAACGTGGCCCATCGCATTGAGCAAGGCAACGTTGCTGCCGGGTCGCAGTTGCAGATGCAGATCGGCCAGCCGCGCCAGCTCCGTGCGCCTGGGATCGATGACGATCAAGGGCACCCCTCGCCGATGTGCCTGCTTGATCTTGGCCCCGATCACGGGATGGGACTCCGTCGGATTCGCCCCCACCACCATAATCAGCTGAGCCAGATCGAGATCCTGAATGGAATTGGTCGCCGCTGAGGCACCAAGCGTTTCCATCATGCCGGTGACGGTCGCGCTGTGGCAGACGCGGGCACAATTGTCGATGTGGTTCGTCCCGATCACGCAACGCATGAACTTCGCAAACAGATAATTCTCTTCGTTCGTGCCTCGGCTGGATGAAATGGTCGCGAGAGCATCCGGGCCGTGCGCCTCCTTGATGCGCGCGAACTCCTGCGCCACCCGATCCAATGCCGATTCCCAGGAAATCTCTTCCCAGTCGTTGCCACGTCGAAGCAGCGGGACTCGCAGCCGATCATGCGCATCGTTATAGGTCCAGCCGAACCGTCCCTTCATGCAGGCATGCCCCTGATTCGAAGGCCCATCGTCAGCCGGAATCATCTGAACCACTTGTCCATCTCGCACTCCGGCGTCGAATGTACAGCCCACGCCACAATAGGCGCACGTTGTGCGCACGGTTCCGGTCGGTGCGCCCTGCTCCAGCACCGTTTTCTCCGTGAGCGCGCCGGTCGGACATTCTTTCACACAGGCACCACAGGACACGCAGTTCGAATCGGCGAAGCCAAGAGCGAATGGCTGATGGCCGATAGCTGATGGCTGGTAAGGCCCTGCCGCTGGCCTGGCCTCAAATCCCCGCCCGAACATCGTCAAGGCATGCGTGCCTTGAATTTCGTCGCAGGCCCGTACACAGCGTGCGCAGGACACGCAGGCGACGTTATCGAAGGAAAAGAACGGATTCGAGTCATCGCGGACGGCGATGCGTTTCTGATGTGCTCCGTCGGAATACCTGACTGTGTTGACACCGCAGGCAAGCGCCAGTTCGCGCAATGGCCCCGACGTCACGCTGCCTTCAGGCTGCTCAGATAGATACAGTTCGACGATATTGTGGCGATGCCGCCTGAGCCGATCGCTCTCGGTTCGGACGACCATGTCGGGTCTGACTGGAGTCGTGCAGGAGGCGGGAGTCCCGGACTGGCCATCGATTTCGCAGATACAGAGTCGACAGGAGCCGAAGGGAGCGAGTTGATGCGAGACGCAGAGGCTGGGGATCGAAATCCCGGCCTTCTGCGCGGCCATATAGATGGTATCGCCCGGTTCGGCAGTGACAGGCCGGCCGTTGATCGTAAGGGTCATCAATTGAACCATTTCATCATTGATTCATTTCACCATTGACGATTTGTTCATTTGATCATTGACGATTATCAGAAATTCTCATTTGAACAATGGTGCAATGACACAATCGTCAATGGGTCAATCCCTTTTTGAATTCTTCAGGAAAATGTTCAATCGCCGTCAGCACCGGATACGGTGCACGCCCCCCTAACGCACAGAGGCTGGTCGCTTTCATGGTCTCTCCAAGATCTTTCAGGAGATCCAATGATTCAGCGGTCCCTTCCCCCGCTTGGATACGCTCAAGAATTTCTCGCCCACGCACTGAGCCAATGCGGCAGGGTGTGCATTTGCCGCAAGATTCATCCGCCGTGAAGGCCATGAAGTGCCGCGCTAACTCGACCATGTTCGTTTCATCGTCGTAGACGACGATGCCGCCATGCCCGAGAATGGCCCCGGCCTCGGCGAACGCGTCATAGCAGATGGGGATATCGAGTTGCGATTCAGGGAACAGGCTCCCCAACGGCCCCCCGACCTGCACCGCTTTGAACCGCGAACCAGGTGCCATGCCACCGCCGAATCGATCCAAGACATCATGGAGCGTCAAGCCAAAAGGAACTTCCACAAGTCCCGGCTGCTTCACGCGCCCACCGATCTGCAGTGCCATCGTTCCGCGCGACCCTTCAGTGCCGATTGAGGCATGCCAGGCGCCGCCGTTCGCCAGAATGTTGGGAATCGTCGCGAACGTCAGAACGTTGCTGACGATTGTTGGGTTGCCATACAGTCCGGACTCGGCCGGGTAGGGCGGCTTCGCCAGCACGACACCGCGGCGGCCTTCGAGCGATTCCAGCAAGGCAGTTTCTTCGCCGCAGACGTAGGAGCCTGCGCCGGTCACCACCTCAAGATCGAACGGATAGTCGTCGCAGTCCAACAAATCCGCTTCGCGCGCCTTCTGAATCGAGAACTTCATGGCCCGCGCCGCCGCTGGATATTCGTACCGACAATAGAGATAGCCGTGCGTCGCCCCGATCGCCCGCGCACAGATCATCATGCCTTCGATCAATCGGAAGGGATCGCCCTCCATGATCATCCGATCGCAATAGGTGCCGGCGTCCCCTTCGTCGGCATTTGCCACCACATACTTCTGCTCCGACCCGGTTTGCTGCGCGACCTGCCACTTTTTCCATACAGGAAATGCCGCACCCCCGCGACCTCGTAATCGCGAGATGCGCAACGCTTCGACGATCCCCTCCGGCGACAGGCTCTGGGCCGCTGCCAACCCCTTGAGTCCGCCCCGCGTTTGGTATTCATCGAGCGCAAGCGGCTCGGTGATCCCGAAGTTGGCGAAAGTGAAACGGGTCTGTTGTTGCAGAAACGGTATCTCGGCAACCGGCGTTCCACCCACGCCGCCCACGATACGCGGCAAGTCATTCGGCGCCACGTTGAACCAGGCCTCACGCCCGTTGGGCGTATCTCGCTCCACCATCGGCTCCAGAAAGAAGGCCCCGCGCGAGGACGTGCGAATCAGTTGAATCTCAGGACGATCGCTCCAGGCATCGGCAAGCCGTCCGGCGCCGGCCGCACGAGAGGAGGTGTCGTTGGCGAGATAGCAGCGCGTCGTCTTCATTTAGCCCTCATTATTCATGACGGTTCGTCGCGAAATCGCGGAGCCGCGTCGCGAGACCGGCGCGCGGAGCCCTGAGGACCCGNNGTGCAGTACGTTGAGGGTCCGAGGGACGAGCCCAACGGCCGAAGGCTCGTCGTAGCAGCGGATCAGCGATTGGAGCAGAAGTGTTCATGAATAATGCGGGCTAAGTATAGGGTTCCAGAAGTGACGGAACTTCGGAAGGCGTCACTCGCCCGCAGAGATCCTCATCGATCATCACAGTCGGCGACACCGCGCAGTTCCCCGCGCAGGACATCTTTTCCACAGTGAACCGCCCTTCCAGCGTGCGGCCTCCGACAGCAACGCGCACGTGATCTTGGATCGCACGAAGGACGCGCCCGCCATGGTTGGCAGTACAGGATTCGCCCATGCAGACTCGAATGAGGTGCCGACCGGGCGACTGAGTCCGGAGGTCAGAATAGTAGGATAAGACCCCGGCAACCTGCGCATCCGTCACGCCTAACACCTGCGCAATCTGAGGAATAGCACTCGTCGGCACATGGCCCAAGGCAGACTGGACAGCCAGAAGCGTCTTGAGGATGTTCGACTTGACCGGCGGCACAGGGCGGCAATATTCGAGCGCCTCGGCGAGTCCGGGCCTGTGCCGAGTCGTCATCGCGGCACCTCGCAGGCTGTGAAAAAACCATTTCGGCATAGCAGAATTTCGAGGGCCTGCCTGTCTGCCTGTGGACCCGCACAGACAGGCACGTCTGGGACAAGAAGAGAACGCTCTCGCAGGATGCTCAAAAAGTCCGTCCAGCAAGGCCGCAGCGAGCGAAGAGGCGAGTCGTACTGTGTGCCGTACGTCGAGCCTCTGCGCGAAGCGAGAACGCCGCTGGCGGACTTTTTGAGCATCCTGCTAGTCGAGCCCCACATGGGCCCTCAGCTTGTTATAGTCGAATGATGCCTGGCCCACGCGCCTGAGTCCAGGGTCGTGGCGCTCCATGTCGGCAATCAAGGCAGCGACCTGCTCGCGACCGGCTGCTGAAGTGGCAAGGTGACGCGGCATGTGATCCCCCAGCGACGGGCAAGCCCGTTCCGCCCACTCTAAGTACAGGGTCTCTAAGAATCCGTTCAAGAGGGCCCGATCTTCCTCCGCCGAAATCACCAACGTGAGAGGCTCCTCGACGGCCAACTCTGACTCCTTGAGCTGTCGGGGCGGTGGCGTACAGGTCTCGCCGCGGAAATGAAGCGAGAAGCCGAACGTCCCCGCCAGCCTGTGTTTGATGGCATCGAGTCGCTCTCGCGAATCACACTCCACCCACAACTGGGTTGCCGTGAGGATGAGTCTTGCGACCACCGCGGATTCAAGGGCGCCGTATGCCCCTCGCTGCACGAAGTGCTGCGCGTCCTTCGAGGTGGAGGCTCCAGCGGGCGGGGGGACCGATGCTTCCCGCTCGAATCCTTCAAGGCCTGCGAGCATTTCAGTTATGTGTCCGTATTCGACATGATCGTACAGGGCCAAAGCATACAGATAGGGCAGCCCCCCTTCTGCCACATAGTGGATACTTCGCACGGCGTCAACGAGCGCGGCAAACCGCATGCGGGCGAAGGTCCACAGCAACACATGCCCATAGCGCTTGGCGAATTCTGGCCAATCACCGAGTTCGAAGGACCCCGCGGAAATCTCCACCTGTCGCCGATAGTCGAGCGTGGCGTTCAGCAGGCCCTTTCCGTCCTCGTTGGATAACCGGATCGCAGCGCCCGCGATCACTGCCCGCTCCCACTCCACATCGCCCGGCTCGCGAATCAGGCGCGTGAGAAGGACCTGTCCCGGTTGCAGCCCCTTGCGGAACGCTCCGTCCGGCACGCGATAGACCCGCGCATCTCCTAGCGAGCGGAAGACCAGGCGCTGAGCCTGCTCATCGACCGACAGGAATTCGGCCAGATCGAGAGAAGAATGTTTCAGCGGATCCAACCACTCTCGCTCTTCTTGTGGGATATGCTCCGTGATGACGTCGCGCAACTGCTCAATCAACGTCAGTTGCCCGTCCTGCGGGTAGAAGTCGGTGTAGAGTAAGAGGTTGGCTAGCTCCGTTTCCTGCGGCAGCGGGGACAACAGCGCCCCCCCACCGCTCTCAAGATAGGGCTGGAGGGCAAGACGTAATGCGATCTGCCGCTGGGCTGCCAACCCCGGCTCCGACGAAAGGGATTCCAACCGAGCGAGCAACGCATCGAGCGAGGGGACGAGAGGCACCCAGAGGCCGGCAGTCGCTTCACTCGCGAGCTTCATGAATTTCTTCCATGACTATCGTCTTGGCATCAAACCAGTCCTCGAGATCGTGTCCGTCTCGATACCCCCGCTCCTGCCACAGTTCGAAAGCCTTCTGCGAAATCCGCGCCCACATGGCATCCGGCAGCTCGTTGGACTGTGGTGATGCCGCCAAGGGCGAACGCATCGAGGGTTTCTTTTTCACTGTTAGTTTGGTTGCACTCGTCATCACTTACTCCTTGGTTAAGTGTGCATTAGCAGGATGCTGAAAGAATCCGCCATCGCAAAGGCCGTGAGACGTGAAACGTTGTTCGTTTCCTGATTCGGACATCTCACGTTATACGTTTCACCTTTCACGAACGACAAGGACGGCCTTTTTCAGCATCCTGCTCACTATTCAGGCACTATCGCCCTAAGAATTATCACAGCATCGTGTCGCACAAAAACCGAGCTTTCCCTCAACCCGTTACGGGAGACATCGCTGTCGGAATCACCCGACAATGGCCAACTCCAAACTTTGGGCTACGCACCGCGATGACAGGACAGACCGCTTTTCGCAGGACGGCCTCCGCCACGCTACCGGAAATGGTGTGCGAGATCCCCCGGCGTCCATGCGTGCCCATGACGATGAGGTCGCAGGGTAGCGTCTGGGCAGAATCTAAGATTGAATCGGCCGGAAGGCCACCCCGCAGCTGGAACTCCACCGGTACATGGGTCACCGTCAGCGAGGATGCCAACTCCTCCAGTCGCTTCGTCCAGGCCTCGCGCACTTGTTCGCGTGTCCTGCTATGGCCGAGGGTAAAGTCCAAGCCGTACGACACCGGCTCCAACACATGCAGCAGCAACAAGGAGGCCTTAGCCTGCTGCGCCACTACGGCTGCATACTCCAAGGCATCAAGGGAGCAATCGGAAAAATCGACCGGCACGAGGATGCGCTCCAGCGTGACAGGCCTCGACAGGACACCCTCCTCCTCTTCGGTGTCTGCTGGATCCGTTCGCACCGTCAACACCGGGCAGGGGGCTCCGCGAATGACCCGCTCGGCAGTACTGCCTAACAAGACGTGCGCAAGGCCGGTCTTCCCTCTGGTCCCTACGACGATGAGATCCGAATCCTCCGCCCGCGCCGCGGTGATCACCTCTTCACTCGGAATCCCCGTAGCCATCCTGGTCGTGACCGCAATGCCTCGCCGCTCCGCACGGCCTTTGAGGTCGACTAACTGCGACGATGCATTTTTGAGCAGATCAGCCAAGTATTGCTGATTGACGGGGTAGTCGGGATTGAGCCCCGGTGGAAATTCCGCGACGCTAAGCACCGTCAAGGAAGCCCTCCACGAGCAGGCGAGGGCACAGGCATAGTCTTCCGCCCGCCGGGCCCACCGTGAAAAATCCGTCGCCAACAAAATTCGCGTGATCACAGTGTCATCTCCTCACATTCCCCTACCCTCTCGCAGGCTGCTGAAAACGTCCGCCAGAGGTCGTGACGCGTGAAGCGCGAGACCCGGGTGGTTTCTCTTGTTTATCTGGTCTATTTGGTTTGTTTGGTTGAACGAGACAAACCAGATCAACCCTCATCCGTCTCGCTCGTCCCGCCTGTCTCGCTCGGCTACCTTTTTTTTACACCGCCTCCGCGCTGAGCAAGAGCAGTTCACCGGTCATGTTCGGATGGATTGAGCAACGGAACTCATACCGGCCGGGCCGCGACATGTTGAACCGAAAGGTCGCATCCCGTTTGGGATCGAGTAACACTCCGCCCACGCCTCGCCCATAGACGATCACCCCGTCCTTTTCGATCTGAGTGGGAATACCCTCAAACATGGTCGAGCCAAAGTCGTGCCGTTCAGCATCCTCGTTCCTGACCTTAATCACTGTAGGGAATCCGAGGCGGAGCACCCCCTGCTTGGTCACAAACTTGAAATCCTTGATCGTGACCTCGACGACTTGCTCCGACTGCGAGAACACCGGACCCGCGGTCTCCCACCAGAACCCGCACGTGACGGCAAACACCAGAACCCATCCCCACTGCTGCGCTTTCTGACTTCTCATGCACACCTTCCTTTCAATGTATTCTCGAGTTGTCGTTTCGGCTTGGGTGGCAACGGAACAGTCAACACCGGACAGCCCGCGGTCCGCACCACCTTTTCTGCCGTACTGCCGAAAAAGATCTTATCCACGTTACCTGAGCGCCCTCCGTAACTCCCCATCACCACCAAATCCACTTTTTCCATCCGGGCCGTCTTCGCGATCTCCACAAACGGCCCGCCCTCCAATACCATTCGCGTCACGGTCACGCCCTTGGTCGACTCTGATTCGAGTAATTGCCGCACATTGAGTCGTGCATGATGGCGCAGCCGCCGCTTCTGACCCTGTGCGTCTGACGGCACCGCCAATAACCCCAGCTGATTGAAGGTCGCCAGGGCACTGGTGTCGATCACATGCAGAAGCAACAGCTCGGCTTGAAATGTCTTGGCAAGGGCCAGCGCAACGCGGAAGGCTTCTTCGGAACAAGGGGAAAAATCTACCGGCACAAGGATTTTCGTAAAGAGCGATTCAGCCATGTGATCTCCCAAAGGCTTGACTCATTCCCTATTATCAGCAAGGCCGGTGCCATCCGATCCGGGCTGAGGACTGATAGCTAATAGCTGAGTGGAAACAAAGACTTTGTCTCTCTGGTCAGACCATAAGCCATCGGCCATCGGCTCTTTGAATTTTAAGCGGGGGTGTCCTGCTACAGTTTGCTTTTTCACTCTGTAGCAGAAGGCAACAGAAGACTTGAACCGTGAGGCGCGAGGAAAATGACGCGGCCGAATGCCTTTCACTCTTCACCCCTTACGACTGACGCCTCACCCCTCACGCTTCACGCGACTGTTAACCCAACGGCATTAGACTTGCTGAGTCTCTTAGTAGTACGAAACTGGAGGCGGATCCATGACAAGGACAAAGTGGCTGCTGCTGGGAGCCGTCCTGCTCGGGCTCGCGGTGGGACTGTACCTTCTATTTTTCTGCCCCACGGACTGCCACTGATCTTCGAGTGATTACAGCAGCGATGAAACTGGCGGTTTTGCCATGACCGCTGCGACAGAGTTGATGAAGAGGCGAAGTACCTCGGGCTTCGGCCATCCAGACGGTGGCGGGCCCTTCGTCCGTGATCGGAAGATGAAAAGAGTGAAGGATGCGGACCGTGGGTACGGCAATGAATGAAACGGCGGTACGACTCACGCGGGGGGACCTCTCCCTTGAAGGAGTCCTCGGCCTTCCGGCGCAGGCGCTCGGAATGGTGGTCTTCGCTCACGGAAGCGGCAGCGGGCGATTCAGTCCGCGCAACAATTTCGTTGCCCGCCATCTCCAGCAAGGAAGGGTAGCCACACTGCTGATCGATCTACTGACCCCGGATGAAGCTGAGGACCGCCGTAAGGTTTTCGACATCGACCTGCTGGCAGATCGGGTTCTGTGGGCCAAAGCCTGGCTCGAACAGGACACCCGGACGAAAGGCCTGGGCATCGGCTATTTCGGCGCCAGTACCGGCGCCGGCGCGGCCCTGCAGGCGGCAGCCCGCGATCCCTCGTCGATTCGGGCTGTCGTGTCGCGGGGCGGCAGACCGGATCTGGCCGAACCCTATCTCCCGTCGATCACCACGCCGACTCTGCTGATTGTCGGTGGAGACGACGAGCTGGTCATCGAGATGAATCGAGCAGCCTACCGACTTCTCGCCTGCCCTAAACGTCTTCTAATCGTGCCGGGTGCGACGCATCTCTTCGAAGAGCCTGGCACACTTGAACAGGTTGCGGAGCATGCTCTCATCTGGTTTCAGCAACACTTTTCTCCTGCACCACACGAAAGCACAGATGCGCATACAAAGGAGCGTCTTCGATGAAAACATTACTTGCGGTTGACGGATCTGATAATTCCTATGCAGCCGTTCACGCCCTGCAATACTTTGCCCGGGCAGAGCAGCTCACCCTGCTTCACGCATTGGACGTCCCGAGACCGGCCTATCCAATGATGCCGCCGGAAGTGGCGGGGGAGCACAATACGACTCTTGAGCAGAGCGTACGGGAAGACGGCGAACGGCTGCTCGATCGGGTTCAGTCCCTCCTCCCGATGCACGCAGGCCCCTCGACGAAACACCTTCGAATCGGGTTTCCGGCAGAAGTGATTGTGTGGATGGCCAAGGAGCAGAAAGCCGATCTCATCGTGATGGGAGCACGGGTGATGGGAGCACAGGGTCTTGGTCCCGTCAAGGAGTGGCTGCTCGGCAGTGTGTCACACCGCGTTCTCACCCTGGCCCCCTGCGCCACGTTGATCGTGAATGGCCCGGTCAAGGCCATGAAACAGATCTTACTCCCACTCCAAGGTCCATCCGACGCGGAAGCCGCGGTTCGTTTTCTACAACTCAAACCGTTCCACGATACGGTTGAGGTGACGCTGCTGACGGTATTGCCTTCGACNNATGCAGCAGCCGCCGCCGCCGCCACCGAGAAGCTGGAGGAGCAAGCCGCCTTCATCGACGGTGTGGCAGGGCGTCTACGCGCCATCGGTTATCAGGCGCACGGAGTCGCCGTGACCGGGACACCGTCTGACATGATCCTGCAACAAGCGACCACCCTGCGATCGGATCTGATTCTGATGGGNNCTCATGCCGTGTTACACCAGATGCCATGCCCGGTGCTGGCGTTTCACTGAGGAAACGGGCGGGAAAGGCGAGACAAGCGGAACGGGTGAGACGGGTTCATCTGCTTTGTTTTGTCCATCTGGTTAGTCTCGTGCAACCAAACAGACCAAATAAACAAGAGATACCAGCCTGTCTCGCACTTCACGCGCCAGGGTCCGTAGACGCTGGCGGACTGTTTCAGCAACACGCTCATCCTACCCCGCACGAGGGCATAGGTCCGCAAACAAAGGAGCGTCCTCGATGAAAACATTACTCGCGATTGACGGATCGGATAATTCCTATGAGGCCGTTCACGCCTTGAAATACTTTGCCCGAGCAGAGCAGCTCACCCTGCTTCATGCATTGGACGTCCCGAGACCGGCCTATCCAATGATGCTGCCGGATGTCGCAGAGGAGCTCTATAAGACCCTTGAGCAGAGCATGAGGGAAGACGGCGAGCGGCTGCTTGATCGGGTTCAGTCCCTCCTCCCGATGCATGCAGGCCCCTCGACGAAACACCTTCGAATCGGGTCTCCGGCAGAGATGATTGTGTCGACCGCCAAGGAGCAGAAAGCCGATCTCATCGTGATGGGAGCACGGGGTCTTGGTCCCGTCAAGGAGCGGCTACTCGGCAGTGTGTCACACCGCATCCTCACCCTGGCCCCCTGCGCCACATTGATCGTGAACGGCCCGGTCAAGGCCATGAAACAGATCTTGCTGCCGCTCCAAGGTCTATCCGACGCGGAAACCGCGGTTCGCTTTCTACAACTGAAGCCGTTCCACGACACGGTTGAGGTCACGCTGCTGACGGTATTGCCTTCGACGGAGCCGCCATGGCCGGTCGATGCAGCCGCCGCTGAGAAACTGAAGGAGCAAGCCTTACAAAGCGCGCGTGACTACATCGATGGCGTAGCAGAACGTCTGCGCGCCATAGGGTATCAGGCACGCGGGATCGACGTGATCGGGACGCCGTCTGCCATGATCCTGGAAGAAGCCACCAACCTCCGCTCGGATCTGATTCTGATGGGCACAAGTGGCCGGCAGGGAATCACCCGCTTCGTACTCGGCAGCGTGTCTCATGCCGTGTTACACCAGATGCCATGCCCGGTATTGGCGTTTCACTGAAGCACTGGATAGTAGGATGCTGAAAAAGTCCGCCAGCGGCGTTCTCGCCTCGAAAGCATCCTCAACGTAGCCCAGAGGCTACGCCTCCAGTGCTTTCATCGGCTACGGCCTTTCTGGACGACCTTTTTCAGCATCCTTCGGAAATGTTCTCTTCTTGTCCTAGCCATGCTGGCCGTCGAAATTCCGCTGGACCGAAATGGTTTTTCAGCACCCTGCTAGAGAAATCTCGCTTTGACCAGGTCGCAGAGCTGGCGGGCCGCGTCGCCTGAGGGAGTGGTGGTGCTGTCGATTCGGAGATCCGGGTTGCTCGGCGCTTCGTAGGGCGATTGGAGTCCCGGGACAGTAAGAGATTCGCTCCGCTGGCCTTTCAGATAGGTCCCTTTCCGGTCTCGCTCCATGCAGGTCGTGAGGGGACATTCCACGGAGACCTCAATGAACCGGGGGATCACGGACCTCGCAAAGTCCCGATAGACCCGGCGACTTGCCGTCGCATCGAAAACCACGGTCACACCATGTGCCACGAGCCGCTGTCCGGTGAATGCCAACGCGCGGTAGAAGAGACCTCGCTCCGCTTCTGAGTAGGTCGGCGTCGGCGTGATGACCCGCCTGACCTCATCGGATTCCAACACCTCGACTGTCAATCCGAGCCCTTCGAGCTGCGGCTTCAGGGCAGAGACGATCGTACTCTTGCCCGAGGCCGGCAGGCCGGTGATCCAAATGGCGAAACTGGTAGAATGGTCAATGGTCATCGGTCAAAGGTCAACAGCAAGTAGGGAAATTATAATCAGGTATCGCAACACGAATCCAATCTTCACTATTGACCAATGACTAGTGACCAATGACACTCTAGGCCCTGCAGTACTCGTTTACCCGCGAAGGATCGAAGCGCGGTGTATCCAGCACATGTTCGATAAATCGGAAGATGGTCCGGCGCACCTCCATCGACAGCTGGGGATACCAGACCGGGCTTGCCAAGACCAATCCTCGAAACGCAAAGAAGGGGGCGGCCGACTCTGTGACCGCATGATCGTGGCTTGCCTCCACATAGGTGTCCCAAAAGAGGCGGAACATCACTTCCAATGGCCCCTGCAAGGTGCCCCAGCGACAGAGCGAAAAAAAGAGGTAGTTGATCGTCATTGAGGTCACGTCGTCCGCCGGTTCCCCCCACTCCCCTCGTGATCGATCGAGCACTGAAAAATCCGTTCCTTTTCGGAACAAGACGTTCCAGGGGTGAAAGTCTCCATGTACTTGCGACAGACGCTGGGTCTCCCCGCGCAGGCGCCAGCGCCAGCGGTTGCAGGCTTCCTCGATCCCGCGCAAGAGACCCGCCGAGATGAACTCGTAGCGGTCAGGGTAACTGTCGGTCAGCCCCATAATGCACTCGCCGTGGCCGATCAACTCCCGAAGCCGACGCCGATAGAGGGCGGGATCGCGCCGTTTTCTGGCATGAATCTGCGCCAGATAGCGTGCCAGGGCTATCGTCCGCTCTCGATCCTGTTTCCGGAGCCTTCCGCCTTTGGCCAATCGCTCCAGATCGAAATGATAGCTGGCCCCCTCCGTCCACTGGGTCAGGACGAAAAATTCGCGCGCCTCGGCTACCGAGATCAGCTGCCGATCGTCGGTAAAGGCCCCGACGTCGAGCGCGTTTACATGACGCGGCAGCCGGCCATAGGAGTCATAGTCCCAGAGGATCGCCTGCGCGCGATCCGCAGGGTGCTCATGGCCGAAGGGCCCCGGCTTCATGGTCTCCAGCACCGCAGACTGAATCTTCCGCCCGACTTGAAATGTCAACTTGACCGGCGTGCCATAGCCATACTGTTTGAGGATGCCCTGCGAACTTTCTTTTCCGATGACTCCATAGGTCAGCACGGTCGCCGTGGGACCGAACCGGCCACGAAGGTATCGTTCCAGGGTCTGTTTCGTAAGCGTGGGCATCGTAGTGTAATGAAGGTACGCAATTCATGTTCCACCACATAGGATCAGTTCAGTGCACACGACGGAGCGCGGCAAGAGAGGTATTCAACCCTTCGCCTCAACGCGAACTGGCGCATTGAGCTTCACTGCCAAGAGTGCTACTGAGGAAAAATGCGCCACTTCGTACCCAGGCGCGCGGCCAGGGGCCAGGGACGATAGGGAAAACTCTCAAGCCCATAGCCCCTTGTGTCATGCCTCTCGCCTCCAGGAATGTGCGGCACATCGTTTGCTGATATCAACCACCAGCAGGCTGCTGAAAAACCAACTTGGCAAAGCAAGGTTTTTATGGCCTGCACGTCTGGAGCAAGCCCGGTCTGTCTGGTTGATCTGGTTTGTTTTGTTTATCTGGTTGATTTGGTTCATCTGCTTAGTTTCATTCAACCAAAAAACCAGACCGACCGAACAGACCAAATGAACAAGACAGGCTGGCGGGCTTTTTCAACATCCTGCTAGAGGACCACGATCGACTCCAACAGGAGGCAGCATGGAACTGGCAATTGAAAGTCGAAACGTCGAGATGACTCCCCGCTGGAAAAGTGAGATTGAATCCCGCATGGCAGACCTCCAGGAGAGGCATCATGATCTGATCCATGGACGAGTCACCCTCACGAAAAATCTCCACCACAAAAAGTTGGCCAACGTCGCCGAGGCGCTCATCGTCGTCACACTCCCTGGCCGCCAGACCAAGACGGCCCGCAAGGAAGACAAGACGTTCGAAGAGGCCATCAGAACCGCCTTCGACGCCATGGCCATCGAACTCCGCAAGCACTGCGAGAAGAGGGGTCGCACCGAGGTGCGCACGTCTCCGATCCCGCCATTTCGAGGCGTGATCTGCAAACTGTTCCCGAAGGAGGGATACGGCTTCATCCTCAAGGAGGGCGGCGGCGAGGTGTACTTTCACAAACACGCGCTGCAGGGTCTCACATTCGATGAATTGAGTGACGGCACTGACGTCGCCTTCAACCTTGAAGAGGGCGAGAAAGGCCCTCAGGCGACGACGGTCCATCACCCATCCCCCATCGTCCCATAACAGGATGTTGAAAATGTTCGCCAGTACCACAAACCGTGACGCGCGAGAGCCGGATGGTTTCTCGTATTTATCGAGTCTATTTGGTTTGTTTGGTTGAACGAAACTAAGCAGATGAACGAAACAGACCAGATGAACCAGATGAACCCGTCCCGCCAGTCTCGCGTGCCAACATAGTTTTTCCGCAGCCTGCAAGGAGGTACTTCATGCCCATGTACGACTATACGTGTCTGGACTGCGGGAAGGAATCGTTGATAGTCTTGACCCTGAAGGAACATGAGTCTACCAAAGTGACATGCCCGAAATGCGGCAGCACCAAGATGCAGCAACTCTATTCGCCGTTCGTGGCCCACACGACCAAGAAAAGCTAACAGCATGCGAAGATCGTTAGGCGTGAGACGTGCAAGGTGAAACGTGAAGTGAAAGATATCTGACGATCTGTCGATCCGATGAATTCCGAACATTCAACAGATCATCAGGTCAACAGATTCAGGAATTGCTTCACGAGCAACGTCGAAGCAAGGAAACATTTCACAGTCGGACATACCCCCATGGGTTTTCCGCAGCTTGGTAGAGGAGGCTATGATTGATGCGAATTTCCCCTCTTAACGCGATGTCGGCACTCAGAGTCACCCTGACCATGGGATTCATCGGCCTCCTGTTCGCTCCTCTCCTCCACGCGCTAGAATATCCGGCCGATATCACACGCGGCAAAGACGTGTACCAGCGCAATTGCCAGGTCTGCCACGGTGTCGGAGGCTGGGGGGATGGACCGGACGCGAAGGCCCTCAAGGTGGCACCGGCCAATTTTCACCGCTTTGCGTCCTTTCTGAAATCCGACGAAGAACTCTTAAGGACCATTGAATTCGGGGTCGTCTTCAGCCCCATGCATGCATGGCGAGGCCAACTGACGGACGGAGAAATGCAGGACGTGGTGGCCTACATTCGTCTGTTGTCGCAACAGGGGCGTTGAGGCTGTCGAATCGCACAGAACACACAAATCATTTTGGAGAGAATCAGCATGACACAACGCACCGTCCTCACCACGATCCTGGCATCGATCGTTCTCGCCCTGCCGGCCATCACCCATACAGCAGAGCCGAGTCAGACAAGCGGTCACACCACCCGCTGTGAGAGCCCGTACAGAAAGAAACCCGTTCCGCCCAAGCAGCTGCAGGCGATCGTGGAATCGCATGGACAGTGGCTCGAACACCGTGAGAAGCCGGAACATCAACGCGCGAATCTGTGCCAGGCAGACTTGCGCCACGCGAAACTCGCCGGGGCCGATCTGGAACGGGCACGACTGGAAGGGGCCCTCCTCAGCCAGGCGAATCTGGGCGAAAGTGATTTGTCGCAAGCCAGTCTCGCGGGAGCCGATCTCACGAGAGCCGTCTTGAAAGACAGCAACCTGACGGGAGCTGATCTCCGGCATGCACGACTGTCCAACGCCAATCTGTTCCGTGCGATAGGCGATGAAGCAGCGCTCTACAACGCCGTCCTGACCGGAGCACAACTGCGCGAATCCTCCTTCGAACGGGCCCATTTTGAAGGAGCAGACCTCACCTCAGCTGATCTGACCAACGGCTCTTTCGGCGAGAGCTACTTCTACGGCGCCAACCTCGCCCGGGCCATCTTGGCAGGGACCGATCTGATGGGGGCCGACCTCCGTCGAACCATCTTGACCAACGCAAAGCTTCAACAGGCTAATCTGCAAGGAGCACTCCTCGACGGCGCGCAACTCGATGGAGCCCAGATGGTTGAAGCAGATTTAGAAAGCGCCTATCTCGACGGCACCAGTCTGGTGGGGGCCAACCTGCATGAGGCCATCCTTCGCGGAGCGGACCTGCGATACGCGAACTTCCGTTCGGCCGGCTTGCAGCAGGCTGATCTGGAAGAGGCCAATCTGGAAGGAGCGCAGTTGATTAAGGCGAAAGTACAGTCTGGCAAACTTCGGATGGCGATTTTGTATACGGCCGTCCTGGACCAGGGGGATTTCCGAGATGCCGAACTGTATCGAGCGGTGATGATCGGCGCCAGAGGAGCCGGCACCATCTTTACGAAGGCGAATCTCAACGAGATCCATGCACCGAACGCCCAATTCCATCACGCACAATTCAATGAGGCGATCATGGAATCGGCCAATCTCGTGGCAGCAGATCTACACGAGTCGAACTTCACCCGTGCCAATCTCGCCCATGCCAACCTCCAGGAGGCGAACCTCCGAGGCGCCACGTTATCCGGAGCCGACCTCACCGGCGCGCGTCTGGATGCCGCAGATCTTCAACACGCGAACTTGCGCGGGACAAATCTGACAGGAGCTGTCGGACTCACGCAGGCCCAAATCGACAGGGCCTGCCTCGACGAGCAGACCAAGTTGCCGCCGAACCTCAGCCGCCTGGCGCCGTGCCCCACCACAAACCAAAAGGCGACGCGCCGGTAGCGGAAAGTTCAGGCTGAGGTTACGGTTGACGGGACGAGCACAAGAAGGGGAACATGATTCCGGGAACCATCTAGATGTCTAAAGAAAACAGTTATGCATAGTCAACTCAAACACATCTCTCTAACGGGAATGCTCTTTTTCTCCGCCATCCTGATGCAGGGCTGCTCAGTCCTGGCTTGGGTGGGCATCGTTTGCGCTGATGTGGCTACCTGCAGTGACGTTGAGTTCGAGCCCTTTGAACACGCGTGGGTGACACCGCCGGAGGCGCGACAGCAGGTTCCTCTCAAGCACATTGCAGTGGCTCCATTTGTCGGGGATCTACGCATGGCTGACTGGTGGGCGACCGTGCTCGGACAAGCAACCGACCGTCACGTGATCAGTCCGGCTGAGGTAGCCAGCCATCTCCCCGCGAATGTGCTCACGCAAATGACGCAGAGCACCACCGACCAGGATGACATCGCACTGGCGCCGCAGGTTAGCCGGGATATTCAGGCGGATGGTGTGCTCTTCGGAAGAGTGGTGAGCAAACCGCTGCAGAAAGCATTTTGGGGATGGAAGGAGCGATATCCGAAGAGATTGTACCTGCATCTGGTCAGTGCGGAAGGGACACTCTTGTGGAAGGCTGAGCTCCCTTTCGCAGTAGTGAAGGGAATGAAGGACGTTGATGAAGAAATAGTCAAACGAGTTCTCCTGACCCATATCACGACACATGCGAAGGAGCCGGGGTGAACCGAACTGGGACTAGTAGACGTGCATATGGGGTCATGACTCTGACCGAGAGGCTGCGTCTTAAGGGCTCCATTCGTCTAAGGCGCGAACCTCTGTGATGATCCCCGGACTTGTCAATACATTCGTCAGAGTCTCCCAAAGAAGTCGAATACAATCAAAGCCCCCGAGCCTGTTAGTACCTTCGTCAAAACCAACCGATTTTGGACATCGGAGAGCTTGCTCGCCTTAGGTTCCCCCCACCTTTTGATCGCCAACAGTTCGTCCTGTCACTTCATGCACGCCTCCAGCCACCAGATGCTGGACCAAATTGTAAAAAATGATCGGGACCATGACTCGCGGGTACGAGGCCAGCACGAGAGAGGCCAGGACCAGCCCGGTCCCGTTATTATTCATCCCAAGTCCATACATGAGCGAGACACGTTCAGCCTGGTCTACCTTGAACAGACGGCTCAGCCCGTATCCGGAGGCAAAGGCCGTGATGCAGAGACCTGTGGTGATCCCCAACGTCACCGCCAAGAAGTCGAAATCGCGATCCGCCACCGCCTGGGGAAGGGAGACCGATCCATTCGAATAGTTCAATAGCAATAACACGATGGAATTGATGAGTTTGATGAATGGCATGACGTCCGTGAGCCGGGTTTCAGGAACTGCGAATCGCACGACAAGGCCCAGCACTGACGGCAGTACGATCCAGAGGCCCAAGAACGCTCCCGATCCGTAGGCGGCGAGGTCCTGCAGTACCGTCTCATACTCCTCCGACGCCATCTCCCCGAATACCTGCAGCGCCACAGGCGTGATGATAGGGCTCAGAACGGTTGATGAGAGGACTAATCCTAAGCTCAGCGCCAAATTTCCATTGGAGTTCTGCGCCCAGGCAGTAGACGCGCCGGCAATCGGCATGGCGGCGACCAACGCGAGGCCGACGAGGATATGCTGCGCTTCGTCCGGCTCATACCACAGCCGCATGACCAGGGTGACGCCAAAAATATAGATCATGGGGATGACCAGATTGGCTGCGAGTCCGGCCAACATCACCCTGCTTTTTTGCATGAGGGATTTTAAGTGCGACGTCTTCACGCCCAATCCAGCGTTAAACATGAGCGTGGCGAGGAGGAGCAGGAGCAGAGAGACATGGATTTTTGACTGGAAAATTTGAACGTCGCCCAAGTTAACGTTCCTGATCCATAAACCGGCCACCGGAAAGACAGCGGCAATGGCATAGGCGCTGATCAAAAACCAGAGCAAATGATGGTGGATGAATTGTGACAGAGCGAGGAGCGTGAATCTGCGGTTATCCATACCCATTTGTTTTTGGACCGGCCCTACCATAAGTCAAATTCCTTGAGAAATCGGCCAACCCTCCTTGCCATTCCAGACAGGGACTTTGACACAGGTGAGTCGGGCTTTTTCGGAGGGAGACTCATTTTGCCTCGTCCTGATCAGACTACTTGCTAGCCATCGCTTTATGGTTGATGCTCCGGCGCCTGACCGATGATGTGAACCCTTGGACCACGGGGGAGTGGAATCACATGGTCGTCGTCCGGCTCACTCCCTAAGGCCCACACGAACAATCTCTCCGCGTCGAACAATTCAGGATCCTTCGGCGCCCCGTACTGTTCCTTCTGCATCGACTCATCGTAGAGGCCGATGTACCCGTGCGAGGCCGGATAGCCCGGCATGTCCCGTCCATGGATCCAGTAGGACACGCCTTCCCTATTCACATGAAACCGGAGCGCGTAATTCATCGGATATGGCCGGTCCGTCCCTTCGATCGTATAGAGGCCGGATTGATGTTGCAGATGGGCAGCGGTCAGACGAAACGCCCCCGTAGGCGTTTCGTTGAGTCCATTCCCGGAGGCGATGGGGGTAGCGAAGCGAAGGGCTCCAAGTTCATAGGCTCCGAGAAACTGCTCGGTCAGATCGATCAGAATGAATTTCTCGTTCAGCTCCCCTGGCGGATAGAACAGCGGTAACGGCGTAAACTGCGCCAGCTCCTCGAGCCGCCTCGGCACTTTAATTGAGAGACCAGGGCGAGCATGACGCCGATCGATCCGATTGAATCGTGCAACGTCCACCCAGTACTCGCCAAATATCGTCTCCAACGATTCGCCGGGCGGAATGACACGGCAGTCCCACTCCACCGTGGCATCACTGGGGTAATGAATCTCGCAGGGACCTCGATGCTTCTTGGAGGAATCAGCTTGTGAGACATCGGGAAGGCCCATGACCACCATCACCGTGATGGTGACCAAAACTTTCCAGTATGACAACAACGTAACCTCAGACAGGCACGGAAAAGACAGGAACGAATGCCTAGTTTCATCACCGCCGCTTCCTAATCCGGCTTATCTTGCGTTTCACGTCTCACGTCTCACGCGACTTTACGACCAATACTGCGATGCCTTGGTATAGCCGAACAATAGATCGCGCCGCGCCAGAATACCGACCAGTTTGCCGTTCCGAACGACAGGCACCCGCGTGATGTAGCGATCCTGGAACAGATTCGCGACATCCTCCAGCTTCATATCCTCGTTGGCCGTCACCGGGTGGGTGCTCATCATTTCGACGGCCATCACCTTCCGCAGATCGCGGCCCTCGATCATCGCCTGAAGCAGATCATACTCGCTTATAAGGCCGACCAAGGTCCGGTCCTCTTCCACCACAGGCAGGCTGCCGAAGTTTCGTTGAAGCATCAGCCGGCTGATGCTCAAGGCATCGGTCCTGGAGCCACAGGTAAAGACCGCATCCTGCATCAATTGCCCCACCGTCAAGGTCTTCGGATCGCAGGCTGTCGAAAGAAACTCCGTTTGTCGCATAGATTCTCCTTTCTGGATCCTTTATCCAAGAACCTGCAGCACAAAAGAAATGTGTTCCCGCAGGATGCTCAAAATGACATCCCAGCAAGGCCGCAGGGAGCTCGGCGACCGAAGCGTACCCTTGGGGGTACGTTGCAGGGAGACGGGCGACTGAGAACGACGCTGGGGGTCATTTTCAGCATCCTGCACGCCCGGCCGCCAGGTAGGCACGTAAAACATCCCGCCTGGCGATGATACCCACGAGCTTGTCGTTCGCGTCCACCACCGGCACGCGAACCAAATCGCTGGCTCTGAACACATGAACCAGCGTCGGGAGCGTCGTTTCCTGGCGGACCGAATAGGGGTTACACGTCATGATATCACCGGCGGCGACGGCACCAAGCTTGTGCCCGTCATCCAATGCGGCCAGCAGATCATGTTCGCTGACGATGCCCAGGAGCTTATCTTTGGCATCCACTACCGGCACGGCCCCGAATCCCTCGATCATGAGCGACGCGATGACGTCGCCTTTGGTCTTGAGATGAGCAGACTGTACCTGTTTCTGCATGACCTGCTTGACCATCATGGCGGCAAATTCTTTCTTCGGGCCTGTCTTCTTCTGTTTCTTCTTTGTCGGCATGGATCCCTCCTCACTAGTGATCTCACAAGATAGCCGCGCGAGACTGGCAGGACGGGCGAGACGAATGAGACAGGTTGATCTGGTTCATCTGGTTAGTCTCGTTCAACCAAACAGACCAAAGAGACAAGAAAAACCAGCCTGGTCCCGCGCTTCACGAGCCACAGCCTGTGGCTCTGGCGGACTTTTTCCACAGCCTGCTCATGGCTCATTGACCGACCGCTTCTCCGGACGATGCCGCGCTCTCCCCATCCTCCGGCCAGCGGAGGTGCACAGTCTTCATCTTTCCCGCTTCCACCTTCACCCCCTTGAGACCCTGCGTCCGATCCGCGTGGATCGCCGTGAGGTGATAGGTGCCGGACGGAAGTTCGACGAACAACCAAGGTCCCTTGACATGGTCACGGGGAATGTTGATCGGAGGTCCCCCTTTTGCTGACTGAATGGTGACCGCGACTCCGGCCAGAAAGGGTTTCCCTCCCGCAGTGAACACGAGCTTCAGCGAGAACGGGGGATACTCGGCGCTGCGTTCCTCGATCCCGACCCCGGCGCTGAAATAGCGAATACCGTCTGCCCCATAGAGCGGAAGCGAGTCTTTGGACCGCTGACCGTTCACCTGATATTCCAATTCGAGAAACTCGCCGGACTCCCCGATTCGGGCGACCGGTCCCCCGTCGGCCAAGCTCATTCCCCCACAGAGGCTACTCCACAACGCAAGCACAGGAATCAGAATCTGTCTCACAGCTCCCTCCTGGCACTCTAGCAGACTGTAGAAAAACTACATCGGCACACGAGAACTTCGAAGGTCCGCACGCGCAGCACAACAGAAGAACGTTCCTGCAGGATGCTCAAAAAAGTTCGTCCAGCAAGGCCGCAACGAGTGAAGGCCCGAGGCGTACCCTCTGGGGCGCGCGGTGCGACGAATAAGGAGCACCAAGTCTGTGCGCGCCGCCGAGTGGTGAGGCGGTCGGGTCCCCGTTGAGGGTCTGAACGATGCGAGAATACCGCTGGCGGACTGTTTCAGCATCCTGCTAATGGTCAGACCACGCAATGTAAGTGCCAAACCTCTGAATCAGACAAGGCCCCAATTTCTCGCGTGCGGGACCATCTATTTCCCCGCTAACCCTTTTCCCGTCCTTCAGAACTGGCGCCAATTACCACAGTGATCCGTTCGACAGTGCTGCGAAACGCCGCATGCCATGGCTGCGACATATCCTCTCTCTCCACAAACCATGAGAATCCTAGCGCGTCTCGCATATAATGCACCACTTGTCACAGGCACATCCAATGCAGAACTGATACCCGGAGTCGCCTGCTGGTTGTTGGCCGTCATTGTCATTGAGGAAGGGAGTCTGTCATGCGAATTCTTTGTGCCGTGGATGGGTCTGAATGCTCGCAGTGGGGGGTACAAGCACTCGAAGCGCTCGCCGGACGGGAGCCGGAGTATGTGACGCTTCTCCATGTGGTCGATCCGTCGGCCCTCCGAGCGGGCATAGGCAGGAATCCCGTGGCAGAGAAGCGCGCCCTGGCCGCCATGGAGAAGGCCGGTGGAATCCTCCTCCGCGAGGCAGAGCGATCAGCTCGAGTCGCCCTCGGACAGGCCGCGACCAGCCCCCGCACCACACTCCACACCACATTAGCCCATGGCCCCCTCGCCCAGACGATCGTGCGACAGGCGCGGCGGGTGAAGGCCGATCTCATCCTCATCGGATCCCGCGGCTTGAGCGACATTCGAGGATTCTTGTTGGGGAGCATCTCCCGGCAAGTCGCGTCGATCGCCCGCTGTTCGGTCTTCGTCGTGAAACAGCCGATCCCTCAGCTGACGCGTGTGGTCCTCGCGGTCGATGACTCGAAGCACTCCCGAGCCGCCGCTCGATTTCTTCGATCCTGCATTCTTCCGGAATCCGCCACGACCACCATCCTCTCCTCGGCTGAGAGACCGGTGACCGACTTGGCCGTTCGATACTTGTCCAAAACACAAGTCGCCGAACTTGAGCGACCGGTCGTCGAACGCGCCACGCGACTCGTCACGGCATTGCGGGATGAATTCCTGAAAGAAGGCTACGCCGTCGACACGGACGTGCAGATGGACCACGTCATCGACACCATCGTCAAACACGTGGAGGCGGATCATGCCGAACTCCTGGTGATCGGGTCTCGCGACTTGACCAAGAGCGAGCGGCTCCATCTCGGCAGCGTCTCGGAGAGTCTCCTGAGACACGCCCCTTGTTCCGTCCTGATCGTGCGAGGCTGGCGTGCCTGACCTCGACGAGCCACACCTCCACCAACTGACGGTTGCTGAAATCTTCAAGCACCTGGGAACAAGGGAAGGCGGCTTGTCGCCCGAAGAGGCACAGCAGCGGTTCAGTCGGTATGGCCCCAATGTTCTGGAGGAGCCGAGTCACTATTCATTGATTCGAGGGTTCCTCCATCAGTTCACCCATTTCCTGGCCATTTTGCTCTGGATCGCCGTCGCCCTGGCTTTCACGGCAGAATTCATGAAGCCTGGCGAAGGTATGGCCACGCTCGGCTGGGCGATCCTCGGTGTGATCGTGATCAACGCCGTCTTTGCCTTCTTTCAGGAATATAAAGCGGAGCGAGCGGTGCATGCCCTCCATCGCCTCCTCCCTGCCAGGGCATGGGTGCTGCGCAGCAACCAACCGCATGAGGTGTCGCGGAGCGAGATCGTGCCGGGTGACGTGCTCTTGATCGAGGAGGGAGAACAGATCCCTGCCGACGCCCGGCTCCTCGAAGCAGGCGAAATGCGTGTTGACCTCTCCTCTCTCACAGGCGAATCCCAACCGAAGCGGCGGACAGCGGAGCCGGTCACCGATGGACATCTCCTGGATATTCCCAATCTCGTATTCGCTGGCACCCCCGTGCTCTCCGGCAGAGGTCGGGCGGTGGTGTTCGCCACCGGCATGCAGACGGAATTCGGCAAGATCGCCCGCCTCTCCACGAGCGTGGAGACAGGCCTCAGCCCGCTGCAGAAAGAGATCGCGAAGGTCACCCATGTGGTCGCAATGCTGTCGCTCGCCATGGGCGGGGTCTTTTTCGTCATCGGCGTCTCCATGGGCTTGGGCATCTGGGTCAGCGCGATCTTCGGGATCGGCATCATCGTGGCGAACGTGCCGGAAGGACTGCTTCCCACTGTGACGCTGGCCTTGGCCTTGGGCAGCCAGCGCATGGCCAAACGCCACGCGCTCATCAAGCAACTGACGTCCGTTGAAACCTTGGGTTGCACCACCGTCATCTGCACGGATAAGACGGGGACGCTGACCGAGAACCGGATGCGCGTGGCTCGTTTCTATATGGACCATCTCGAAGTCGAGGTGCAGGAAAGCTGTCTGGTGATCGCCGGACGCATGACCAGCGCGATCGAAGCCGAGGAGTATGCGCCGCTCTTCGACGCGATCATCCACTGCCACAATGCCAAACGCGTGCGGCGGACCGACGGCCGCCCCACCGTGACGGGCGATCCAACCGAAGTGGCCCTGATCGAGTTCGCACAGGATCACGGACTCCTCCACCATGAACCGTTGCCCCGGATGGGCGAGCTACCGTTCGACGCTGACCGGAAGCGCATGTCCACCCTCCATTGGCGTGAAGGCCGGCTCGTGGCCTTCGTGAAGGGAGCGCCGGAATCGCTCGTGCCCCTCTGCAATCAGATGCTCCACCAAGCTGCACGCTCGCCGATGAGTCAGAAGGACCGCCAGCGCATCATGGCGCAAAGTCAGACCTTCGCGCAGCAGGCCTATCGGGTGCTGGCTGTGGCCATGCGTGACATTGAGCAGGGTGTCGAAAAGCTGGACATCGACCGGGTGGAACAGAACCTCACCTTCCTCGGCCTCGTGGCGATGATGGATCCCCCGCGCCGCGAAGTGCCGGAGGCCATCGCGCGCTGTCGCCAAGCCGGCGTCCGCACCATCATGATTACCGGCGACCATCCGCTCACGGCCCTGGCCATCGCCCGCCAGATCGGATTGGCACCGAAAGAGTCCCTCGCCAATCCGGACGGAGACTGTCCCGTGATCGAAGGGCACCAGGTCGAAACGATGAGCGACGAGGCACTGCGTCTGCTCCTCACGCCCACCCGCCCTGACAAGACTGAGCCAATCTTCGCGCGCATGGCTCCCCGGCATAAGATGCGCGTGGTGTCGGTGCTGAAAGACATGGGCGAAGTGGTGGCCGTCACGGGCGACGGGGTGAACGACGCCCCAGCCATCAAGAAAGCCGATATCGGCATTGCGATGGGCATCGCCGGAACCGACGTGGCGAAAGAAACGGCGGACATGATTTTGCTCGACGACAACTTTGCGACTATCGTGAACGCCATTGAAGAGGGCCGGGCCGTCTACGCCAACATCCGAAAGTTTTCCACGTACGTGCTGTCGAGCAACGTGGGAGAGGTCGTCCCTTATCTTGCGTGGGGCTTGTTGGGGATTCCGCTGGCGCTCACGATCCCGCAAATCCTCGCCGTGGATCTGGGTACCGACATGGTTCCGGCCTTGGCCCTAGGTGCCGAAAAGCCCGACACCGGCATTATGTCAATCCCGCCTCGCCCGCGCACGGAACGGTTGATGAACCTTCCACTTCTCCTGCGCGCCTATATCTTTTTGGGCCTGATTGAAGCCGGGATCGCCATGGGCGCATTCTTTTTGTTGCTCCTGACACAGGGATGGACCTGGGGTATGCCGCTCGACTGGTCTGCTCCGCTCTACAAACAGGCGACCGCCGCCACCTTCGCCGGCATCGTCGTCGCCCAGGTGGCGAACGTGTTCGCCNNGCCGCTCTCTCGACTCGGCTGGTTCACCAATCCATTGCTCCTCTGGGGAATCGCGACAGAACTCGTCGTCCTGGCATTCATCATCTACACCCCCTGGGGCAACGCGATCTTTGGAACCAGCCCCTTGCCTGTCTGGATTTTCGGACCACTCGCGCTGGGCGCCCTTGTGCTGTTAATCGCAGAGGAAAGCCGTAAGATCATCGTGAACCGATTCACAAACGGTCGCGCAGGCGAAGTCACACAACGAGCAGGTACATCATGACCAGTAACCCCCAAGATCCGCTTCGTGAGGTGCCTGTCACTGAGATCATTCCCCACGGACCATCCTCAGCTCCGGCTCGCCATTCGTCGAGTGCCTCATCCGACCACGAGCACCAGCTCCCCGCCTCCATGCCCGTTCCCCCTTCACCCCGGACCGGGCCCCGTTTTTCTCGGCTCATCGGCATCGTAACCGCGCTCGCGATCATAGGGGCAGGAACCTGGTATTGGTGGACGGCCGGCGCTCCGCCGGTCCACTACAAAACAGCGCTGGTCGATCGAGGCCCCATCACCGCGATTGTCACCGCCACTGGCACGGTCAACCCGGTCATGTCGGTGCAGGTGGGCAGCCAAATCTCCGGCAAAATTACCCAACTGATGGTGGACTTCAACTCCATGGTCACGAAGGGACAGGTCCTGGCCACGATCGATCCGCAGCCGTTCCAAGCGAAGGTAAGTCAAGCCCGCGCGGCGCTCAAGAGTGGGCGTGGCAATCTGGCGAAAGCGAAGAATATGGCACATCAGCGGAAGCTTGAACTCGATCGCATGACAACCCTGCTCCGGCAGCAATTCGTCTCGCAGGCGGATCTCGACCTCGCCGCCACAAACCTCCGCGACGCCCAGGCCCAAGTAGATGTCTCGCAGGCGCAGGTGGATCAAGCGGTGGCCACGTTGGCCTCAGCCGAACTCGATCTTGGCTATACGACGATTTATTCCCCGGTCAACGGCAGCGTAGTGTCCCGCAACGTCGATGTCGGCCAAACCGTCGCCGCCAGTTTCCAAACGCCGACCCTCTTCGTGATCGCCCAGAACCTGACGCAGATGCAGGTGGACACCAACGTCAGCGAATCCGACATCGGCGGCGTGGCCGAAGGCAAGCCGTCCAGCTTCCGCGTGGACGCCTATTCCAGACAGTTCTTCGAGGGCACCGTCACACAGGTGCGCAATGCGCCCATCAGCATCCAGAACGTGGTGACCTACGACGTGGTGATCACAGTGGACAATCGAGAGCTCAAGCTCAAACCCGGGATGACGGCGAACGTGACCATCGTGACAGCCAAGAAAGAAAATCCACTCCGTGTATCGAATGGGGCTCTGCGCTTCCGGATGCCGGCGGTCCCGGTGGACCGCAAGGTCACGCAGGTGTGGGTGATGGATCAGGAGAAGCAGGTGCGACAGACGGTGATCACCACCGGCATCGCCGACTCCCTCTTCACAGAAATCGCCGAGGGGACGCTGAAGGAAGGAGACCAGGTGATCCTTGGGATTGAGACGCCAGAAGAACAAGCCCAGAGGAAGTTGCCGCCGGGCTTCGAAGGCGGCCCGAGGATGAGATAAACGGCCAAAGGCCGTTTATCTAGTCTGTCTGGTCTGTCTGGTCTGTCTGGTTCGTTCGTCAAATCAGAAGACCAAATAGACCAGATAGACGAGATCAACCAGATAGACCATATCACCATGTCTTTTCTCTGGCTCACCATTCTTTCCGCCCTCCGCATCCTCCGCCGCAATCCGCTGCGCGCCGGGCTGACCATGCTCGGCATCATCATCGGCATCGGCGCCGTCGTGGCGATGGTCAGCTTGGGTCAGGGCGCCACCGCCTCCGTCCAAGCGGAAATCGCCAGCCTGGGCACCAATGTGATGATCATCGTCCCCGGAGCGACCACCGTCGGGGGCGTGCGCGGCGGACTCGGCTCAATTTCGACGCTGACCGTCGATGATGCGGAGGACATCGAGAAGAAAGTCGCGAGCGTCACCACGGTGATGTATGCGACTCGATCGGTCCTGCAAGTCATTCATGAGAATAAAAATTGGAGCACGATCGTCCTCGGAACGACCCCTGTCTTTCCCGATATTCGGAGTTGGCCCATCGCGCAAGGGAACTTTTTCACGCAGTCGGACATGGATTCAGCCGCCAAAGTTGTCGTCTTGGGAAAAACCGTTGTCCAAAACCTGTTTGAGCCGGGGGAAGAAGTAGTGGGAAGTGAGATCCGTATCAGAAACGTCCCGCTCCGTGTGATCGGCGTTCTGACATCGAAAGGACAGTCCATAACGGGGCAGGACCAAGATGACTTCGTGGTGCTCCCCTTCTCAACCGCAGAACGCAAAGTCCAGGGGACGAAATTTCTTGGAACCGTCGGGATTATCCTGGTCGCCACGCAGACGCGCTATGAGATCCCTGCCGTCGTCGCAGACATCAAAGAGCTCTTGCGGGCGCGCCATCACCTCACCGCCTCGGAGGAGGACGACTTCACCATCCGCACCATGGAAGATATTGCCAAAACCATTGCCGGCACGAGCCGGACGATGATGCTCATGCTGATGGGCATCGCCTCCATCTCGTTGATCGTCGGCGGCATTGGCATCATGAATATTCTCTTGGTGTCGGTCACCGAGCGAACCAAGGAAATCGGGCTTCGCATGGCCGTCGGCGCGAAGCGCAGGCACATCCTGCTCCAATTTCTGATCGAAGCGATCATCATGACCGCGATTGGCGGAGCACTCGGCGTCGGTGCCGGGATCGGAATCGCGCGCCTGCTGACCACCATGATCGGCTGGCCGACCATTATCTCTCCGGAAGCCGTCGTCATTGCGTTTCTATTTTCCCTGATCGTGGGCGTCTTCTTCGGCCTGTATCCCGCGAACAAAGCGTCGAAGATGAACCCCATCGAGGCGCTGCACTACGAGTGAGGTCCACCACGAGCATGGCGAACATCGCGCAAAGTCAGGGCATCGCCCGACGATTGCGAGAAGTCGCACAGCTCTTAGCGGACCAGGGAGCGAATCGGTTTTGCGGGCGGGCCAATCGCGCGACAGCAGGCGCAATTTCCCTCAGAAGGGGGAGCCCTGTGGGGATTGATCCCCGGCGTCGGGTGGTCGGACCATTGGGCTTTCTGGAAGGAAGGCTACCCCGCCGTCATGGTCACCGGCACCGCCTTCTTCCGCTATCCCGCCTACCGTTCGAACGCCGACAGGCCCGATTTTGTGCAGTACGAACGAATGGCGTGCGTCGGCTCTGGCCTGCACGCTGTCATCGCGGAGATGGGGAATACACCAAAGTGAGGAAGGTCGGACGCTACGTCGTCACTCCACTCTCAGCTACTGTTCCCTGGCCAAAAGGTCAGGACGGCTGTGGCGTAACCGGGTGTCCACGGAATCGGGGGAAGGTCAAACCATAGCACGGACGGAGTTCCCTCTATACAATGAGGGCGGCCGAGCCGATCCTTAACTGCGCGCGTCGAGCGGAATTCCTTCTCTGACCCCATCACATGCTATGAGAAAAAGACTCCCAACTCCTTTTGACGATTCCATTCCTGCAGTATCGAATCATCACGTAAGCCGGTTACGGGATTATTCAGTCACTTTCACCAGCCATCCGTCGCTGGATTCGCATTGATTGGGACCTTTAGCGGCAATGTTAATTTTTGCGAAGGTTCCTTTTAGTGTGTCAGGGAGTATGCCGGTTACCTGAAATCCCTGATTCTTAGGTGTCACTGTGACCGGTACGGACTGACCTTTTATCGTAACCTTAATACTGTTCGGATTGGTTTCACCGGATACGAAAAATGAAAAATCAGATTTTGCCGCCACCTCTGCGCTACTAGCTGGCATGTATTTGGAAAATTTCACTTTACAACCTTCGGTACCACCACCACTGCTGTCACCATACGCCCAGATGCTGCCAGGGATCATCACTAACGTAACTATCAACAAGCTATTTCGTAATTTCATCGTTAAACCTCCTGTGTTGTGATTGAGTCAGTCGACCGGTTAAGTACTGATTAATGAATCAGCTGCATTATCAGCTACTGAATGATAGGAAACAACCCCCGCGCGATTGAAATGGTCGGTACTGGCACGCTGGGACCTGCCAGCAGCCCGGGCGAGGGCCTTCCGACTTTCCCACTTTGCCATAAAGAGAGCAGCCGAACTGTCCTTCACTGCGCGCATCGGAGGAGCACGTTTTATCGTGCTCGTTCAGCGAGCAAGAAGGATGGTGAGACCGCGCGTTGCACGAGCATAGTAGATTGGCTCGGCCCTCCCTCACCTTCCTGGTTCGCCCCTGCTTAGCCCTTTTCCTCTGCCTGGACCACAGGATGATAGGTGCCATACACATACACAGGGATGGACAGGTGTCCGAGATGTTTTTCCATCAGCGGCTTGACGTCTTTCCAGTCGAGTCCCCCCACACCAGTGGCCAAGCGTGGAAGCGCGACACTCTTGAACTTCTCAGCCTCAATCACCTTACTCAACGATTTGAGACAGTGATTCACGTTCTCGATCGTGGCTCGGCCTGGGTGGTTGGCTCCGTGACTGGCAGCAGGCTCCTGGGTATACAGATTCACAATCCGAACTCCACCGACACCGGCCCAGGTCCACAACTCGCCGGCCTTGGGGGTAAACGTCTGAGAGTAATGCCGGAAGTCCTTATACATCGCCGGCCACCGTTCTCTGAGTGCCAAGGCTAACCCGTTTGCAAAGTTGTCGTTGGGTGCGACGCCGTGCGCCAGGGCATCCGCCTTCGTCAATAAAATATCCCCTGCCACTTCCTTCAACATGTCACGTCCTCCTCCGTCGAGTTAGTAATGAGCCGAGGATCGTATCACAGTGGGCGAGATGCGTCTCCTCTGCGCCCCGCGCTGGCACCGCGAAATGGTCCCCAAGAGCGTTTCTCTTCTCTAACAGGATGCTGAAAAAGTCCGCCAGCCTGTCTTGTTCATGTGGTCTGTCTGGTTTGTTTGGTCTGTCTTGTTTATTTGGTTGAACCAGACTAACCAGACAGGCCAGAGAAACCAGATGAACCAGATAAACCACAATAGTTTTTCCGCGGCCTGCGAACTTTGAGGGTGACCCGGTTGCATACAGGATCGCGTGCAGACGAGGCGCTTCAACAAAGACTCCGGCCCCTTTTCTTCTCCCCGACTACCCCTGCCGACAACGATGCCGGTCGCATCGCTTCACTTGGCGAGGGTCCGCACATAGGCCAACACATCTCTGCTCTGGTTCTCCGAGAGGTGGACCTTCCAAGGCGGCATGTTCGGTTTGCCGTCATGGATAGTCTTGAGCAGGGCGGCATCGGATTTCTTTGTGGTCGACGGCGATGTGAGGTTAGCCGGATCCGGTCCAAGAAGCCTGTACCCATCCCCTTTACCCTGAGGCCCGTGACAGCTGGCGCAGTTCCTGGCAAACAGGGTCTTGCCACGCGCCGCATCGCCGCTCTTGGCCTTGGACTCAGCTTGTCCTTGCGCCACTGTCCCGAATAGAAGACCGCTCACAAACCCGACCGTTGCGACCCTAAGTATCCAGCTCATTTTCATGCTTCCTCCCGCTTGGTCTTGCCATACCGGCGAACGAACCCTGCCTTCGATTTGGTGGAGGCGTCGAGCGGTCCGCTCCACGACAGCAGCGTGCGCTCGTTCGCCAACTCGGTCAGTTGTCGGACCAGCCGATCCCGCACAAGTGTATCCGATCGCTCCGGCGAGGGGATATCTCCGGAACCTCGCTGGAACAATACCCCATCGGATGGTGAAGCTCAACAGATCTGCAGCGCAGTCAGAGCTAAGAGAAGGGACGTACCCGCCGCGCACGGAGGAGGCGGTCAAAAAAGTAACATGTCCCGGTTTTTCTCGGCTTTTTGTCTCTGCCTCTGAACCGTCAAGATCCGGACCATCTGCTAAGCTTGTCTTAGCAAAGACGCTGAGACCTCGGCAAAAATGGGGTATTACGATGTGGCTTCGTTATGGATTCGGGCTCTTGATGACGGGGATGCTGTGGGGATGTGCAATGGTGAATGGGACACCACCGCCTGACCCTGCGCCATTATTTCAGACCGATGCGACCGACACAGTACTCTTGCAAACCATACATCGAGAACAAGAAACGCTGCTGAGCACCTGCGCACAGCACCGGTCCTGTGATCAGGTGCATTTCACACGTGCAATGATCGCGTTATTTCAGAATAGAGAAGCGGCAGCGGCCTCCTTTCGGCAGTCGATTGCCGTCGCGCCGAATGGTCCATTCGCAGATTCAAGCGCGCGCTGGATTCGGTTTCTTGCCAACCGGACGTTCCAACCTGCTTCCGCCGATGAGCCCAATGGGGCGTTAGCGGTGATGAAAGGGCTGGTGCGCACATGGCTGGGACAACAGCATGCGGCAAGTGCGTCCGTCACCTTCAAAAACCCGAACCTAGTAGTACACAGTCTTCGGCAGAGGATTCGTGATCGCGATAAGCGGATCGCAGAATTGACGGATCAGCTCAGTGCCCTGAAGCAGATCGATTCGGACGCGCATAGGACCAGCAAGCTCAGTCTGCCGAGGACGCCATCCCGGTAATCACTGCTGGATAGCATCTCCACTCCTGACCACATCGCCCGACCCATGCCACCGGAGAGCCCCACCCTCTTCGTGTTCCACTTTCCGGATCGACAGGTTGACCGCGTCCGTGCGCCACAATGCATACTTTCCAGGGATACGCAGGTCCGGTCGGCAGCCGAGGTGTTGCGAGTAGTCGTGAGCGGACGCCTCCACATCTGGAACGTTCAAGGCGATAAGAAATTTCTTCGTCGCTCTCCTCTCAAGTCCGCGGGGGACGAGGCAAAAATTGGTTTTGGAGACCGCCAAGCCGCAAGGTACAAGGTCAAGCAATGACCCCTCTGGCTTTCTTAGCTCGTTCCAGCACCCGTAATAAAAACCACCTTCTCTTGAAATGACATGACTCTTCCTCCCGTGCTACAGTCCCGTGTGCAGAACGCGCCGGGCCGTCGGATCGAACCCAACAAGGTTAAGGGAAGAGCCTCGATACTCATGACTGACGCTCACTCTTCGATCGACTGTCTGAACCCGCCAAACCGCAAGATACGAGGTCAAGCAATGAGTCCAGAAGCTCGCCCCGGAAGCGGTCTCTAACGTATCCACATGCGGCTCTTGGTTTTTTCGCAGATTGCCGACTGGGATTTTGGCCCGCGATTGAAAGCTTCCGGGCATGATATTGCAGCCTGGGTTCGCCCTACGTGGGAGCAAGGCCCACCGCAGGCGGTCAGTTCCATCCGCACAACTATTCTATCCCGACCCAAACCGATCCAGACACGTCAACCTAGGTTCGATACCCGGACATGGCTTGATCATGAAAAGATCCCGCGCATTCCCTGTCCCAACGTGAATGCTCCCCAGTTTATTGAATATGTTAAGGGCTTGAACATTGATCTTATTGTGGCCTGTATCTTCCCTCAGATTTTAAAGACGGCCATTCTCCAAATTCCTCGGTTAGGCGTCTTCAATTGTCATCCCTCACTACTCCCTCGGTATGGAGGACCAGAGCCGGGATTTTGGATGCTCAAAAACGGGGAGTCGGTTGCAGGGATCACCGTTCATATGATGACGGAGAAAATTGATGCAGGAGATATTGTCGCCCAACAAGAACTGATTATCGGGGAGAACGAGAATGCCGGGGAATTGTTGCAACGACAACACTATGCCGCAGCGACGCTTCTGATAGAAGCCGTCAATGCTATGGCACAAGGAACACTCACCCGTAGGCCACAAAATATCGCGGAACGTAGCTATTTCGGAAAGAAGAAAGTGGCCGATACCACTCCTGATTGGAATGGGTCTGCGAGACAAATGTACAACCTGTTGCGCGCGCTACAACCAGATGAACCTCTCATCGCATATCTCAATGGTCACACCATCAAGATTTTCGATGCACGACCTCAAGAGGGGTCTGCGTCATGGGGAGTTCCTGGAGAAATCCTGACAAAGCAATCGGGGAAACTCCTAGTACAGACCGGCAATGGGTGTCTCGAGATACGATCCTATGAAATAGGACCGTATCACGGTTGGATCAATCGTACTCTCCAAGAGCTCCTGTTGCCCCTTGGCAGCCGTTTTGACCTTGCTCCGCCAGCAACGGGGCCAACACCTAAAGCAGTCCCATGAACACGGTATGCCAACCCAACGGAATGACTTGTTGAGTTTCACCACGTCATGAGTGCGAGCGGTTCCGCAGTAGTTCTGGAAGATCGGCAGCGGGGGGCTGATTGAACTCCCACAGCGCGCGGTCCAACACGGGCCTTCCTATGATACTCCTTCCAAACTTGCTCATTTCTCTCTTCGGAGGGCGGCCTGGTCGATCCTCAAATGCGCGCATCGAACGACCACCGCTTCACCGTGGGGGCTCTGCGAGCACGAAGGGCACCTGACCGCTCCCGATCTATCCTTCGGAGGCCGCGCGTTGCGCGAGCACAGGAGACCAACAGGCCGCCCTCTCCCCCCTATTCGAACAACCTCCTAAACCCCGACTTAATCTGGTCCAGCCCCTCGCGCAAGTCGGTCTCAAGAACATCGGCCTTGGCCTGCACCACCACGCGCTTGGCCTTGAGCTGACCCTTGAACGACTCCAGCTTGGTGAGTAGCTCCTGCTTCTTTGACTCCAGCGTGACTTGCTGCTTGGATTTTTCACTCTCAAACCGGCCCTTGAGCGCTTCAAACTCGGCTTCGAGCGTGCTCGTCCGGCCCACGAGATCCTCCCAGACCCTGCCCGATTCGAACGCGGCCCCTTTCAGTTTCTGGTCCGCAACGGATTCGAACTCGTTCAGGGCCTTGAGAATCTTCGTCCTCTGCTCCTCGAACGTATCACGGGCGTCCGCTTTGCCGAGGGCCAATTGCACTTGAAGATGTTCGAGCTTGGCTTGCACATCGGTCTTCGCCTGCTCTGCCATCTCCTTCGACTTCTGCACGTCGGCCTGGACCTGCTTGAGCAGATCCCGCAGCTGTTGCTTGCGCTGCTCCAGCCGCTGCAGCGCCTGATCTTTTGTCTGGGTCAGTTGCGCTTCCAACGCCAGCGCCTGGTGCTCCAACGCATCCAACTTCTTCCCGATCGACGCTCTGAGTTCCTTGATTCGTGACATGGGGCCCTCCTCTGTGTGAAATGGGAAACACTAACCGGCTACGCTCTGCCGAGCGTGGCATTACATCATCGTCGGATGGGAAATGGAAGCCAGGAGATCGGCAGCTCCCTTCTCTACTTCATGACAATCCGTGCTGTTCGCGCCCGATGGGGCCTGCGTCCGAACGCGTGACACGTCGCTCGTGAAGCGGCCGAACTCCGGAACGAGATACGCTTCACGAGCGACGAACGACACTGGAGAAGTGCGCGTTGCGCGAGCACCAGAGATCAGCAGGCCACCCTCCCCTTTCCTTCCAAGCTCGCTCGCAACCTCTCCCAAAGGGGCGGGCTCGCGGGTCCTCAACTGCGCGCGTCGAACGACCACAGCTTTATCG